>DATGEP010000399.1:0-1061 GCA_035310125.1 Ktedonobacterales bacterium
GCTTGGGTCCACCGGCATATAGTCCCAGATGCGCGGATGCTGACCCGCGAGATACAGCGCCTCCGCATGCGCAAGCTCCAGCGGCTCCAGCCGCACGTTCTCGCCCACCAGCGTCACCGGCTCAACCCACATCGTTCGATACCTCCTTCGTCTGAGCTACATTGGACGCGCAGAGTGTATGCGGAGATATGGACCGGCGACAAGTGCCGGTTGCAGGATGATCGGGTAGGCCAATGCGTGAGGATGTGACGTTGCACCGTGTGCATGGCGGCTTCTTGCTCACTGCCGTGATGCTAGAACGGCTGGCAATGTCTATTCAAGCAAAGGGCGCCGTGCCGAATACCCGCTCCTGTATCTGATCGCAATCATGCCAGACGAGCGCTCTTCAGCGCCTACCGGAGACGCCTCTTTGTCTTCGATGATCGCGGCCAGTCAGAGACTGTCCATTCCCCGTTGGAAGCCCTCCGCTCGTGCCGGTACCAACTGCTCCAAACATAACTCCAGCACTTCGCGAAGGTTATTCCGCAGCTCATCGAGTGTTGCACCCTGCGTATGTGCGCCGACAATCCCCGGCACGATACCAACGTAGAGTTTCGTCTCTGGATCGTATTCGATGTATGCGGTGAATGTGCGTGTCATGGCATGTCGCCTCCCGCGTCTATTATACGCGCCCGCAGACTCACCCTTCCCGATACACCGCCAGCGGCAGCACCGCGTAGCCGCTCGTGTCACGCAGCGCAGCCACGACGGCGCGGGCAGTATCCAGCGAAGTGAGACAAGGGATACCGCTTTCGACAGCGGCGCGGCGAATCTGGAAGCCGTCCTGAATCTCGATGCCTTCGCGGATGGGACCGCGCCCGCCAGTAATCGTGTTGATGACGAGGCGGATGGTGTGGTCGCGGATGCGCGCGAGGATCGCTGTATCGCCCTGGCTTATGCGTCCCACGGATTCGACGGGCAGCCCCGCCTCTGCCAGCATCTGCGCCGTGCCGGGCGTCGCGTAGAAGCGATAGCCGGCAGCGCCCAGCTCGCGCAGGATTGGCAGCGCCTCCGCCTTGTCG
>DATGEP010000400.1:0-2345 GCA_035310125.1 Ktedonobacterales bacterium
CCTCGCCGCGACTCACGGCTACCTTTGTCGGATACCTCACGGTAGGGCGGCGGAAGGCCGCTACGACCGTACGCTGACTTCCCGAAGGCAGTTCTCGACCCGACGGAAAAGGCGGGTAGGGTCCTTTTTCAACATGCTGACAGGATGTGCGACCTACACGCGAAAAGGGGTCGCCGCACGAAACGGACACCGTCGTACGCTACGGCGACCCTTGCTGAGCACCTCGCCCAGGGCCCTTCACGCAGACACGAACGTGTGCGCCGGGTAGACCTCCGGTTCCCCCTCGACACCGACCTCCTGCAAGACCGGCAGCAGCAGCTCGCCGAAGCGCTGGAACGCCGCTTCGGACTCCCAGACATCGACCACACGAAAGCCGTGCGGGCCTTGCCCGGCAATATGGGCCAGGAGCCCCGCGACCGGCCAGTCCGCGGGGCGTTCCATCCGGGCTTTGCCGCCGGTCAGCTTGCTGATGGACTGCTCGTACTGCTCCTGCGTCAACGTCGGTCCTTCGAAGACCGCGACAATTGCCACCGTCTCGCCCTCCGTTCAGCTCATCGGTCACGATGCTGGCATTGTACCGGGCACGCGTCCAGCAGCAAGGCGTCAGGTCACCCATACCATAACCGTTAGCCCCGCTGTCTAACGACAATTAGCGCTGCCGGCGCGTTGCCTCACAGGAAAAGCTCCTGAGCTGGCCCGCTTGCCTCACGAACGATGTCACCCAACGCTGGCTCAAACGATCAGCGGAGGGGACAGCAGGAGTGAGGACAGGCATGAGCTTCCAGGCCAAACGCGAGCTTGTGGCCCGAGTCGGGCCCCGCTATCGGGAGGCGAAGCGCAAGCAGAAGATCCAGATCCTCGACGAGTTCGTCGCCGCCACTGGCTACGACCGCAAGTACGCCATCCGCCTGCTCGCCGCGCCAGTACGACCGATCACTCCAATCCAGCGCCCGCGGCCACGCCGCTACGGCCCCGACTACTGTCTCCAGATTGGCGGCTACGCCTACGGCTTCGAGGATGAGCAGGGCTACCCGAACCTGCGGCTCCGACCGAATGAAATCGCCATCACCCGCATCGGCGAGCGGCGCTGTCTCTACCGTTTCTCTCTGGACGACCTGCACACCGAGCTTCTGCGCGAGCAGCTCCAGCTGCGGCTCTTCTAAATACACGTAAATGCCCATTTGTCCTTTTATCTGATGCAGTTTCCGACGGTAGCCACATGGTGGCCTTGATGCCAAGGCTATAGCTGTCCGCTTGGTAGTGAACTGAGTTGAGAGCCGTGTGCGCAATGTGACCGAATCGGACATGCGATGCATCGTGGCTCGCGCAACGTACAGACCTTCATTGTGAAATCGAGGACGGCGTAGTTATAGGCGCGATGTGCTCGTACGGGAGTCAATATCCCCGCCAGTTCACGAATCCAATGCACGTGGCGAGGGTCTCTTGGATAAGGACGACCGGTCAACCGACTAAGATCCTATCCCGATAGGTGATGAGCTGCGAGACTGGAGGGAGAACGGAGGCAGCGGGGGCAGCGGGGGCCGTGATGGACAGCACAAACCGCAGCAGTGGCGTGCAGGAACCGCGGTACTGGGGCATGCCGGATGCCCTCTGGGAGCGCATCCAGCCCCTGTTGCCGCCGCGACCGGCGCATCCGCTGGGCTGCCACCGCCCCCGCGTCGATGACCGCCGGGCCATGGCTGCCATCTGCTTCGTGTTGCGCACCGGCTGCCAGTGGAACGCCCTGCGCGCCACCGGCAGCTGCTCCAGCAGCGCGGCGCATCGCCGCTTCCAGGAGTGGAGCAAGGCGGGCGTGTTTGCGCAGCTCTGGGCGCTGGGTCTGCAGGAGTACGCTGGGTCTGCAGGAGTACGATGAGTTGCAAGCGATTCTGTGGGCCTATCAGGCGATGGACGGCGCCATGACCAAGGCGCCGCTCGGGGGGGAAAAGCACCGGCCCGAACCCGACCGACCGCCGCAAGCGGGGCACCAAACGGAGCCTCCTGGTGGACGGCCGTGGGGTGCCCCTGGGCGTCGCCGTCGCGGGCGCCAAGCGCAACGATCATCTGCTGCTGCAGGAGACGCTCGATAGCATCCCGGAGGACTGTCCCGCGCCACCAGCAGACGGGGAGCAAGGACTCTGGCTGGACAAAGGGTACGACTTCGCTGCGGTTCACGGTCAGGTGCGGCGCAATGGCTACGTCCCGCACATTATGCCAAGAGATGCCGAGCGCACGCTGCTCCAGAAGCTTCCCGGCTACCGGGCGCGCCGCTGGCCGGTGGAGCGCACGCATAGCTGGATGAACCGCTTCCGCCGCATCCTCGTGCGCTGGGAGAAGAAAGCCGA
>DATGEP010000401.1:0-28255 GCA_035310125.1 Ktedonobacterales bacterium
TTACCACTGGCCCCTATAGGTGCGTCTTCCGGCGCCGCGACGACGCATTCGCGTCAGGTATACTACGTTTTGGCGGTACACATGCTCCTCCGCGCGCTCGCATACGCCATGTGCGGCGCTGGGGCGGATATGCGCAACGCGGGAGGCGCCGATGACAGAGACAGGCGAGCTGCCGGAGCCGTCGCAAACAGCCGGCGCGCCGGCGCGGGCGATCGAGCGGGGGGCGCCGCTCGCGACGATGGATGCCCTGCGCGAGGATGTGCATACCCTCGGCGACCTCGTGGGCCAGGTGGTGCGCGAGCAGGCCGGGGATCGCATCTTCGGGCTGGGATCCGCGCTGGAGGAAGAGATCAGCGGCGGCGGGCTGGAACAGCTGCGGGCCATGTATGCGGGCTGGCGCTTCTTCGCGACAGCGATGGACAATGCCCAACGCAGCCTCGGAATTGCCGATATGCCCACCGTCCGGCGCTACGCCAGCCTCGTCCCCGCTGGCAACGCGCATTTCGAGCTGCTGCGCGCCGAATACGCGCGCAGCGTGCGCACCGTCCTTCAGATCACCCAGCAGCAGGCGCTGCTCGAACGATCCTCCGTCCTGGCGCGCTCTATCCGCCTGCGCAATCCCTACGTGGATGCGCTCCATGTCGCGCAGATCGCGCTGCTGCGCCGCTATCGGACCCCTGGCGATGCGTCGCGACCGGAAGACTCCGCGATGCTGCTCGATGCCATTCACCACAGCATCAATGGCATCGCCGCCGGCCTCCAGGAAACCGGGTGACGCGAGAGGTATTCGCCATGTCGCCGCTTGACCTTTCCGCCATCCCTGTCGTGGATAACCACTGCCACGGCATGTATCGCGACGCGGATCATCTCGACATTCCCGCGTGGCGCCGGCTCTTCACCGAAGCGTATGGGGCCGCTGCCCAGCGCGAGCATGTCGCGACGACGCTGTTTTATCAGCGGCTGCTGCGCGCGCTCGCCGCGTTCTGGGATTGCGCGCCGGACGAAGATGCCGTCCTGGCGGCGCGCGGTCGCTACACGGGGGACGAGCGTATCCGCGCGCTGCTGCACGCCGCCAACATCGCGGCGCTGCTGGTAGACCAGGGATACCCGCCGCGCGATCAGGTATTGCCCGATAGTGACGTCGCCGCGCTCGCTGGCTGTCGCACTTTCCCCATGCTCCGGCTCGAGCCGCTGATGGAACGCCTCATTGCGGAGCACCCCACGTTCGCGGATGTGGAAGATGCGTTGCGCGCGGCGCTGGCGGATGTGCGCGCGCAGGGTTACGTCGCGCTCAAGAGCATCGCCGCGTACCGCACCGGGCTTGACATTCGCGTGTGGGATAGAGCGGACGCCGAAGCGTCCTTTGCCGAGGCGCGGCGGATTGCCAGGGAGACGGGCGCGCTCCGGCTGGCGCAGAAGCCGCTGCTGGACACGCTTCTGCACGTAGCCTTTGCTGAGGCGGCGCGACAAGAGCTTCCTATGCAGTTTCATACCGGCTACGGCGATACCGACGCCGATATGCTGCTCGCCACTCCGCTGCACCTGCGCGGTGTGTTGGAGCAGCGCGCGTATCGCGGCATGCGTGTCGTGCTGCTGCATGAGTGCTACCCGTACACGCGCCAGGGCGGCTACCTCGCTGCCGTCTACGATCACGTCTACCTCGACCTCTCCTACGCGATCCCGTTCCTGGGCTACGGGGAGCTGGTGGCATGTACCCGCGCGGCGTTCGGTGTCGCGCCGTACTCCAAGCTGATGTATAGCTCCGACGCGGTAGGGCTGCCTGAATTGCTCTGGATCAGCGCCCGCGACGGCCGCCGCGCGCTCGGTCAGGTGCTCGGCGACATCGTGGAGGCGGGCGATCTTGACGTGGCGACAGCGGAAATCGCGGGCGCCGCCGTACTTCACGACAACGCCGTGCGGGTCTATGATCTATCATCATGAGATGCCGGGGGAAAGGATCTGCGAGGGTAGGCATGCGAACATACGATGACGATATCTGTGACGTGCCCGGCGTACTGGTCGGCCACGACACTCAGCTTGAGGCGGGAACCGGCTGCACGGTGGTGCTGTTCGAGCGGCCCGCCATCGGCGCCGTGGATGTGCGCGGCGGCGCTCCCGCCACCCGCGAGACGGACCTGCTCGATCCCCGCTGCATGATGCGCGAGGTGCATGCCGTCGTGCTGGCGGGGGGCAGCGCCTACGGTTTGGATGCCGCCACCGGCGTGATGCGGTATCTGGAGGAACGCGGGATCGGCTTCGATACTGGCGTCGCGCGCGTGCCCATCGTGCCCGCCGCGGCGCTCTTCGATCTTGCGGTTGGTCGCGCCGATGTTCGCCCGGACGCCGCCGCTGGTCGCCGCGCCGCCGAGGCCGCGCGCACCGGATCAGTCGCGCAGGGTTGCGTGGGCGCGGGCACTGGAGCGACCGTCGGCAAGATGGCAGGCCCGCTGTACGTCACCAAGAGCGGTCTCGGAAGCGCCAGCCTCCCACTCCCGGATGGTATGCGCGTCGGTGCGCTCGTCGCCGTAAACGCCGTGGGTGATGTCTATGATGAGCGTACCGGGCAGATCGTGGCCGGCGCGCGCCGCCCCGACGGCGCCGGCTGGCTCAACGCGCCCGACGCCTCACCCGCCGATATACGCGACGCCCAGCTCTTTCCCGGCGCGCAGACGACGCTCGCCGTCGTCGTCACCAACGCCCCTTGCGCCAAAGCCGATCTCGCCAAGATTGCCGGCATGGCGCATGACGGCCTTGCCCGCGCTATTCGCCCCGTCCACACGCCCTTCGACGGCGATATCGTCTTCGCGCTTTCGACGGCAGACGGCCCCGAGGCCGGCCAGCCCGCCTCACCTGTGATGGTCGGCCTGCTCGGCAGCATCGCGGCGCAGGCGCTTTCCCGCGCCGTCGTCAACGCGGTGCGCGCCGCCACGAGCCTGCACAGCATTCCCGCGTCGCACGAGCTGTTGTTTGCCTCATAACCGGTGTGTTGTCGCTCCACGAGTATGTGTAGGGCTGGCGTCTCGCAGGCCTATCTCTCCACCCTTCTGCTCATACTGTACTGGATGTTGATTGCTCGGGTTCGCACTTCACCTTGTACGTCAACGGCGTGAACGTGGGGAATATCAGCGATGGATTAATCGCTTCCAGTGGCATGGCGCCTGGCATGGAGCCTGAGCAAGCGGCCATTGGCACTGGGGTGGTCTTCACCAGCTTCAAGGTGACCCAGTGGCAATGATCGGCCCGCTTCGATCTCCCGGACCTCCCGGCATCCTACCCGCGCTCGCTACAATCTGATGACGAGCGCGCCGGAGGGTGGCGCGCGCGGCGAGCGAGGTAGACGTATGCCCATCGTGCGGATCGAGATGCTGGCCGGACGAACGCCAGCCGTCAAAGCCGATCTGGTTCGGCGCGTCACGGAGGCCGTCGCCGGCACGCTCGACGTGCGGCCCGAACAGGTGCGCGTGCTGCTCTACGAAGTCGCGCCGGAGCATTGGGCCGTTGGCGGGCGCACGATGGCTGAGGGCGCTCACGCCAGTCAGAATGCCGGAGAAGGAGATGAGAAGTGATGGATGCCAGGCCGCTCCCACTGGTCTATTTGGCGCGCGAGCCGCTGATGCCGCCCGCGCCAGGCCACAAGCCGCCGATGTTGCTGCTGCTGCACGGCGTTGGCAGCCATGAGCGCGATCTCTTCGGTCTCGCATCCGCGCTTGACCCACGCTTTCTCATCCTCAGCCTGCGCGCGCCCAACGTCATCGGGCCGGATAGCTACGCATGGTTCACCTTCACGCCGGCGCCCGGCGTCAACCGTATCAACGCCAACCAGGAAGAGGCCAGCCGCCAGCTGCTCCTGCGTGTCATTCCCGAAGCCGTCGCCGCCTACGGCGCTGACCCCGCGCGCGTCTACCTCATGGGGTTCAGCCAGGGCGCCATCATGAGCGCCAGTGTCACGCTCACCCGGCCTGATCTCGTCGCCGGCGCCGTGCTGATGAGCGGGCGCATCCTACCGGAAATCAAGCCATTGATTGCTCCCGCCGAGGCGCTGCGCGGGCTGCCCATCCTCGTCGTCCACGGCACACGCGATAGCATGCTGCCCATCACCCACGGCCACGCCAGCCGCGAAACACTCTCCACCCTACCCGTCGCCCTCACCTACCGTGAATATGACATGCCCCACACCATCACCGACGCCAGCCTCGCCGACATCGCCGCCTGGCTCACCGCGCGGCTGAATGAGGACGAACCACGTCAGTGACGGACGTTCGCCGGGAGGAATATCATGTCTGCGAATTCAGCGGCTCTCCGCCATACTCCCCGCTTCGGCCTCAGCGTGTCTCCATCCGTGGGCAACCTCCAAAAGACGCTGGCGCTGACACAGCTCGCGGATTCAGCCGGTCTTGATATCGTCAGTGTGCAGGATCACCCGTATAACCCCGTATTCCTGGATACATGGACGCTGCTCGCGGTGCTTGGCGCCCGCACACGCCACGTGCGCCTGCTGCCCAACGTCGCGAATCTACCCCTGCGTCCCGCGCCAATGCTCGCGAAAGCCGCCGCTTCGCTGGATGTGCTGACGGGAGGACGCGTTGAGCTGGGTCTGGGCGCCGGCAGCTTCTGGGACGGTATCGCGTCATATGGCGGTCCACGCCGCACCCCCGGCGAAGCGGTGGATGCGCTGGAGGAGGCTATCGCCGTGATGCGGGCGCTCTGGCAGCCGCTCGCGCCTGGACGCACCATCACGCTTCCCGGCAGCTATTACGCACTCGACAACGCCCAGCCCGGTCCGGCTCCAGTCCACCCCATTGCTCTCTGGATCGGCGCGCTCGGTCCACGCATGCTGCGATTGACCGGCCGGCTCGGGGATGCGTGGCTGCCGTCCATGTCGTATGTCTTGCCGGAGCGCGTGCCGGAGATGCAGGCGATCATCAGCGAAGCGGCGCTTGCGGCCGGGCGCCGGCCCGAAGACGTGCGCCGCGCGTACAACATCGGCGGTGTCATTCGCGCGCCCGGCGATCCCCACATGCAGCCACGCCGGCAAGGTATTCTCGTCGGCGAGGTCAGTGAGTGGGTGGAGCAGCTCGTGCGCTTCTCCACCGAGCTTGGCATGGATACGTTCATCTTCTGGCCGGCGGGAGGGAATGAGGAGCGCCAGATACGCGCGTTCGCCAGGGAGGTCGCGCCCGCCGTGCGTGCGGCGCTTGGGGTTGCGCCGCCGTTCACCGGCAGGACAACCACCGCGGATGCCGTGGAAGAAGCCTCGCGCGCATCGTTTCCCGCCAGCGATGCGCCTTCCTGGACACGTATTCGCACATGAACGTAGCTGCCCGCTTTCGTGAATAGCCAGGTGGCGGCGCATGTGGTACGATATAGGGATGGTGAGATGCAATTGTGATGTGAACGCCTGGCATCTCACGGATGGTCTACTGAGGCAGACAAGGGTTTACGTCTATGGATAGCTGGGATGTCTTCTACGGACCCAACGCGGGCTATGCGCTTGATCTCTACGACCGCTACCGGCGAGATCCCTCCACGGTTGATGCGGCCACGCGCGCCTTCTTCGAACAGTCGCCGCCACCGCCTGATATTCTCGCCCTCCTCGATGGCGCTGCTGAAAAATCGGCAGAATCGGCAACTCGTTCCTCTCCATCCGCGCCCGCCCTGTCGCACTCTCGTTTTCCGGCAGAATCGGCAACCAGCGCGCCCTCTCTCCCAATAGAAGAGAAGCCGGCGGCGCGGTTTGACAGCTTCGATATCGCGCGCATCGTCGTAGCCGCGCGCCTCGCACGGGGCATTCGCGAGTATGGCCACCTCGCCGCGCGCTTAGATCCGCTCGGCACACCGCCTCCCGGCGATCCAATGCTCGTGGCCGCCACGCACGGCCTCACCGAGGCGGATCTCCAGGCGCTGCCCGCGAGTATTGTTTGGCAGGACGCCGGACCGGAGGCCGGCTCCTGTTATGATGCCATCAACCGCTTACGCGCCATGTATTGCGGCTCGCTCGGCTACGATTTCGATCACGTGCAGGACTTTGACGAGCGTGCCTGGCTGCGCGACGCGGTTGAGTCGGGCGCTTACGCACCCACACTTTCCAGCAACGACCAGCGCGACCTGTTGAGCCGCCTCACCGAGGTTGAAGAGTTCGAGCATTTCCTGCATACCACCTTCCAGGGCCAGAAGCGTTTCTCCATCGAAGGCTGCGACATGCTCGTGCCGATGCTGGATGAGACCATCCATGAAGCGGCGGCAAATGGCACCCGCGAAGTGCTCATCGGTATGGCGCATCGCGGACGGCTCAATGTTCTCGCGCACATCCTGGGCAAGCCCTATGTCAAAATCTTCTCCGAGTTCCACAGCGCTCCCAATAAAGAGCTGGTTCCGTCAGAAGGGTCCACCGGCATCAACTATGGCTGGACCGGCGATGTGAAATATCATCTCGGCGGCCGCAACATCGTTCGTGAGAGCGCGCTGACGCAGGTGCAGGTGACGATGGCCCACAACCCCAGCCATCTTGAGTTTGTCAATCCCGTCGTCGAAGGGTTCACCCGCGCCGCGCAGGATGATCGCCAGGCGCCAGGCGCGCCGTCGCAGGATGTGCGCCGCGCGCTGGCGCTCACTATCCACGGTGATGCTGCCTTCCCTGGTGAGGGAGTCGTCGCCGAGACGCTGAATCTCTCGCGACTGTCCGGCTACTTCACCGGCGGCACCATTCATATCATCGCGAATAATCAGATTGGCTTTACCACCGGACCACGCGAGGGCCGCTCCACACTCTATGCGGGTGATCTCGCCAAGGGCTTCGAGATTCCCATCATTCACGTCAACGCCGATGACCCCGAAGCGTGTCTCACCGCCGTGCGCATAGCTTCCGCCTACCAACAGCGCTTCGCCAAAGACTTCCTGGTGGATCTCATCGGCTACCGGCGCTGGGGCCACAACGAGGGCGACGAGCCCGCCTTCACACAGCCTGTGCTCTACGCCGCGATTGCCACGCATCCCACCGTCCGCACGCTCTATGCGCGGCGGCTTGAGACGGCGGGCGTTGTCACGGCGGAAGACGCGGAAGCCATGCGCCGCGAGGTGCAGGCGCATCTCAAGCAAGCGCAGGAAGCGCTGTTTCACCATGATGACGTCGAGAGCCTGCCGCCGCTCGAAGACGCGCCCGACCTCACCACGCTCGACACCAGGGTGCCGGCGCAGACGCTGCGTGCGCTGAATGACGCGCTGCTCACCCGCCCGGATGGCTTTGCCGCGAATCCCAAACTGGACCGGTTGCTCCAGCGACGGCGCGAGCGCATCGAGGCAGACGGCGGCATTGAGTGGGCGCACGCCGAATCGCTAGCCTTCGCGTCCATTCTGGCCGATGGCACACCTATTCGTATGTCCGGCCAGGACACCGAGCGTGGCACCTTCAGCCAGCGCCACCTCATACTCCACGATCTCACCACCGGAGCCGGCTATACGCCGCTGCAAGCGCTACCGCAAGCGCGCGCCGCCTTCGCCGTCTACAACAGTCCGCTTTCGGAGGCCGCCGTCCTCGCCTTCGAGTACGGCTACAGCGTCCATGCGCCGGGCGCGCTGGTGCTCTGGGAGGCGCAATTCGGGGATTTCGCCAACGCCGGCCAGGTGGTGATAGACCAGTTCATCGTCGCCGCGCGGGCCAAGTGGCGCCTGCATCCCGCGCTCGTTCTCTTGCTGCCGCACGGCTACGAAGGACAGGGACCAGAGCATTCGAGCGGGCGTGTCGAGCGGTACTTGCAACTCGCGGGTGAAGATAACCTGCGCGTCGCCAACTGCACGACGGCAGCGCAATACTTCCACCTGCTGCGCATCCAGGCGGCGACCCTCAAAACCGCGCCGCGTCCGCTCGTCATCATGACGCCGAAGAGCCTGCTGCGGCACCCACTCGCCGCCTCCAGCCTGGGCGACCTGGCCGAGGGGGGGTTCGCGTCCGTGCTGGACGATGCTCACGCGGCGAACCATCGCGACCGCGTGAAGCGTCTGATACTATGCAGCGGCAAAGTCGCGATAGATCTGGCCGCCGTCGCGAAGGACCACGCCGATGCGCGTGAGAGCATCGCTGTGGCGCGTGTCGAGCTGCTCTATCCCTTCCCGGCGATACAGATCGAGCGTGTGCTTTCCGGTTATCCCAACCTGCGGGACGTCGTCTGGCTGCAAGAGGAGCCACGCAACATGGGCGCGTGGAGCTACATCGCTCCGCGCCTGAAGCCTTTGCTTCCATCCGCGGCGTCCCTGCGCTACATTGGGCGACCCGAACGCGCCAGCACGGCGGAAGGGCTGGCGGAGGTCCACACACAAGAGCAGGCCCGCATTCTCGAAGAAGCGTACGCCGGCGGATACCCGGTACGAACAGAAACGCGTGAGGAATCACATGTCGGTTGAGATTATGGTCCCGGCGCTTGGCGAATCCATCGTCGAGGCGACGGTCGGGCACTGGATGAAGGCGGAAGGTGACACGGTCACCGAGGGTGAGCCGGTCGTGGAGCTTGAGACCGAGAAGGTCAACATGGAGGTCGTCGCGCCCGCCACCGGCTCGCTGCAATCCATCGTCAAACAGGAGGGCGACACGGTCGGCATTGGCGAGGTCCTTGGCCTTGTCGGCGCAGACCAGGCCACTCTCGCTCCAACCGCCGCTGATGGAGCTCAGATCGCCACTGAGCAGCCGGCGCAATCTGTGCCAGCTCATCAACCGGCCGCCATCGCGCCTACCGCTCCCTACAGCGCCGCCCCAGAGCATGCCGAGCCGGGCCGCGCCACTCCGCTCGCCAAACGCATTGCCGACGAACACGGCGTTGACTTGCATCTCGTTCCAGGCACAGGCCCCGCTGGCCGTGTCACGCAGGATGACGTGACCGCCTATATCGCCGCCAAGACCAACGGCGCTGCCGCGCCAGCGGTGCCCGCTCCCATACCTTCGACCGGGGCGCCACCCGCCATGCTCGCCACGCCCAGCGCGCCCGCGCAACCACGACCCGCACCGGCCGGAGCCGTAGCGCCAGGCCCCGCCAGCACGGTGTCAGCCACCGCAAACGGCCGCCGCGAAGAGCGGGTCCGTATGTCGCGTCGCCGCCAGACCATCGCGCGCCGGCTGGTTGAGGCCAAACAGTCTACCGCCATGCTCACCACCTTCAATGAGGTGGATATGTCGGCTATCATGGAGCTGCGCAAGCGGCGCAAAGACGCCTTCAAGGAGCGCCACGGGGTCAATCTGGGTTACATGTCGTTCTTCACCCGTGCGGTGATCGGCGCCCTCAAAGCGTTCCCGCGCCTCAATGCCGAGATCCAGGGCAACGAGATGGTGCTCAAGCGCTACTATGACATCGGTATCGCCGTCTCCACGGATGAGGGGCTGGTCGTGCCGGTGCTGCGCGATGCCGACCGCATGAGCTTCGCGGAGATCGAGCAAAATGTTGCCGCGCTTGCCACAAAAGCCCGCAATGGCGAGCTTACCCTGGAGGACTTGCAGGGCGGCACCTTTACCATCACCAACGGCGGCACCTTCGGCTCGCTGCTCTCCACGCCCATCCTCAACTCGCCGCAGGTGGGCATCCTGGGCATGCACAAGATCGAGGAGCGCCCCATCGCGCTCAACGGCCAGGTGGTCATTCATCCCATGATGTATGTCGCCGTCTCCTACGACCACCGCATCGTGGATGGCGCTGAATCCGTCGGCTTTCTCGTCCGCATCAAACAACTGCTGGAGGATCCTGAGACGCTGCTGCTGGAAGGATAGCGGCCGCATGGAGTGTTCCGCTTCACGGCAGCCTGCTCAGATTTCAGTGTATAGTATCACTAGATCGGAGGTTGCCACATGAAGCAAGATACGCTCGCGCCCTGGGCAGAGCCTGTCCCTGACGCCCCCTTCCCCATGACCGCCGATGAGCTTCTCACAAGGCCCGACGATGGGTGGATGTATGAATTGATCGAGGGAAGGCTGGTGCGCATGCCAGGCAGCGGTGGCGAGACGTCTCTCATCGCGCTGGATCTAGCCGCGGCTCTCTTGGCGTATGCCAAACCTCGAAAACTGGGCCGCCTGACCGGAGCGGACGGCACCTTTGACTTGACGCAGCCGGGCGATACCTACGAAACCGCGCTTGTACCCGATGTCGCTTTTGTGCGAGCGGATCGTGTACCCGCCCGCACGTCGCCTGAGTTCGCGAAGGCATGGCGATTGGCGCCTGATCTCGTGGCCGAAGTCGTCTCGCCATCGCAGTACCGGCCTGAGATGGCCGCCGAGGCGAAACGCTACCTCGAAGCCGGTGTGCGTCTCGTGTGGATCATCTGGCCCAAATACCAGCAGGTGGACGTCTGGCGCTCCGGCGCGGACCAACCCACCGCGACCCTGAGCATAGGCGGCGCGCTGGACGGCATGGACGTGCTGCCCGGTTTTTCGTATTCGTTGTCCGATCTATTTGAGTGAGGGTGTGGAATGCAAATAGGAGTGCTGACCGGCGGCGGCGACTGTGGCGGACTCAACGCGGCGATTCGCGCGATTGTGCTGCGCGCGGCGCGGAGCGGCCATACGGTCATTGGCATGGCAGACGGCTGGGCAGGCATGGTCGAAGGGCGCGGTGAACCGCTCACCGTCAAGGCGGTTTCCGGCATCGCTGGGTTGGGTGGCACTATCCTGGGCAGCTCGCGGACCAACCCCGACAAGATTCCCGACGGCATGGAGCGTGTCGAGCGCACGTTCCGCGCGCTTGGTCTGGACGCGCTCATCGCTATTGGCGGCGATGATACGCTCAGCGTTGCCGCCAAACTCGCCGCGCGCGGTTTGCCCGTGGTCGGCGTTCCCAAAACAATGGATAACGACCTCAACGGCACCGACTCCTGTATTGGCTTCGAGACTGCCGTCGAGCGCGTCATGTCCGCCTGTGACGACCTGCGCACCACCGCCGATTCGCACCACCGCATTCTTGTGCTGGAAGTCATGGGCCGTGGCGCGGGCTGGGTCGCCACGGAAGGTGGACTGGCCGGCGGCGCCGACGTCATTCTGGTGCCGGAGGAGCGGGTGAAGCTGAGCGATGTGGCCGCCCGCCTCACGCGCCGCCGCGATGCCGGGTACTCTTCGAGCATTGTCGTGGCGGCTGAAGGCGCGGACATCGAAGGGTTGGACACCGATGAGGAATCTACCGGTTTCGTAGATGCCTTCGGCCACAAGCAGATGGTCGCCCGCGCGCTTGGCGACCGGCTCGCGGACCACCTAGGTAAGCTCACCGGCATCGAATCCCGCGCGATGGTGCTCGGCCATCTCCAGCGCGGCGGCCCACCCGCCGCCTTCGATCGCATCCTGGGCGCGCGCACCGGCGCCGCCGCCGTGGACCTCGTAACCAGTGGCACGTATGGCAAGGTGCCCGTCTTGCGTGGCGCCAGCGTCGTACCGATTGATTTGAGCGAGGCCGTCGCCGTCAATCGCACGGTGGATCTGGATCTGTACCACCTCGCCGACTCGCTGACGGCTCCAGAGTAAGCGCGCGATTTCGGCTCTCCGGTGGCCTGTTCCAAGCGCTGCCAGGCCGCTTTCAATCCTTGGACAACCAGTGGACGCACTATTCAACCTGGGAGCGACCGATGGACGATCTACTGCGCCTCACCAGCGAGCGTGCGCGTCGCTACCGCGCGAGCGTGCGCGAACAGCGCGCCGCTCCCACCATTGAATCCCTGGAACGTCTATCGCTGCTCGGCGGCCCGTTGCCTGATGGGCCTACCGACGCGGCGGAAGTCCTGGCCCTACTGGACGACATCGGCTCACCCGCTACGACAGCCTCCGCCGGTGGGCGCTACTTCGGCTTCGTGACAGGCAGCTCGCTTCCCATCACGCTCGCCGCCAACTGGCTGGCCGGCGCGTGGGACCAGAACGCTATGTACAGCGTCATGTCGCCTGTCGCCGCCGCCGTGGAAGACATTGCGCTGCGCTGGCTTCTCGACGTTCTTGCTCTGCCCGAAGGTGCCGCGGGCGCCTTCGTCACCGGCGCTACAATGGCCAACTTCACTGGCCTTGCCGCCGCTCGACACGCCGTCTTGCAACGGGCTGGCTGGGATGTGGAGGCCGATGGTCTGTTTGGCGCCCCGCCCGTCACGGTCGTCGTCGGCCAGGAAGCGCACGCGACCCTCTTCAAGGCGCTTTCCCTGCTCGGCTTTGGCCGCGACCGGGTCATTACCGTTCCCGCCGATGATCAGGGCCGTCTGCGCGCCGATGCTTTCCCTGCTCTTGAGGGGCCGGCTATTCTCTGCTTGCAGGCAGGTAATGTCAACACAGGCGCCTTCGACTCGTTTACGGAGGTATGTCCGAAGGCACATGACGCTGGCGCCTGGATCCATGTGGACGGCGCGTTTGGCCTCTGGGCCGCCGCCGCGCCCGCGCGGGCGCACCTCACGGCGGGAATAGCCGGCGCCGACTCCTGGGCAACCGATGCCCACAAGTGGCTCAACACGCCATACGACAGCGGACTCGCGTTCGTTCGCGACGCCGACTCCCTGCGCGCGGCGATGGCAACCACCGCCGCGTACCTGCCCACTAGCAGCCAGCGCGAGCCGGGTCATTTCACACCCGAATCTTCACGCCGCGCCCGTGGCATCGAGGTATGGGCCGCCCTCCGCGCGCTTGGCCGGTCGGGTATCGCCGATCTCGTCGAGCGTAGCTGTCGCCACGCCGCACGCTTTGCCGGTGCACTTTCCAGAGCCGGTTATGCCATTCTCAATGACGTGACGCTCAACCAGGTGCTCGTGTCCTTTGGCGACCCGGACACCACGCGCCGCATCATCGCCGCCATCCAGACCGACGGCACCTGCTGGTGCGGCGGCACCGTCTGGCAGGGGCAGACCGCAATGCGCATCAGCGTCTCCTCGTATGCCACAACCGAAGACGATATCGAGCGCAGTCTCGCCGCCATCCTGCACATCGCCGAGGAGCAACGCGCCCGCTAATCGCGCTCCTCCGATCCGTGCCGCACCGAGCTTGATCTACGCATACGGGGAGAGCTGTGCTGCTGATATCCCGCTGGGCCGTGTCTTCCCGGTAGCCCAGATGGGCTGGCGCGCACTTTTGTGTTGTCTGAGCGTGTGGCGCCGCTTGCGCTATGGACTCAACCGCCTCACACCCCTATCCCGGCGCCGCCCCCTTGTCGCGCAATTACACAATGACTGGCATACTCTTCTCTGCACGTTACAGTGACTACGGCAACGAGCGGCGGAGGTGGCCCCATGTGGGAGGACGACAACGCGGACTGGCAAGCTGAGGAGCAAGGAAGCGAAACGCCAGCCCGGCGCGAATCCTCCCGGCATTCCTCCGAGAATCCGCAGTCCACGCGTATCATCCCGGCCACTGATACATCTGCCGCGACCCCGCGCCGAGCCACGTCCGGCATGCGCAGGCGGACAGGGGCGCCTCCCGCTGATGCCCATGTCACGCTGCTATCGCCACCGAAATCGCCGCACGATGGAGACCGCGAAGTCGCACCCGGCGAGACGCTGGTGATGCCGGAGACCCGGCTGGCACGCCGCGCCACCACCGCTCGCCCCATCCGCGCGGAAGATACGGCGCTGGTGGAGCGAGCGACCCTGATGCTGCGGGTCGTAGACGCGGTGCCAGTGGATCCACGTGCGATAGTGAGCGCGGCGCCAGACGAGCGCGCGCCCGTCACGCTCATCCCGCGAACCGTCGAGCTGCCGGCTGTTTGGGAGCCGTCACGCGCACCAAAGCGACGTAAGCGCAGCGCCGGCTCAACGGTGCTCGTCTGGGGACTAGCTTGTACCATCGTGCTGGCCGTAGTGACCGCGGTCACGCCACTCGCGGGGCGGGTCTTCTCACAGAAATTCGTGCCGAGCGCGGCCCGTATCGCCGTCAATCCGAGCGTTGCGCCGAGCGGCCCGTGGGCCTCGATGAGCGGCGCCGCGCAATCGCTTGGTATCGGCGGCGGCGCTGGTCCGGGTGTGAAGGCGCCAGGCACGGCGGGCTTGCCGGTCAAGGCGCCGTCTAAGCAGACATCCACTCCTCCCAAAACATCTCCGCCACCCTCAAATGGAATCTCGCCCGCGCCCGTCTCGCCGTGGCCGCCAACGAACGCCTATATGTTCGTGCCTGGCCATTACTCCTTCGCTGTGCAGCCTAATGGCTATTATTCCTGGGCCTTCGGACAATGCACATGGTGGGCGCAGTGGGAGCGGCGCGACGAGAATCTGACGCACATGGGCAACGCGATGTACTGGGCATCCAGCGCGTCGGCTCGCGGTTACCGTGTCGGCACAACGCCGATAGCGGGAGCAACCGTCGTGTTTCAGCCCGGCGTCCAGGGCGCGGGCGGCGCCGGCCACGTCGCCCACGTCGTCGCTGTGTATCCTGACGGCTGGTTCCTCGTCTCCGAGATGAACTACTACTGGAACGGCGGCGGATGGGGCCGCGTGGATTACCGGTTTGCCCACATGGGTTGGGGTGTCCAGTTCATCTATTAACGCCCGCCATTCGCCGCTAGACAAACACACGGACACGCCGGTACAATAAGGGCTGCGCGAGTCGCCGCTGGCCGGCGTGGAATCCCCATGTGTCCAGTCAAGGGAAGCGGCGAGCAACACGTCACTCACTCACCCGATGCAATACACGAAAGGGTCTGAGAGGCTATGGCCGAGAACGACGCGCCAGCGACGACGCTGAAGCGCACGCCACTCTATGAGGCCCATAAGGCGCTCGGCGCCCGCCTTGTTGAATTTGGCGGCTGGGAGATGCCCGTCCAGTATTCCGGTATTCTCGAAGAGCATCGCGCCGTGCGCGAGCGCGCGGGCCTTTTTGATGTGTCGCATATGGGCGAGTTCCGCGTTGAAGGAGCAGGCGCGCTCGCGTTCCTGCAATCGCTCGTTCCCAACGATGTCAGCCGGCTCGTGGACAACCAGGCGCTCTACTCCCAGATTTGCCGGCCCGACGGCGGCACGCTGGACGACCTTCTTATCTACCGGCGCGGCGAGGGGCGCTATATGGTGGTGGTCAATGCCGGCACAATGCCCAAAGACTGGCGCTGGTTCTTGCAGCATGCCGCCGGGCACGACGACCTCACCCTGGCCAATATCTCCGACGAGACCGCCCTGCTCGCGCTCCAGGGTCCCCTTGCCACGCACATCCTGCAGCCGCTCACCGACACACCGCTCAGCGAGATTGCCTATTATCACTTTCGCCCCGGCGTTGTCGCTGGCATAGAATGCCTCATCTCTCGCACCGGCTACACTGGCGAGGATGGCTTCGAGCTGTATTGCGCGCCCGCGTCCGCTGTCACGCTCTGGAATATGCTGCTGGAGGCCGGGAAATCGTCTGGGTTACTGCCCGCCGGGCTGGGCGCGCGCGACACGCTGCGCCTGGAAGCGGGCTACTGCCTCTATGACCACGAGCTAACCGAAGAGATTACGCCGCTGGAAGCGGGCCTGGGCTGGTCCGTCAAGCTCAACAAAGACGCCGACTTCATCGGGAAACAGGCGCTTGTGGAGGAGAAGGCGAACGGGCTGCGCCGCAAGCTGGTTGGGATCGAGCTGCGTGAGCGCGGTGTCCCACGAGCCGGCTATGCTATCAGCAAAGATGGGGAGCACATCGGCGCAGTGACGAGTGGCACGATGTGTCCCACGCTTGGCCGCGCCGCCGCAATGGGGTATGTGCCACCCGCCAGCGCTCAGATAGGAACAGAGATCAGCGTGGACATTCGTGGCAAGCTCATGCCTGCTGTAATCGTCCCACTGCCGTTCTACAAACGAGCGAAGTAAGCGTGGCCGCTTTTTTGAGAATCTGGAGCGAAGCAGGAGCGAGGTACAGACATGACCGCGAGCGAGCAGCCCGACAACCTCAAATACGCCGAGACGCATGAATGGGTGCGCGTTGAGGGCGACGAAGCTACTATTGGTATCAGTGACTTTGCCCAGGACGAGCTCGGCGATGTCGTCTACCTCGACCTGCCCTGGGACGAGGCTGGCACGCGTGAAATTCGCACGGGCGAGCACTTCGGTGACATCGAGTCCGTCAAAGCCACCTCGGAGCTCTTCGCGCCCATCGGCGGCACCATCCTTCGTGCGAACAAGGCGCTGCGCGATTCGGCTGAGCTGGTCAACAGCGATCCCTACGGCCAGGGTTGGATGCTTGTCATCAAAATGTCGAATCCCGCTGACCTGGACAAGCTGATGGATGCCGTCGCCTACACCCGCTTCCTCGATACCGCCAGCCACTGATCTTGTTGCTTATCGCTCCTCTCCTCACCAGGAGAGGAGACGGTACGCGGATTCCGGCAACCGGCCATGCCGGCAGCGTATAATAGAGAGTAATTATCTATCCCTCCCACGCGGAGTATCGCGCGGGGCGGCACCGTCGCCGCTTCTCGCTGAATGAGGACCTATCTACAATGAGCTACGTCCCGAATACCACCGCCGAGCAACAAGAGATGCTGCGCGCGGTGGGAGCCGAGACCATCGAAGACGTGCTCGCGCCGATCCCTGAGCAGGTGCGTCTGAAACGCCCGCTGGACTTACCGCCAGCCCTGCCAGAGCCAGATATAAAGCGCTTGATGTCGCGCATGGCCGGGCAGAATGCCGATCTGGATCGCTACGTCTCCTACCTGGGCGCCGGCAGTTACGAGCATATCCTTCCCAGCGTCGTGCCACATCTGGTACGACGCTCGGAGTTTTATACCTCGTACACGCCGTACCAGCCGGAGATTAGCCAGGGCATGCTCCAGGCCATCTACGAGTACCAGACGATGGTCTGCCAGATTACGGGTATGGACGTAGCCAACGCCTCGCTGTACGATGGCTCCACGGCGGTCGTAGAGGCAGCCTTGCTGGCAGTCGGCGCCGCGGGCACCGGCGATGTACTCGTCTCGCGGGCGCTCGATCCGCAATATCGCGCGACGCTCCGCACCTATGCGTGGTCGCGCGGCTTCACCATCAAGGAAATCGCGCTGGAGGACGGCGCGACCTCTGTGGCGGCACTCGAAGCGGCGCTCACGCCGCAGACCAAGGCCGTCATCATTCAACACCCTAACTTCTTCGGCTCCTTGGAAGATGTGCGGGCCATCGAGCGGCTGGTGCGCACCACCAACGCGCTCTATGTGGTCGCTTTCACCGAACCGGCCTCGCTCGGCGTGCTCGCCGCTCCTGGCGACTACGGCGCGGATATCGTCGCGGGCGAGGGACAGAGCCTTGGCAGCCCCATAGGCTATGGCGGCCCGGCGCTCGGCGTCTTCGCCTCCAGGTCCGCATTCGTGCGGCGGCTGCCGGGCCGGCTCGTCGGCAAGACGGTGGATGATCGCGGCCAGACCGGCTACGTGCTCACCCTCCAGACGCGCGAGCAGCACATCCGCCGTGAGCGCGCGACCTCCAACATCTGCACGAATCAGGCGCTGCTGGCGCTCGCCGCCACGATCTATCTCGCGGCGCTCGGCAAGAGTGGCTTCCGCGAGCTGGGCGAGCAGTGTTTGCTGAAAGCCCACTATGCCCAGGAGCGCATCACGGCCATTCCGGGTTTCCGTCCGCTTTTCGCACGCCCCTTCTTCGATGAGTTCGCCGTGACGACTCCGCTCCCGGCGAAGGAGCTAAACGCCATGCTGCGCTCTCGTGACATCGTGGGTGGCTACGACCTCAGCCGCGATTATCCCGAGCTGGGCGATGCCATGCTGTTCTGTGTGACAGAGACACGGACGCGCGAGGATATTGATACGCTGGCGGCGGCGCTGGAAGACATCGCGGGGGGCAGCCGATGAGCACCGAGACATTAATTTTTGAGAAGGGCGCCCCTGGCCGTGTGGCGGCGACGCTCCCACTGCTGGATGTGCCCACCCGCCCGCTGGATGAGCTGGTACCCGCCGATCTCCTGCGGAGTGAGCCGGCGCCGCTGCCGGAGGTGAGCGAAATCGAGGTGGTGCGCCACTACACGCATCTCTCGCAGCGCAACTTTGGGGTGGATTCCGGGTTCTATCCGCTTGGCTCCTGCACAATGAAGTACAATCCCAAGCTCAACGAAGATATCGCGGGCCTTCCCGGTTTCGCACGGCTTCATCCGCTCCAGGCGGATGGCGATACGCAAGGCGCGATTCAGCTTGTCTACGAGCTTGAGGGCTATCTCGCCGAAATCTCAGGTATGCGACGAGTCACACTTCAGCCCGCCGCCGGCGCTCACGGCGAGATCACCGGCCTGATGATCATCAAAGCATACCAGGAGCACCGTGGCGAGGGGCACCGTAACGTCGTTCTCATTCCGGACGGAGCCCACGGCACCAATCCGGCCAGCGCCGCGCTGGCCGGCTATGTCACCGTCGAGCTGAAGTCAAACGCGCGCGGCGGGGTTGATCTGGCGCACCTGGAAGAAGTGCTCGCCAGCCAGGAGGGCAAGATCGCCGCGCTGATGATGACCAATCCCAACACGCTGGGCCTCTTTGACCCGAACATTCTCGAAATCGCGCGGCGCGTGCATGATGCCGGCGGGCAGCTCTACTATGATGGCGCCAACGCCAACGCGATTCTGGGTATCGCGCGGCCTGGCGATATGGGGTTCGATGTCGTCCACTTCAACTTGCATAAGACCTGTAGCACCCCGCACGGTGGTGGTGGGCCTGGCGCCGGACCCGTCGGCGTCGCGGAGCATCTGCTGCCCTACATTCCCGGTCCGCTGCCCGCGAAAGGGGCGGATGGCTACTACTGGGAGGACGCTGGTCCGCTTTCCATCGGGCGCGTCCGGGCCAATTGCGGCAACTTCCTCATCCTCGTGCGCGCCTACACCTATCTGCGCTTCCACGGTCCAGACGGTTTGCGCCATGTGAGCGACAGCGCCGTTCTGAATGCCAACTATGTGATGCGGGCGCTGCAAGATGACTATCATCTCTGGTTCGACCAGCCGTGCATGCACGAGTTCGTATTCTCGGCTGACTGGCAGAAGCGAGGCGATGTCCACGCGCTCGATATCGCTAAGCGGCTCTTGGACTTTGGGATCCATCCCCCCACAATCTACTTCCCACTGATCGTGCCAGAGGCGCTCATGATCGAGCCGACGGAAACGGAGACGCGAGAGACCCTGGACAACTTCATCGCCGTGATGCGCCAGATTGCGCACGAAGCAAAAGAGAATCCAACGATCATCCTGGAGGCGCCGCACGATACGGTCGTGGGCCGGCTGGATCAGACGCTCGCCGCCCGCAAGCCCGATCTGCGCTGGCAGCCGGAGCCGGTCGCGGCGCGAGTATAGCGGGTATAGCGGGTATAGCAGGTATAGCACGAAACTTGACAGCATACTGGCGGGCATCATAGGGTAACTGGATGTGATGCCCGGCCATTCTCTAGCGTATTGGAGGATGTAGGACGCCTCAGCGACGTACCCTTCAATCACTCGCTGCTCTCTGGAGCGAGGGTTGGGGTGAGGCCGGACGCTGGCCTATGGTGTTGAGATGCTCGACCAAATGTGTTATGTTTCCTGTGTTTATTCTTGCGCGGCATGGAGTACATAGCTCATTTGCGGCACAGTTTTGGCTGATTTATCCCAACGCCATGTCATCTATTGCTGGAGTAGTTCGCGCCACTACTTCGGTGTGACAATCAATCTGCCGGCGCGGGAGTAGCCAGTTTGGTTAGTTTCTTTATGGTAAAGCACTTGGGCTACCCAAGGTAGGAGTATCTCTGTGACTGACGAAATTGCCTTGTTTATTGACTTCGAGAACATCCGGTACAGTCTGATCAACGTCCAGCACCGCGAGCCGGACCCGCAAGAGCTGATCGGGCTAGCGCGTCGTTTCGGCACAGTGATGGTTGCACGTGCCTATGCGGATTGGACCCGGCAACCGGAGTTCTTCAAAGGCAGCCTGACGGCGGCCATGATTGATCGTGTAGATTGTCCCGCCAAAGTGCGCGAGCGTTTCCGCCAGGATCGCCCGCAGCAAAGCTATCAGCCACACTCCGGCTATGGTATGCAGCCGAGCGATGCGGACACTGAAGAACAGCCGCAGGATGTGGGCGACGAAGAGATCAACGAGAACGAGTATGAAGGAGCGCACGCGAGCGTGGTGATCGCCGCGGAGCAGCACGAGTACACGGTGGCCGGCGACGAAGGCGAAGAAGTCTGTGTCCAGGAAGAGATCGAACAGGTGGAAGAGCGGCGCGGCCGCTATGAGCCAGGCTCGTATGGTAACGGCTACAGTAACGGTGGCGGCTACTTTCCAACCCCGCAGCCGGTGATTACGCAGAGCACCGTTGACCTGAACATGCTCATGGACATTATCGAAACCGTCTTCGATCGCCCCTCGATCAGCACCTTCATCCTCATGACCGGCGACCGCGATTTCACCCGCATCTGCGCTCGCCTCAAGCTTCGCCTCAACAAGCGCGTTATCGTCGTTGGCGTCCCTGGCACGGTCAGTCGCGACCTCATCAGCGCCGCCGAGCAGTTCATCCCGCTTGGCTTCGCCAGCAGCGGCCCGCTACAGGGCAGCGGCGGCTACCACAGTGGCGCGTTGGGCAATCCCTACGCTCAGCCCGCGCAGGGTCCCGTTGAGCCGGACGAGCCGGGCTTCATTCAGTTTCTCGACTACATTGACCGGCACTGGTCCTGGCGCACCGTCGGCGGCGTCGCGAACTTCATCGGCGACGCGTTCAATCCCAAGAATCGCTTCCGTGGCCGCTTGACTCGCGAGTCGGCGCGCGATTTGCTGCGCCTCTGCATTGACGAAGGTATTCTCGTGGTTACAACGGACGTCACCGGCAGCGAGAATCTGCGCCTGAACCGCACGCATCCCGCCGTTGAAAATGGCCTGAGCGAGACGGCACAATTGCGATAATCGCGGGCATCATCCCCCGGACCGTATCGTGGACGGGGGACAGCCGAGATGACTAACAGCTCAGGAAGGCGGACTCCATCGTGGGCGAACGGGTGCGTGTGCTGGCCGTGGATGTGGGCACGGGCACGCAAGACATCTTGCTTTTCGAGAGTGACCGCACCATCGAAAACTGTTTTCAGATGATCCTGCCTTCGCCGACGGTTATCGTTGCCGAACGCATCACGCGCGCCACGGCGGCTGGTGTGCCGGTGTTGCTCACCGGCCACACGATGGGTGGTGGTCCATGCGCGTGGGCTGCTCGCGACCATGCCCAGGCCGGGTTCCCCTGCTACGCGACACCGGACGCCGCCCGCACCCTGGACGACGATCTTGCGGCGGTGGAAGCGCAAGGGCTGCGTATCGTGGAGAGCGACGAGGCCCGCCGGCTCATCGAGACGGAAGGCGACCGGCTGGCGCATATCGAGATGCGTGACTTCGACGCCGCCGCCATCAAGACGGCATTCACCGCCTTCGGAGTGGACCCGACGGTGGATGCCATCGCTGTCGCGGCCTTCGATCACGGCGCGGCGCCGCCCGGCTACAGTGACCGCCGCTTCCGCTTCGACTACATTGAGAACGCCGTACGCCAGCGGCCCGATCCCCTGGCTTTCGCGTATCGCGCCGCTGATCTGCCCGCCGACTTGACCAGGCTGGCCGCTGTCGCCGCGGATGCATCGGTCTACAGCGGAGACGGTGCCGCCGATGCGCCAGTTTTTGTCATGGATACGGGAGCGGCTGCCGTGGCTGGCGCGCTGGAAGATCCAAGTGTGCGCCGCCATCACGAGTGTCTGGTCGCCAATGTCGGCAACTTCCACACACTGGCATTCTCTCTGCGCGACGGCCAGATTCTGGCGCTCTTTGAGCATCACACCGGCCTGCTGGATCAGCCAAAGCTGGAAGTGTATCTCGTGCAGCTCGCCGATGGCACACTGGAAAACGAAGCCATTTTCGCGGACAGCGGCCATGGGGCCTTGCGATTGGACACGCCCACACGGACGTGGACCGACGACCTACCTTTCCTGGCTGTCACGGGTCCGCGCCGCGAGCTCCTGCGCGGCTCGCGGCTCCATCCATACGAAGCGGTGCCACATGGCGACATGATGCTTGCCGGCTGCTTCGGCCTGCTGCGCGGTGTGGCCGCTCTCGACTCGGCGCTGGCGCCGCATGTGGAGCGCGTGCTTGGACCAGGCGCATAGAAAGCGGGCACTCTCTCTCCTTGTGGAGAAAGCGTGCCCGATACGTTGCCTATGTATTAACGTGCGCGCGGCAAGCAGCACCGCTGTGTTGTGCTAGTCAGCGGTTATGCGCTGGCGACTGGCGGCGCCGCCTTTGCGTCCGGCATTGCGAGCCTCTTCGCTGCTCCACTCGTGGGCCGTGCCCTGGACATGCGCCGCGCGGCCACCCTTGCTGGCAATCTCTCGCTGTTTCTGCGGATCCATCGAAGCGAAACCGCGGCCACGCCCCTTACGCTCAGCAACCATGTTGTGGTCCTCCTCTTGTCACCGGATTGCTCCGGCTCAACAGCCTATCGCCGCGGTACGCGGCGCCTTCTCCGACCTGCTCCGGAGAAGTCCAGACGCGAAGAACGAATGCGACGCGGATCAGCGAGCCGTATCCACCTCCGATATGGTGGGGGTACGAATGCCGCTCCTCCGGCGAAGCCGATGGACGGTACACACGCGGCGCCATCGCCGGGTGTTTGGGTTGACCACCGCGATGTGCGGCACCCACCGGGCATATACCGATACGGAAGCTCTAGCGTCAGCTTCCAGCCCTCGCTTCAACAAGATAGGTGCCATAAATTGGATGAGCTGAGACTAATTTCATCAAACCCGTCCAAATTCCCTGCTGGACGGCGATGTCTCGACAGCTCAACAACATGATTGTACCATGTCAACGCCAGGCTGCCACCAGTTGACCGCTATGCCGGGCCAGACTTATACTCCCTGGGAGAGCTTCAGCGTCTTCAGAACGAGCTGGCGGCGCGGGTTGCGGCGAGCTGCTCTGGCTCGCTCGGAGGTATTGTTCAATGACGTCTCCTTTCCTGCCCTCGACCGTCTCATCGTCAACCGTCAGTCCCGCCCTGGCGCTATCCTACGAGTACAACGCCGCTGTGGCCTTCCTGGACGGCGCGCTAGCGAATGGGTGGGGCGACCGCATCGCGCTGCGAACGAGCGGAGGAAATTGGACCTACTCACAGCTCGCCGAGGGGGCCAACCGCGCCGGCAACGCGCTGCGGGCGCTGGGTGTGGAGACGGAGCAGCGAGTAGCCATTCTCCTCTATGATTCCCCGCAGTTCGCGTGCACATTCTTTGGAGCTATCAAGATCGGCGCCGTACCGATTCCGACGAACACCGCGCTACGTCCACAAGACTATCACTATATGCTGAACGACAGCCGGGCGCGGGTGCTGATCGTGGAGGAAGATATCTGGCCGCAGATCGCTCCCTTGCGCCGTGACCTCACGTTCCTGCGGCACGTGGTGATCGTCGCGCGCGGAGCCGGCGCTTCTGGCGCATCCTCAGCCGGCGCGACCATGGACTATGACGCGCTCGTGGCAGGCGCGCAACGCGACTTGGAGGGGGCGCCGACGATACGTGACGATGCGGCGTTCTGGTTGTATAGCTCCGGAAGCACTGGATTTCCCAAGGGCTGTGTCCACCTCCAGCACGACATGCACGTCTGCACCGAGCTGTACGCCAAACCTATCCTGAGCCTGACGCCTGACGACATTACGTTCTCCGCCGCCAAGCTCTTCTTCGCGTATGGCCTGGGCAATGGGCTATATTTCCCACTCGCCGTCGGCGCCAGCGCCGTCCACTTTCCGGGGCGCATCACCCCCGAATCCGCGTTCCAGGCTATCAATGATTTCCGGCCAACGATCTTCTTCGGTGTCCCGACACTCTACGCGGGCATGCTCGCTCTACCCGATGCCGCCACCCGCTTCGATACCTCATCGCTGCGTTGTTGTGTCTCCGCGGGCGAGTCACTGCCGCCGGACCTCTTCAATCGCTGGCGCGACCGCTTCGGCGTGGAGATTTTGGACGGCATCGGCAGTACCGAGATATTGCACATCTTTATCTCAAACCAGGCGGGCAAGGTGAAGCCGGGCAGCACCGGTACGCTCGTGCCTGGTTATGAAGCGCGCATTGTGGACGAGCAGGGCCAGCAGGTGGCGCAGGGCGAGATTGGTAACCTCCTCATCTCCGGCGATAGCACCTGCTCGCAGTACTGGAATAAGCACGAGCGCACGAAGAATACGATTCTCGGCCCCTGGATTCAGACCGGCGACAAATATTACCAGGACGAGGACGGCTATTTCTGGTACGGCGGGCGCTCGGACGACATGCTCAAAGTCAGCGGGCAGTGGGTTTCTCCGGTAGAGGTGGAGGCGGCGCTGGTTGCGCACCAGCAGGTGCTGGAAGCGGCAGTTGTGGGTCGCGAGGATCATGACGGTCTCATCAAGCCGCAGGCATTCGTCGTGCTGCAGGAGGGCGTCACACCGAGCGACGCGCTTGCGGATGAGCTGAAGCAGCACGTGCGATCTACGCTGACACCGGTGAAGTATCCCCGCTGGATCGAGTTCGTGGAGGAGCTTCCAAAGACCGCGACCGGCAAGATTCAGCGCTACCGCCTGCGTGAGCAGCTAACGGCCGCGGAAGAGGAGTAGGTAGCCAGGACACGATTTTTCCATGTCTGGATTGGGTGGCCGCCGTCCCATGCAACGACAGCCACCCACATCGAGCCGCCCCAGCCCGATTAGAGGCGCATCGTACCTGGCAGTAGGAAGTAGTATAGCAAGGCGACGATGATGAGCCAGCCGAGCATGACCAGGGTCCACCCCATGTTGTGACGAATGACCTGTCCTTCGTCGCGCACGAACTTGGTAGTGGCTACACCGACGCTGGCCGTCTGCGGAGCGACGGGCTTGCCAACCTCAGCACCCACCGAGTTCAAGGATGGCAACAATAGCACAGGGAAGCCAAGCAGCCGGCCAACCTGGACCTGAACCAGGCCAAACATTGCATTGGTGGATGTGTTGCTACCCGAAAGGGCAACGCCGATCCAACCAAGTATGGGCGCTAACAGGATGAATGTCGGGCCGATCTTGGAGAAGGCATAGGCCAGTGAGGGCGCCATGCCGGAGTAGTTGAATACGAAAGCCAGACCGAAGATGAAGACGCCCACGAGCAACGCGCCCCACATTTGCTGGAAGGTCCGTCGAAACACAGTACCGACTGTGCCGAGAGACGGTCGGATGAACACCAGCATAATCAGCCAGGAAGCGAGAATCGCCGTTCCAGCGATGAACGGTGTGAAGGAGTAGACTACGCTGGCGGTTTTATGAGAGATCGAGGAGACGGCGGGCAGCGTGAACTTGAAGACGCCAACGGACGGCAGCTTGGACCAGGGACCAGTCCATAGCACGACCACCACGATCAAAATGAGGAACGGCAACATTGCCGCGAAGATCGAATGCCGCCGTCCTTCGGCTTCGGCCTCTGGCTCCATTATGCTTACCTGAGCGCCGGACTCGGCCAGCGGCACTCCGCCATACGCGAGCACCGTCCTGGGCCGCCAGAACCGCAACAGGAGGAGCAGCGCACCGAACGCGACGAGCGCGCCGACAATATCCGGCAGGTATGGCCCAAAGAACTGTGAGACGGGGAACTGTCCCGCGATGTAAGCCAGCGACCCGACGATGGCCAGCGGCCAGCCATCGCGAAAGCCCCGTTTGCCAGTTACGAGATAGATAAGTACCCACGGCGGCAACAGCGCGAGGACCGCGACGATTTTACCAATCGAGGCGGACAACGGAAGCAGTCCAAGCCCGGTCACGGTTGAGAGCGCGATGATGGGCGCGCCGAGCGCACCAAAGGAGACTGGCGCGTTGTTGGCAATCGCGGCTACACGAATCGCATCCAGCTCGATGACGCCGAGAGCGATCAAGATGGGCGCGACGACCGCCCAAGGGTAGCCAAAACCAACCAGCCCTTCCAGCAGGGCGCCAAATGCCCATGCCAGCAGGATGGTCTGTACGCGGATGTCAGCGGTGGCCTGTTTGATGAGCCAGGCTTTGAAGGTGTCAAACAAGCCGGTTACGGTCAATGTGTTGAAAATGATGAGGCCCCAGAAGGTGATCCAATCCACGGCCCAGATGCCGTTGGCGCTACCGATCACGTATGATTGCACGCTGGTGCCGAATGGCACATGCCACACGAGGACCGCGACGGCGATGGTAATCAGCGAGCCAATCAACGTCGCCTTCCAGGCAGAAAGCCGAAAGACGGCCAACATCAACAACAGTGCTATCACGGGGATCAGGGCGGCCAGTGCTGTCAGTCCGAGGTTTCCGGTTGGATTGAGAACCTGGTGAAACATGGCGAGTAGATCCTCCTAGCGCAGCGTAGAATCTCCGGCGTATCTCTTGCCGGATGAACATCGGTGGCGAGGCGCTACACGTGCGAATGCTACGAGTGAAGGCACTACACAACTCGCATGGTTGGACGCATGATATCATATACGTCAAACTCGTGCCGTGACACATCTCAATCCACGTATCTTCGCGAAGTAGCTATCGAGCAGGTATACTAGGAAGGTGCCGATCAAACACAGCACGCACTCCTCAGTCAAAGCCAAGGAGAGCCAAACATTCATGCAAACCTCCCCAATCGAGCGTGACACCCCCATCGTTCCTGCCGGGCGCGAGTTCTTGCTGCGCCCCGACATCGCGTTTCTCAACCACGGCAGCTTCGGCGCGTGCCCCCGGCCCGTCTTCGAGACGTATCAGCGGTGGCAGCGTGAGCTGGAGGCTCAGCCTGTCGAGTTCCTGGGGCGGCGCCTGGATGATCTGCTGGCCGAAGCGCGGGCGCCGCTGGCGGCTTACGTAGGCGTGGAGCGGGATGATCTGGTCTTCGTGCCGAACGCAACGCATGGCATGAATATCGTGGCGCGGTCACTCATGCCGGCATTGGAGCCGGGCGATGAGGTGCTGGGGACGGACCATGAGTACGGCGCGGTCGAGCGGACATGGCGCTTTCTCTGCGCTCAGCGCGGCGCGGTGTATCGCACCCAGCCGATATCTCTCCCGGTAACGGACGCTGGGGCGCTGGCGGACCAGTTCTGGCGGGGCGTGACGGGACGCACGAAGGTGATCGTAATCAGCCACATCACCTCGCCGACGGCACTGATTTTCCCCGTCGCGGAGATTTGCCGGCGGGCGGCGGCGCAGGGCATCCTGACAGTCGTGGATGGAGCGCACGCGCCGGGCCAGATTGACCTTGATCTGACAGCGCTCGGCGTTGATTTCTATATGGGCAATCTGCACAAGTGGGTGTGTGCGCCCAAGGGAGCGGGATTTCTCTATGCGCGACCGGAGCGGCAGCCGATGCTCCAGCCACTGGTGGTGAGCTGGGGATGGGAGTCGCGCGCACCCAGTGGCTCACCGTTTCAGGACTACTTCGGCTGGATTGGCACCGACGATCCCTCGGCGTATCTGAGCGTGCCGGCAGCGCTCGCTTTCCAGCGCGAGCACGACTGGCCAGTGGTGCGGGCGGCCTGCCACGCGCTCGCCGCTGAGTCACGCCGGCGCATCGGCGCCTTGACGGGATTGCCACAGATTGCGCCTGAGGCAGCGGAGTGGTGGGGGCAAATGTGCGCCGTGTCCCTGCCCATGCGAGCCGATGTGACACCAGAGGCGCTGCACGCGCGGCTCTGGGACGACTATCAGGTCGAAGTGCCGATCTCGGACTGGCAAGGGTGGCGTTTCGTGCGTGTCTCCATCCAGGCGTATAACACTGAACGTGATGTAGATCGGCTCGTGGATGGGCTAGCGGCGATTTTGGCGGAGTAAGCACGGATGTCTGTTCGGTATGCCACTTGCGTGAGGTCTGAGGGACACAGAAGACGAGGAGCCGGAGGATTGAAGGTATAACGGAGACCCGGCGCCACAGTAGCAGTGCCCCTCAGAAGGAGCTGCGCTCATGGTTATCGGGCAAGCACAATACTTTCTCATCGCCGTCGTCATCGGCGCGGCGGTGGGTATGCGGCGGGGCTGGAACCGTGAAGTTATCACCGCCGCGATCATTTTGGCGACTGTGATGGCGCTGACACTTGGTGGAGGCGATGTGCTCGCCAATTGGCTCTCCCATGGGTTCACCAGCACTGCACAGGTGCATAGCGTTCTGTATAGTAGCGGTTCGCAACCTACTACACCGAGCGCCACATCCCAGAGAACATGCGCGCTTGGAGTGAACGGGCAGATGCTCTCCACCATCATTTTTGCCGGTATGACCTGGCTTGGTTATGGTGCAGGCAAAAAATATGGAGCGGCGCCGAAATCATCGAGCCATCGCCTTGCGGGGGCCATCCCCGGCGCGATCAATGGCGCAAGCATCGCCTACTTCGTGAGTAAG
>DATGEP010000402.1:0-8370 GCA_035310125.1 Ktedonobacterales bacterium
TCTCTATGGCTGGGCCGTGAGTCAGAGTGTCGGCGTTGATGGTCAACTCGTGGGCGCGGCGGTGCGCTGTGGGCGTGCCATGCGGAGCCATCATCCCTGGATAGCGGCGGCATGTATCCCCCTCATTGCGGCGCTCGGCTACGTCGCCTATCTCGCCAGCAATGTGTTCGCCACTCAGCAGGCATTAGGCATCACGACGCAGGCGGCATTAGGGCGGCTCGGCATGGATGGAACGACCTGGATAGTCACCCGTTCCGCACTGGCGGTTGTGCTGGTTATCCTCTCCGGCATGCTGCGCTATGACCCGGCAAAGCCTGCGGTCGAGACGGCGCAAGAGCGAGAGGAACGGGAAGCGCGTGAGCTGGCACAGGCGCGGCATAAGGCGGAATTGCGGGCGGTGAAAGCGGCAGGTATGCGCACCGTCCTTGAGGCCGGTATCGGGCGCGTCAATCCGCTCGATACGGTGGGTGAGACGCACGATACGGAGACGACCAACCGTACGGAAGATGCGGCGGATACCGTACAGATGCAGCCCGTGCGAAGGCGCAACAATCCTGGTACAAAGGCCGTGCCATCTGACATGATGAGTGCGCCGCAATTCCGCGCCTATCTGGCGGAGAATGATGTCCCCATCTCTGATCGGAAGGCGTGTGCGATTGTACAGAGCGCGGTCGGTAGCGCGAAGGTCGGCAACACCTATTGCGCTCGCAAAGCGGCACTGATGCGGGTCGCCAATCGGATGATTGAAGCGTCCAATAGCGCCGGCAATGACCAGGAGAGAGACGCAGCGGCGGATACGGACACCTTAGCCGGGTGATAGCGGACAGTATGACGACGGGCGAGCGAACGCGAAACGGGCCGGATACGGTGAGGTATCCGGCCTGTTTGTTGTGTCTGAATGACGGGGCTATTCCGGTGTATCGCTCGCTTGTGCCGCCAGCCATGCGCGGGCCTTCGTGACGGGGCAATCGGATGTATGTACTCGCATATCGCCAGCCTGGATACACAAACAGGCAGCACACCACGGCTCTCTGTGGTCATTGCCTCCGTTCTCCGCAGGCCAGAGCGCCACAGTACAGTCATGCGCCACTGCCTGCACGATCTCACGCATGGCGGCGTTCTTTGCTTGCAGACGTTGAAGGCGCTCATAGGCACCGGTTGCCATCTGTGCCGTGCCTCTGCCCGCGAGCATAAGCGCCTCATTCTCAGTGCGCAACCGCTCGACTTCCGCCAGCAACGCCGGGATGTCCTCACGACTACACGCCACGAACTCCGCATCCGCCCGCGTCGCATAGATGTCATGCCCGTCGCGTGTCGCCAGTGCCTTACCATAGCCGCCATCCGGCCCGATACCCTGCATCGCCATCGTGTCCGTTTCGCGGTCATACTGCCAGCCGTTCCAGCAGCTCCACGGCCCCGGCGTCGCCTTCGCTGCGCGTTCGCGTATCTCGTTCAACTGCTCATTCGTCATGCTCGTTACTCCTCTACATTCGTCCGACGATCGAGGAATGCCTCCAGGTCGGACGCACGGACACGCCAGCCAATCCGCTTCGCCATCTGGACGCCGCGCAGCTCGCCACTGCGCAGCCAGCGTCGCACCGTCTCCGACTTGACCCCCAGACGCGCTGCGACATCTCCCACATTGAGCAATGGCTCTGACTCATATCTCTCCGGCATTGCCATATCCCCTTCCTTTTCTGGCCCAAATGAGCCGCCCTTGCACGCAGTATACGCGGTTAACGTGCGTCTATACTCCTTTATGGGCCTACTATGGGACTACTGGCGTACTTGATACTTGACACCCGTCGTTATTTAGTGTAGTATGAACGTAGGATTAAGTAGCATAAGCGCGACGGACACGCGGAGTCCACTGACCAGCCTGAGCAGGGATGCCCACCTCCCTCTTTTCTTCTTCCCCATCTCCCTCCACGGTCCCTGGCGACGTAAGCGGTCGAAAGCCGCTGGCGCCCCTGGTCGAATGAGCGACCAGGTATAGATTCTCGCGAGGGCATAGACATGCGCATGGACACGGACACAGAGCGGCGGCTCAGTATGCTGACCGAGGCGGTCATTGAGGCGGTCGTTACGCTAGGCGCGGATCCTATGACGACTCTCAAGCTGCTGAATCGAGCGACGGGCTTCCTGCACCTGCTGTGCAGGCTCTACGAGCAGCGCGACTCGGCCCATATGGCCGCGTTGCTCGCACAGTTCTCGGAGCTCGACCATGAAGAGGCCGAGATCGGCGGCGCAAAACAGCCATTGCTCGCGCAGCCCTAACGGAAGCGCCCCAGGGTTCACATCCTGGGGCGCTTCCCTGTGTAGGTGTTTTGTCTAGGGTGCTAGAACATACGTGCGAGGGCGGGTATACTGGTTGCGGGCATACGAGCTCGCGAAACGTGTGACGGAAGCGAGCTGTTCCGAGACGCAACGATACCAGCCACGAGTTGAGGGAGGTGTGCGGATGATGTGAAACGACAGCTCGCGAACCAGGTTTCCCGTAGCGCCCGGTGACTGAATATCCCTCAGTCACCGGGCACCGTTGTATTGCCAGATGAGAGATGGAGAATCATTCACCAACAACGAATCCGCATTCCCTCGCGTCAGGAATGGAGCAATCTACGGAGACGATGCCGCCGGCGTCATCCGCTGGGAATGTTGCGGCGAGATCCGCGCTCCGGTAGACGTGCTCCACGCTCCCGTCTGCGATCCGCACGTCGCGCTGGTAGACCGCATCTGGCGGGAGGAACGTCTGGGTGAGCTGCGAGGCGATCGCCGTGCTCCACTGGGTGGAATCGTCGGGATAGGCATGGAGAATGTCAACATGGAGCGTTTGGTCGGCGCCCGCGGTCGCATCGCAGAAGCAGATATCTATGCGCGTGCCGTCGGCGAGCGAGTACGCGTAGAACGTCTGGCCGTACTGCTGCTTGGTGGGAGCGCCGAAGGCGGCAGTGAACGCGGCGGACGTGCCGCCGAATGTGGGACCGGTGACAATGCGCGGATGCGCGGATATGGCCGTCGGCGAGGGAAGCGTGGTTGCGGTCGCCAGGACGGACGCCGGCGTCGGATGCGCGAATACGGCGGACGCGCCCGCGAGCGCATCCACCAGGGAATTGCCCAGGAAAATACCACTAACGACGAGCACGAGCATGAGCACAGATAGGAGCGCGATTCGCTTCGCGTCGTATTTCGGCTTGGGTGGACGTGGCGAGGGGAACTGTGGGAAAGAGGCGGGCGGCGGTGATGGCGGCGTGAAAGCTGGTGAATAGTTACCTGGTGGCGAATATTGTGGCCCCATACCCATGGTCATGCGCGTCCTCCTCATCCTCCTCACCCCACATCCCACGCCGTGAGAGGCACCTCGCACGCCTCTCACGGCGCATGGTGCCCACGCGTTTATCGCACGATCGCCATGAAAGACGTCGAATCGTCGGGGGAACGTCTCGTTCCGCGTCCGCTCTCCCTGTTTTGACTACCTGACCGATTTTCGGCGCGCGCGGCCTCGGCCAGGTAGCGCGAGGACTCGCGCTCCAGATCAAGGATGACTTCGGGAGACAGGGAGGTCGCCGCGTGCTCTGCAATGGGTTGATGTCCCGCCGCGCGCCAGAGCAGGGAGAATGGCATACCTGTCCGCGTCGCCAGCAGCTGGAGCATATCAGGCTCAGGAATCGAGATCCCCTTGCGCCAGTTGAGGACCGTTTGCGGATTGACGCCAAGTTCCCGCGCGAGCCGGTTGGCCGTGATCGGTGGGAACCGCACCTTGTACATGTAGTACTCCAGCAGTCGCGCAAATGGCTTTGTGATATCAGCGGTATCCGGCATAAATCTGTTGTCCTCCGAATTTTCGCGGACGCTGCCACCAGTCATGTCCGGTCAAATACGGACATAGTACCGATCACAGTATATAGTCCTGTAGATAATTTGTCTACACCCTCCCCAATTGTTCGCGCATGATTTCCGGTTTTCCAGCGGCTTGCGCATTATCATAGTACTTCCTGTTCGCGGCCGACGGTGTAGAATATATTCTACACCTATTGACATGCATCGGAAGGTGTGTTACTATCTGTAGCACGGTCAACAATTTTCTACACCTACGGGGGTAAGCGCGATGGCACGGCCTACCACGCAACAGCGAGATTTACGGACATCGTACGTCCGTCCGCTGTTCGAAACCCTGCTTCACCAGGGACGATCACGCACCTGGCTCGCACGCCAGCTCGAAATCTCCATCAAGACGCTGTGGGCGTACGAGCACGGCGAGCGCCGCGTGCCACCGGGCCTTGTCGAGCGTGTCTGCAATCTGCTCGATATTCCCCTGGTTCTCGTGCCACTCATCGGCCCCTCCAATGAGCTCATTCAGTCCGCTCCCACTGGTGGGAAATCTGGTGGGAAACCGCGAAAGGAGACTGCCAAGGCAAAAAGCGCATCATCCACGACATCACATCCGGAAAGCTCACACAAAACGGTCAAAACGGTCAAACGGCAATCACCCACACCACGGAGAGGAAGTTCATCGCATGGCCATGCAGATTCGCATCCTGAACCACTCGCTTCCAATGTCTCCCGTGTCGCCCCATCTCCATCCCCCCATCTTCCCCGGTCGCGACCAGACCACACCATCAGCGCCACCGGCGCTACCGGCGCCCACGAGCTCCCTGCGCTCTCCAGCGCATCCGTCCGCAAATCCCCCAGCAAACCGGCCAACAAACCCGCCAGCAAACACCAATCCGCCTCCAGCAGCGGCGAACGCCCATCCCGCCTCGACGCAGATCGCGTGGCGGCATCAGGCACGCCGGCTGTGTGATGAGCGCAACCTGCGCTACACCGCGCGCTACCAGGGGACGAGCGTCCGCGGTCACGAGTTGTTCAGCGTGCCAAACGCCGCGCGCTACGGGCGCGAGCATGTGGTGCGTCACGAGCCGGAGACCAGCGTCCTGCACTGCGATTGCACCGCCAGCAGCTACGGCCGGCCCTGCGCCCATGTCGGCGCGGTCTTGCAGTGGCTCGATGCGCGCACCGAGGCCGAGCGGCCACGCCGGCGTGCCGAGATCGTGCGTGAACTGGTCGCCAACGACTATTGGCAGGAGGTGGAACGCCTGGCGCGGGCCTACGTGCATGCCTACCTCGACACCGATACCGGATTGGCATACCCGGGTGGCTGGAGGGGACTTCGATGGCTCTAACCCTTCTTGCCGCACTGGGCAGCGCACTGGTCGCGCTCCTGGCCATGCTGGCGATCCTGGCGTTGACGTTTTCACCGGCGCTCGCGCCAGCGGCGGCTCTCGCCGTGGACTCCTCCGCGGACGATTCTGTCCGTGTCGTGGAGGATCCGATGGTGGGATATGATCGCGCCACGACACGGCCGGTGTCGGCGCTTTCCGCGGTTGCGATCGGGGCACACCTCGCCAACGAGACCGGCGAGGTCCTGGTCGCGAGCGAAACCTATTGTCCGACGTGTCTGGCGGAAGCACGGGTGCGGTTCCCAACGCTGGAGCCGCAGCCCGGCGCCTCACCGCTGACCTGCGCACGACATCTGCGCGCGACGATCGTGCGCCGGCCGGCGAAGCTGCGGCTGGCGCACGATCGCATCATTGAACGGCAGATCCTCGATGTTGACGGCTATGCACATCTCTATGCCGCGACGGACGAGGAGATCGCAGCGAGCGGTTGGGCCCGCTGCCTGTGGAACTGACCTGACCAGTTGTCAACCGAGACATCCGCTCACGAAAAGACGTGGGCGTCCTACGAGGAGAATCATCGTCATGCTGGATCTAGAGAACGAATCTCACCATACAACGGACAGCAGCGTCGAGCGCTCGTTCGATAGCGACCTGCCAACGCTCGATGAGCTGCTCGCGAGCGCACGTGCCCAGCGCATTACCGAGGAGCGCGAGAGGACGGAGCGGCAGACGCGGGAACGCGCGGAGCGCGAAGCCAACGCGATCGCGCACCTGCGTCGCACTCTCGACGAGGTCATGTCCTGGCCAGCGCAACACGCGCTCGGACTGGAGATCGTCGCCGAGGACGACATGGCCAGCGCGCACTGTACGGTGGACGGAGAGCGCTGGGTGCTCCAGAGCCGGACCGCACAATGGTGGTGCATCATCGCCCCAGGTGAGGACGGGGAGTATGTGACGGGCAGCGATCTGGAAGAGGCGCTCTTTCGGCTCGTGGATCACTGGCGGGTGCGGAGAGCGCGACACAACGCGCGAGGGCGCACCGTCACCACACGACACACCGAGCCGCTCCTCATTCAGGAACAGGCGGGAGCATCGGGCTATCGCATCTATACGCTCGGCGCGGGCAGTGGCTGCGGCAGTCTGGATCAATTCGAGCAGGTGATCGCACGCATCGGCATCGATGGCGACGTTGACGTCGCGTTCGTCACCGGCCGCAAAGGCGCCCATACCCATCGCGCTACGCTGAGCGCCGCGGTGATGGCGCAGATCGTCCCGCTCTATACCGCCTACCAGGCGGAGCGTGTCGCCGCTGAGACGTCGAATGACGACGCGAACGACGCGAACGACGACTGTCCCTTCTAACAAAACGCGAGCGCCGCCTCTACATGTCACGTGGGCGGCGCTCACAAATCCGGAAAGCTCACAGACGGTCAGACTGTTTCCCCCGGTGGCTTCCAGTCTATCGCAGCCACCGGCTTTCAGCAAGAGCAAGAGGACTAACCATGACCCTATCACTGACGGTTCCCGCACAGCAGCTGGTGCACCAGCTGCTGCCACAGACAGAGGCCGGTGTGCTCGATCTCCCGCGGTCGGATTACGTGGCGTTTCTGCGCCTCTGGCCGCGCGACGAACCTATCGGCCACGCCATCGGCCTGGGCGCGCCACTGGTGGCATGGCTGACCTGGCGCATCGAGGAGCGCATCGCGCAACGGGTGAAGTTGCGTATCGGGGAGAGGCACTGCGAGGTCCGTCTCCCCGACCAGTCCAGCACCACCTGGATGCTGCCGCCGTGGGCAATCGCTCATCTCACCGCGCTGCGCGCGGCGTCCATAGGGCGCGAGCGCCCATGGACCGCAGGCGAGCTGCTCGCCGTGGTGGGCAGGGAGGAGCAACGTGACGCGCGCATGCGCGGCGACAGACCCACCGCGGGACGCGGCTTCGCGGCGATCCAGCAGGCGCTGTGGGAGCTGCTCGATGCGGTGCCGGAGCAGCGGGTCATCGCGCTCGCTGACGCGATCGCAACCGGCCAGGTGGACGGCGCGCGTCGTACCGGCGCGTCGCGCTGCGTTGTCGGATGGCTGGAAAGTGACGAGACTCCGCACTCGTATCTGGTCGAGGGCTTTGTCTACTTCATTCGACCCGGCGACACGCCGGAGACGAGCGGACGTCTGCGACGGGTGCAATTGTGGCTGACGCGGTGGATGATCGAGCAGATCCGGGAGGTGGTGGTCGCATGAACAACGCATCACCGACACCGAATCGTGAGATCACGGTCATTGACAGCACACCCTCTGCCGCCCAGCCGGCACAGGTCGGACACCAATGGACACAGGACGAACAGAATACGCTCAAGCAGACGGTCGCCCAAGACTGCTCCGATTCGCAACTCAAGGTGTTTATCATGGCCTGTCAGCGACTGGGCCTGGACCCGTTCGCGCGGCAGATCGTGCCCATCGTGCAAAGCAACAAGATGACGCCGCAGGTCACGATCGATGGATTGCGGCTGATCGCCGAGCGTACACGCAAGTATGGTGGTCAGCTGGGACCGTACTGGTGCGGCAAGGATGGTGTCTGGCACGAGGTCTGGCTGGAAGATGGTCCGCCCGCCGCCAGTAAGGTTGGGGTCATCCGGCGCGATTTCGACCAGCCGATGTGGGGCGTCGCGCGATTCAAAAGTTACAACAAGGGGGGCACCTGGTCGAGCATGCCCGACGTCATGATCGCGAAAGTTGCTGAGAGTCTCGCGTTGCGCAAAGCATTTCCCCAGGAGCTCTCGGGCATCTATGCGCCGGAGGAGATGGCGGAGGTCGAACGTGAGGTGCGTGAGACGCCGGCCAGCGCACCGCAACCGATCGCATACCACACGACGAAGGCGACGCGAACGATCACACCGGCGCCGGAGGCAGCCGCGGTCGCGTCCTGGGAGGTGGAACACCGGCGTGCACGCGAGATGGGCGCGACAGAGGAACAGTGGCTGACCCTGCGCAAGGGCCGAGATCTGCGCACAGTGCGGCGCCTGCTGGATAACAAAGAGCGGCAAATCCGTGAAGAGCAGCAGCTGGCCGCAGGGCTCGCCGAAGAGGACGAGGGAATGGCCCGCATGGCGGGGATGCCCGACGAACCAGATACGTCCGACGCGCCTGAGGCGGATTCCGAGAACGATTCCGACGTACGGTACCTGATCCCAGAAACG
>DATGEP010000403.1:0-8092 GCA_035310125.1 Ktedonobacterales bacterium
GAGCGACAAGGCGGTCTGCGGTGGCATGCGCGTCAACGGCGTCAGGGGTGCGCCGCCACCCCGATCCGTCAGGAAGCGGATAGAACCGAGCGAAAACTCATCAAAGCCCTGTGTGCCAGCGCTCACCTGAATGGGCGATCCAGTTGCGACATCCGCGCTGCTCGGAGTCGCCTGCGCCGGCAAAGGGATCCAGGTGAAAAGCGTCTCACCGGCATGGAGGTGCGTCGCCGCGCAGTCCACACTTGAAGCCGGCGCACTCGCCGTGCCGGGAACGTGGATTTGGACGCGGTAGAACGGTGATCCAGGTCCAGCGGGTGGGGCGCCGACAATCGTCCAGCGGAGCCGTAGCATGCCGGGCGTCGCGAGCGATACCGCCTCCAGCCGCAGGCCGTCGCCACTGCCGTTGCGATACGTCACCGGCTGCGCGGCGGTTTCGTCCGCCAGCGTCGGAGCCGTTCCGGCGACACGGTAGACCGTCAGCGGATCGCCCCCCGCCAGCGGGACGTTTGCCGCCACGCGCGCGTTAGGCAGCGCGGCCAGCAGCGCGTTGACCGGACTGCCCGGCGCGAGTGAGACGGCGAGTGCCGCGCCATCGCTCGGTGCGGGCAGCACCAGACACGACGCCGGGAACGCCACCCGGTCCGCACGTTCAGCGGCCAGCAGATACTCTGCTGGCGCCCCATAGCGCGCCGTCACCTGCGTAGCGATGTACGTCGCGGCGGCGCCTTGCTGCCGTTGAGTGTGGTGAGCTGGCCATCCAGCGTGAGCATCTCATCGAGGGGGTAGCCATAGGTGTAATAGGCCAGAAAGTTGCCGGTAGCGAGCGTGGTGGGATAGAGGAACATCCGCGCCCCCTCGCCGGCAACGGCCACCACAATCACCACCAGCGCCAGCGCGGGTACGATGCGCTGGCGGAGCGCGGCGGGATGTGTGTGGTGTATGGGACGTATGGCGAAGCGAGTGAGAAGCCAGTCTACGCCGAAGCCGCCAGCGATGAAGAGACTGGGAAAAATCACCAGCAGATAATGGGTGAAGATCCTGCCCGCGTTATGCAGCATGGTTGCCGGCGGCAGCGTCACCCAGAACCACAATAGAAACTGCGCGCGCCATGTGGAATCGGCGCGCACGCCGCGCCAGACGGCGATAGCGCCATTCATGAGTCGCCGTGGCAAGCGGGCCGGATCTGGCGCGACAGAGCGCCAGATGGCCAGCACGGGAGCAACCACCCGGACGGTAAGCACGGCCCACCCCGTGATGACGAGAATCACGACGCACCACGTGATGAAGAAATACCAGCGGTGTACGTTGGCATACGGCGTCGTCGGCCCCAGGTCAGCGCTGCCCGGCCCATCGAGCGCTCCCCACAAGACGCGAAACACGTCGAGATTGAAGCGACCGCCGTGCAATAGATAGTGTCCCAGCTTATGCAGGTCGTATCCGCGACTGTTCCACTCGAAAATCGCTGTTGGCACAAAGAGGAGAAGCGTACCGATGGCCGCGATAACGTACTCCCGCACGCGCGGCAAGCGCGGCGCGAGCAGAATGCCCGCCAGCGTGACCGGCGCGAGCAATACAGCGGTGGGGTGTAGCTGCACGGCGAGGACCAGCAGCAGAATGTTGCCCGCGAGCCAGGGGCGCTTGCCACGCACGGCGCCCAGGTAGAGCGTGAAAGCCCAGAGCACGAGCAGCGGCGGCAAATAGTTCTGCTGCCAGAGGAAGCGGCTGAAGTTGAGCGCGGACCCGCCCGTCGCGAAGAGCAGCGTGCCAACCGCCGCGACGCGCCGTCCAAAGTAGCGCAGCGCGAAGATGTAGCAGAGCGCCACTCCGGCGACGTTCCAGAGCGCCAGCGTGACAACGGCGGGCAGCGGATTCGGCGTGATGGCGGCGAACGGCATGAGCAGATAGACGCTCAGTGGCGGGTTGAGTGACTGGATAGAAGAAGGAATGCCCGTGAGCGGAATCACGTGGTGCAGGACGCCCGCGCGCGCCAGCGCATAAAGACCAGTCTGGTCGTCAAGAAACTGGGTAGTGCCGATCTGCCAGAGACGCAGAAACGCGCCCAACGCCAGCGCGAGCCAGAACTCCCAGTGGCGAAGCCAGCACCAGCGGCGCCAGGTGCCTTCTCCAGCGAATGCTCCTCGTGTCGTCTGCTCGGGTGTCTCCGCTGCCTGGCGTGGCGCCTCCGGCGCCGGCGCGTCTGATAGCTGTTGCTCACGCATACGCCCGCTCGGTTACCTTCCTGCTGTCTCCATTGTACATGAGCACGCCAATATCCGTGCTCTTATGATTGTGCCACACCTACTGCATGGACGAGTCGGGTACTAGTCAGTAACGAGAGAGAGTCATGCGACCCAACCTCTCTGCAGAAATGCGACAATCAGCACGATTTGGATCAGCAGCGCGAAAATAACGGCGAGCGGCTCGATCCAGCGGCGTGGGCGCGCACTCCCGGCCACGAGAAACAACGGGAAGACATCCACCATGAACCGCTTGTTGGAGCTGAGCGCGCCCCAATTCTCACGGTGCATAGGCAGCAGGATGATGAGGACGAGGCTGGCCAGGGTATACAGCGCGTACGGGAGTGGCAGCCTGCGCAGCGCCAAGAGCGTCACGGCAATGAACAGCGCCATGAGGAAAAGATCCAGCGCGGCGGGAATAGCCTGGTTGGGCGGATCGCGCAGCACGGCGGCGATGGCGCGTGCGAACGAATCCCACGGCCAGCTTGGGCGCCGTCCCCACGTGCCGCCCTCGGCGCTGAGAAAGGCGAGTGGACGCCCGAAGCGCAGCGCGAGATAGCCACAATAGCCGGCCAGCGCGAGTATGGGCGGCAGCAGACGCAGCCAGAATGAAGGACGGCTCAGTAGGTGGCCGATGCGCTGGAGCTGTGGCTGCGCCATCTCGGCCGCGAGTGGCACCAGCAGGAGTACGCCGACCGGGCGCGTGAGCGTTGCGAGCGCGGCGAGCATACTGGCGATGAGCCATGCGTGGCGGCGCAGAGCGAGGAACACGCCCAGGCTCAACAGCAGAAAGAGCGATTCGGTGTAGGCGGCGCCGAGGAAGAACGACGCCGGGAAGCAGAGCAGGAAGAGCAGCGTGCGCCGCGCCGCGACCGTACCGCGCTCGCGTTCCACGAGCAGCAGCAGCAGCCCGTAGGCGCCGAGGCTGGCGGCATTGGCCACAAGCAAGGCGGCGAGCGCGGTATGGCCGCCGAGACAGAACGCCAGCAGGCGCGTGACGAGGGGATACAGCGGGAAGAACGCGGCCTGCCCGGCTGCGCGATAGCCGTGCTGGGCGATGTCCACGTAGATCCAGCCGTCCCAGTTGAGCCAGGGCAGCCCGATGCGCTGGATTGTGACGGGGCGCGCTGGGGCTAGGACAATCGTGAGGATAATGGGAATGAGGAAGAAGATATGCTGCGCCAGCCATGCCAGCGCGGCGTCGCGCCAGATGCCCCGGTCGAGGAAGGCGAGCCGCTTCGGCACGGTCTCCCGCGCTACCGGTGGTACCCCCGCCCGCTCATGCACGGTGAGAGCGAGCGCATCTGGCGGCATGATCTCTCCCCCGGCGGCTTGCCGCTTCCTCCGCATATCTACTCCCTCAGAGGAGGCGACGAGTGGCGCGCGCGAGAGTAACGGGTGCGCTGTCGTTAGAGATCGCGGCGTGTGAAGGCGCGCATCGCGAGGAGCAACAGCCCAAGCACGTACCCACCCGCATAGATCACCATCACCATGCTCGGCACCGTGCCGAGGCTGAACGGCGAGATGTTGAGATTGTTGAGCAGCGAGGGCTGCATTTGAAATGCGGAGAGCCGCCAGAGCGCCTCGACCGGCAGCATGAGGCTCGACACCACCCCAATCTGTTCTGTCGCCGACGACTGAAAGAGAGTGCCAATCTGCTCCACCCAGGAGCCGATGAACGCAAGACCATAGAGCATGAATAAGATGACGCCGTTGGTAAGAGTAGAGACATAGACGCCGCAGAGCAGCGACAGTGAGACAAGTACCGCTGTCTGCATGATGATGAGCGCCACGCCTGGCACGACATTGGGCGGCAGATACCCGGCGATGAGTGCGCTCTCCAGCAGAATGCCCAAACACAGCAATCCCGTGTAGAGCGCGAGCATCACCGTGTAGCCGATCCACTTACCGGCGATCACCTGCCAGCGGAAGAGCGGTTTCGTGACGATGGATTGTATGGTGTGCGAGCTAATCTCGCCGGAGACGGCATCCACGGTCGCGACGATGGCCAGCATGATGGCGAGGAAATGAACGACATAGAGCCCACCCATCGTGAGCAAATTATCGGTAATCTGTGTTTCCACGCCGCTAAGCGCCTTGGTTCCATGCCTTGCGCTCCCCGTGACGATCAGTTGATAGCCTATGCCGAACAAGAGCAAGAACACCGCGCCGAGCACCATCGCGACCAGCACCATTCTCCGGCGGCGTGCTTCGTGAAACGTGAGCCAGGCGAGAGTCAGCACCGCGCTCATTGGCCACTATCCTCCGTACCCACGATATCGAGAAACAGCCGCTCAAGCGACGTGCGCCGCGGCGCGAGGACATACAGCCGCGCGCCCGCGGCCAGCGTCGCCTGCGCGATGCGCGGCAGAGCCGCCTCGTCTGCGACCAGCTCCAGCCGGTTGGGTACGCTCGCATCCCCTGCGCATGGCTCGTTGGCGGCAAGCGCATTCACCTCGTCGTCGGCATCCAGGAAACGCCACTCCTCGACAAGTGGCGCCAGCGCTTCGAGCAAAGCGGGCGTCACCACATCTACGCGCAGCTCGAAGTGACTTGTGCCCGCGGTGATCTCGTGCAGACCCAGTGTGCGCAGCACCACGCCTTCTTTGATGAACGCGACGCGGTCGCAGGTAATCTCCACTTCACTCAAGAGATGCGAATTGAGAAACACGGTCGTGCCCTGTGCCTTGATCTGTTGCAGAATGGTGCGCACCATTCTGCGGCCCAGCGGATCGAGCGCGGAAGTCGGCTCATCCAGGAACACCAGCTCAGGCGCGTGCAGGAGCGCCTGGGCGAGTCCGATGCGCTGGAGCATCCCCTTAGAGAAACCGGAGAGTGGGCGGCGCGCATGCTCGGCGAGACCAACCATATCCAGCACTTCAGCCGTGCGCTTGCGACAGTAGGCGGCGTCCAGGCGGGTGAGGCGGCCGTACAGCGCGAGCAGCTCCGTCGCGGTCAGCCACTCGTGAAATCGAAAATGCTCGGGCAGGAACCCAATACGGGCGAGGGTGCGCGCATGGCCGGTCGGGTGGCCGAGCACCGTCGCCGTGCCGCCAGAGGGATGCACGAGGCCGAGTAGCATTTTGACCGACGTGCTCTTGCCGGCGCCGTTGGGGCCGAGAAAGCCGAAAACCTCACCACGCGACACCGCAAGGGTGAGATCGGCAACAGCCACCTTGGCGCCATATTCTTTTCGCAGTCCGTTCGTCTCGATGGTGAGATCAGCCAAGCCATTGCTCCCCGTACGTCCAATGCGTGTAGAGGCGTGTGTATTCACGAATCAGCACAAGCCAAGCCGGGAGACGCGGGCGCATCTCCCAGCCACTCTATCACGCGCTACGAGAGCGAGTTGGCCATCGCCAGCGCCAACGTCTTGCCGATGATACCCTGGGCATCCAGGATATAAAAGCGAGATCCCTTCTGCCAGTAGATCAGCGTACGTTCGCCATTGTTCGAGCCTGTATCCAGCATCACGCCCCGCGCCCCGTCCACGTTGACCTGTTGCAACCCAGTCGTCCCCAGCGGGAACGGAAACACGATGGTCGAGCGCCAGTCAATCTGCTTGCTCAGCGTATCGGCCTGGGAGGGCGACATACCCAGCACTTCGAGCACAGCCTTGCCAAGCTGGGAAAGCTCAACGCCCGGCGGCAGGTTGACAATAGGAGAGGTTCCCTCGATGAGCGACACCGAATACCCGTTGCCTTCGTACCGCATCAGGATGGTGGGCGGCATCACGATGGAGATGGGCTGCGCACCCAGTGCGTCTGGGATGGTGACATCGGTGACACCCAGCGCGGTCAGCACCGCTCGCAGCGTCTGGACGTTGATTTGCATCTGGTAGGTGGTCTGCCCCTGGACGGTGAACGTTGTTGCCGTCGGCGCGGACGGAAAACCGCTCGGCGCGCTCGGCGTGAAGCCCAATAGTGGTGTGGCTTGCGCGAGAGTGCTGACCTGCTGCGGTGCCGGCGTGTTTCCCACCTCAGTCGGCTTGGAGAGGAACAGCGTATTGGCGTCCACGTGCAGATTCCGGAGCTGCTGGACGCGGCTCTGAGGCACTGATACGAATATCACGGACTGGCCGTGGAAGACCTGCAAGAGCGAATCGGCGGCGGTCCGTACGGGAGGCACCAGCAGCACGATCAGGAGCGCCGCCGCGATAGCTGCCGCGACAAAGGTGGGCCGGCGGCGACCGTGGAAGATGATGGGTGACTGTAGTGCGCGGGCGCCGCGTGCGGGCGCCTCCGCCATCTTGGAGCGCACGCGGGCCCATGCAACGCTGATATCGGGATTGGTGTCCGCGTTGGCGACCGCCAGAAACGACTGCTTAACGCGACCATCCAGCTCGCGTAGCTCAGCGAGCTGAGAGTCGCATGTTGCGCAATCCGTGAGGTGATTGGTGATGTCCGACATCTCTTGCGCGGGCAGCTCATCGTCAAGATAGGCCCGCAGCGTGCCGGCTTCATAGCAGATTTTCATGCTGTATGTTCCCCCTGTTCCGCACATGCGGAAGGCGTAGTATTGAGCTGGTTCCAGGCAAGCTGGAAGGCACGCTCGGCACGGACCAACAGCGTGCCGATGGAGCTGGCGGCGACATCGAGGATAGCGGCAATCTCAGCGTATTTGAGTCCCTCTTGCTGGCGCAGCACGAGCAGCTTCGCCTGCCGCTCAGGCAGCATTGCCAGTGCCGCCCGGACTCGTTGACGCTCTTCGCCCCGTAGCGCCTCCGTCTCGGGATCAGGAGCGTATTCAGATACGTCTAGCTCCGCCAGGGTTGCGGCAAGGCGACGGCGGGCGCGCAAGGAGTTGTAGCCACGGTTCAGCGCGACCCTGTATAACCAGGCGCGAATCGCGTCTTCACTCATGCGTGGCTGGGGAGGGTGGTTGTAGAGCGCGAGAAACGTCTCCTGGGCGAGATCGTCGGCTGTCTCATCGCCGAGCATGCGGTAGAGGAGCTGGCGCACGGGACCGTACTGCTGCCGAAAGAGCCGCTCGAAGGTGGCGTCGTGACGCGGACTTACGACGGCTGGCAGGTGGCGCTCCGGCTCAGCCGCCACGGCCTCTGTATCAACCTGATGCGGATATTTCATGGCGCTTCCTGTTTCCCCCGGATCGCGGGATTGATCATGTGCACACCAGAACAACACCGCCCACCATCCGTTTGTGACACCCACCTCCGTAGAAGCGTCCGCCGGACGCCCGTTGGTGAGAGAACCCTCCGCCGGAAGCCTGCCGCGTTGACAGTCGGATGCCAGCGTCCCTATACTTCACAGTGTAAGAGAATGCGGTGCGACGACGGGCCGCCACAAGGTCGCGCGCGAGGGTGGGCGCGGTTGAGCGCGTTTTGCGCACCGAAAGAGGCAGTGCCCCATGGAACAAAACCTTCGCATACCCGGCCCAACGCCCATACCGCCGCAGGTGAGCGCCGCAATGGCCCAGCCGATGATCAATCATCGCGGCCCTGAATTTGCCGCCATCCTGTCTCGCGTCACCGAACAGCTGCAACACTTCTTCCAGACGGAGCACCCGGTGCTCGGCTATCCGTCCTCTGGCTCCGGCGCTATGGAAGCCGCTATTGTCAATTGTTTCTCGCCCGGCGACGCCGTGCTCTCCGTCACTATAGGCGTTTTCGGCAACCGCCTCGCCAAAATCGCGGAGGCATTCGGCCTGAGCGTGACGCGACTGGAAGCGCCGTGGGGCCAGGCCGCCGATCCCGCCGCCGTGGCCGCGCGGCTCGCGGAGTTGCCCAATGCGCGCGGCGTGCTGCTGACGCATAACGAAACCTCGACTGGCGTAACCAATGACGTGGGCGCGATTGCCGCCGCCATCCGCGCCCGCCGTCCCGATATCCTTATCCT
>DATGEP010000404.1:0-22475 GCA_035310125.1 Ktedonobacterales bacterium
AGCTGGCAACTGTTTTTCTCCTATGAAAACTTTCGCCGCTACACGCTACTGATTCCAAGAGCTATCGGAGACCTGTTTGCGCAGCAGTTTATCCGCAGGCGCGGCCTTTATCGCTGGGTAACGCACCAGTGCATTTTCTGGGGCGTCATTCTCTCGTGCGCGATCACCTTTCCGCTCACCTTTGGCTGGCTGCGCTTCACCCAAACTCCTACAGGGTTGTACCAGATCTGGTTTTTTGGCTTCCAGGTACTGGCGCTGCCCGTAGGTTCGATCTTTGCCTTCCTGATCATTCATGGCCTGGATTTTACAGCATTGATCTTGCTCGTGGGGCTTATACTGGCTTTCCACAGGCGTTTCCACGATCTTGCCTTAATTGCTGTGCAGCGTTTCAGTTTCGACATCGTTCCGCTGGCGCTGTTGATGGCCATTGCAGTTACAGGGCTGGCGCTTACCGCCGACAGCACCTGGCTGGGCGGCGTCTACTACTGGTATATCTCGCTTACGCACGAGGCGGTCGTTGTGCTGTGGTTAATCTCGCTGCCGTTCGGGAAATTTTTCCATCTCATTGAGCGCCCTGCGACCGTGGGCATCGAACTATACTGGCGCACCGGAGAAAATACCGAGATGCAGCGCTGCGCGCGCTGCGGCGAAGAGTTTGCGCCGGCGCGTTTCATTCAAGACCTGAAGAAGACGCTCTATGATGTCGGTGAAAATTACAGCTTGCGCGAAGTTCCTGCTGCAGAGAAGGGTCTTCAAGCGGATGGAGCCTTTGTGGAGGAAGCAGAGGTGACAAGCGTACTGTGGTGGCAAGATATCTGTCCCACGTGCAAGCGCGTCATGCGCGCGCAGGCAAATCTTGCCGCGCTTGGCCGCAGCGGCAATCAGTTCTTGTAAGGAAGCTTCGTAATTATTTGAGAATTCTCGCAGCCAGGCGGCTCGCAATCAAGAAGAGGGCGGAACTGGAGCGTTACTAAATTCATAGGGGCATAAAGTTATGAGCGTAGATAAAGGTATATTTCGCGGCGGCCGCCGCAACCAGCCGGAGACGTTTGACTTTCATTCAGGCGACCATGGGTCTCCACATTGGAGATCTGATGAGGCGATTGACCGCTATGTGCCGACGCATTGCTGTTACTGCGGCGTGCAGTGCGGCATGTACCTGAAAGTTGCTAATGGCAAAGTAGTTGGCGTAGAGCCGCGCGAGGACTTTCCGCTCAATCATGGTATGCTCTGCCCCAAAGGAGCTACCGCTTATCAAACCGTAAACAATCCTGATCGTTTGACCTACCCGCTTATGCGTCGTGGAGGGAAAGACAGTCCGTTGGAGCGGGCCGGTTGGGATGAAGTGCTTGATGCTATTGCGCAGCGTTTTCGCGCTATTCAGGCGGAGCATGGCAAGGACACCGTTGCCATCTACAGCGGCTCCTCGATGACGAACGAGAAGTGCTACCTGATGGGTAAATTTGCGCGCGTGGCGCTTGGTACGCGCCACACGGACTACAATGGCCGGCTGTGCATGTCCTCGGCGACAGGAGCCAACGAGCGCTCGCTTGGTATTGATCGAGCCGCCAACCCTGTCAGCGACATGCTGCACGCGGATTGCATCTTCGTGATCGGCGCGAACGTCGGTGAGTGCTTTCCCATCGTGACCAGCTATCTCTGGCAGGCGCGCGACCGCGGCTGCAAGCTCATTGTTGCTGATCCTCGCCAGACGCCGATAGCGCGCACGGCAGATATTTTTCTCCCTCTGCGTCCCGGAACGGACTCGGCGCTGCTCAATGGCATGCTGCACGTCATCATTCAAGATGGGCTGGTGGACGAAGATTTTATTCGCGAGCGTACTGTGGGCTGGGAAGAGACCAAAGCCCTTGTCGAGCAGTACCCGCCGGAGCGAGTGGCAAAAGTCTGCGGCCTGCGTCCCGAAACCATCGTCGAAGCGGCACGCCTGTATGGACAGGCCAGGGCCGCCTTGACCTACACGGCGCGCGGACTGGAACACCAGAGCAAGGGCGTAGATAACGGCGTGACGGCGGCGAACCTGGCCCTGGCAACGGGCAATTTTGGCCGGCCCGGCGCGGGTTACGGCACGTTAACCGGGCAAGGCAACGGGCAGGGCGGCCGTGAAATGGGGCAGAAAGCCTCGCAACTGCCCGGCTGCCGCGAAGTTGACAACCCAGAGGATCGTGCCTATATCTGCTCGGTCTGGGGCATCGACGAGAAAGACCTGCCGCATTCAGGCTACCCTGCTACGCTGATGATTCCCGCGATGCTGCGCCAGGAGATTCGTGCCTGCTTCATGATCTGCTCGAACCCGATGGTTTCGCTGCCCGACCAGCATACCGTCGAGCGTGCCCTGCGCGGGCTGGATCTCTTCGTCATCTGCGACTTCTTTCTCTCCGAGACGGCGGAGCTTGCCGATGTGGTGCTGCCTGGTAATGTCTGGGCCGAAGACGAAGGCACCGTCACCAGTCTCGAAGGGCGTGTCATCAAATACAACAAAGCGGTAGACCCACCCGACGAAGCGCGTCTGGATTGGGATATTGTCTGCGACCTCGCGCGGCGGCTCGGCAAAGGCCAGTACTTCCCCTACAAAGGGCAGCGCGACATCTTCGAGGAGATACGCATCGCCACCAAAGGCTCTAAATGCGACTACTTCGGCATCACCTATGAGAAGATCGAAGCGCAGAACGGCGTTTTCTGGCCCTGCCCGACTGAGGATCACCCCGGCACGCCCCGGCTCTACGAAGAGCGGTTCGGCTTCCCCGACGGCAAGGCGCGCTTCCATCCGATTACCTATCTACCACCTGCCGAAGAGCCGGACGACGAATACCCGATGGTGCTCACGACGGGCCGCGTCGTGTATCATTATCTCTCCGGCAACCAAACGCGCCGCACGCCATTCCTTTTTGAGATGGCCCCCTGCCCCTGGGTAGAGATCCACGAGCGCACGGCGGAACGGCTGGGTGTTCAGGACGCCGACTGGGTAACGGTACGCACCCGCCGTGGCGAAGTCACCGCTCCGGCGCTGGTAGTGCGCTCGATTCGCCCGGATACGCTCTTCATCCCCTATCACTACGGCCATACGCAGGCCGTCAACATCCTCACCAATCCAGTCCTGGAGCCAATGAACAAGATTCCAGAGTACAAAGTCTGCGCCGCGGCCATCGTGAAGGCCGAGCAGCCGCCAGCGTGGGCCAGTGAGTTCGCGCCGGAGTTCCTTGAGGAGGCGCGCAAGCACCGCCGCCAGCTACCGAGCGCTGGCGCTCGACAAGGCCCGACGGTGCGATGATGCCCGCCCACACTGTAGGGGCGCTGCCTGCTGCGCCCGCCGGCCTTGCCCGCGCATGCGGTATATCATGTGGTGCTATCCTCGTCGAGGAGGTTCAGAAAGATGGCCGTCAAGCGGATATTCCTTGATCCGTCGCGCTGCATCGGCTGCCGTGCCTGCGTCGCCGCCTGTCGTGAATGCGACACCCACAAAGGCGACAGCATGATCTACATTGATTACATAGATCGCGGCAACACGGTCGCCACGTCACCGACGCTCTGCATGCACTGTGAGGAGCCAGTAGCTCCCTGCGCCCAGGTCTGTCCCGCTCAGGCGATCCTCATCAGCCCGGACGGCGTGGTGCATCAGGCCGACGACACCCGCTGTATCAATATCCGCAACTGTGTCTACGCCTGCCCCTTCGGTGTACCCAAGTTCGATACGAGCGGCCACTACATGCGCAAATGCAACCTCTGCTACGACCGCACGAGCCTCGGCAAATCCCCAATGTGCGCATCTGTCTGTCCTTCCGGCGCCATCTTCTATGGCACCTATGAGGAATTCATCGCGGCTGGTCGCGGCCAGCAGGGCGCGAAGCCGGTCAACATTTTCTACTTCGGCAAGCAGCGCGTGCGTACCCGCAACTATGTCGTCATGTCCCAGCAGGATGATGCGCTGGATCTCCTCGCCCTCGCGGAAGAAGCGAGCCTGGGCAACATTCCCACCCTGCCCGTACCTTCGGCGGGGCGCGAAGTCGAAGCATGGGTGGACGCCGATACTGCTGGCATCCCCCAGCGCAGCGCGCCGCCCCAACCCTGGGCGCCGCGCACGCCACCTGAGACGCCCGCGCCGCCCAAGCCCGCGATAGATCCCAGTCGTGAAGCGAAGCCCACCGGCCCTACCCCCGTTCCCGTCCCGTAGGGGCGTCCGTTGGACGCCCGCCGGGCGCGAACGTGAAAACTGATAGTGTGGAGAAATAGACATGGCAGACAGCTTAGATAGCAACACTACCCGGGACACGCCAACCGGCGGTGCGCCAGGCTCCGCCGCCTCAACCACTCCCTCGGACACGGGCCACCCGGCGCGCCCGCGCACCTCGCGACAGCTCATGCGCCGGCAAGCGAAGGATCAGCAGTGGCGCGACGAGTTTCCCTACCACTGGAGCGCGGACGACCTCGTGACCCGCCGCGATACCCTCCGGTTTCTCGTTGCCGGCTCAAGTGCCCTCCTGGTCGCCAGCGCCGCGCTCGCGGTCGTCGGCAGCGTCCGCTCCAGCACCAACATGGCCGTTCGTCCCGTCGCGCGCGTAGGCGAGCTTGGCATCAATCAATGGAAGATGATAGATCGCTATCCCGACCAGTACGCACAGGGGATTCTTGTCAATCTGCCAGGCAACCGGCTGGTCGCGTATAGCGATGTCTGCACGCACCTCTCCTGCGCCGTGCTGTACCAGCCGGACAAACAGCACTTTTACTGTCCCTGCCACGACGGCCTCTTTGATGCCTACAGCGGCAACGTGCTGGCTGGCCCACCGACACGGCCACTTCCCATCATCCAGCTTGTCGAGCATAACGGCATCATCTACGCCGTTCAGGAGACAGAGCGATGAGCGACAACGCGGACGGCAGAGACGAGAGCTTCACCGTCTCATCGGAGCCGGAGAATCCTAACGAGGGCGGCGCGGTGCTGGAGGGTGGCACCCTGATGGGGCCGGTAGCGCGACGACGTATGATCCGGCGGCAGGTGGCCAACCCGGACGACCCAATCGTGCGACGTCCCCGCTACGGCAAGTATGGGCCGGAGGTGGGACCTGACTTTCGTGGCTCGCTGGGCAGGGTCGCCGTCGTCCAGGGGCAAATCTTTCTCGTTGGCTCAATTGTCATTCTCCAGCTTTTCCTGATTACCACGGCCCTCTTCGAGCTACTCTCCGGCGAGACTAACCTGCTCTGGTGGATCTGCGGCGCCAGTCTTGTCTCGTTCCTGGTGGTGCTGATTGTGGCGCTCTGGCCGCGCAGCCACGTCAAGGGATTCTGAAAGGATCGCGCGCGATGGAGCTTCTCGTCATTGGGTGCGGCGTATCAGGCCTGACCACCGGCATCGCGCTGCTGCGGGCGGGGCACAGCGTCCGCATCTGGGCAAAGGCGCTGCCACCTGAGACGACCTCGAATGTCGCGGCTGCCGTCTGGTATCCCTACATGGCGTTCCCCGCCGACCGCGTGGCAGCTTGGAGCGCCGATGGGTATCGCGTGTTTCTTGAGCTTGCCAGCAACCCGGACACCGGCGTGATCCAATCGCGAGTATTCGATCTCCTGCGGGCACCAGCTCCGGATCCCGCGTGGAAGGATGACGTACACGATTTCCGCCACGCGCCAGCGGACGAGCTACCGGCGGGCTTCGCGGACGCTCGCGTCTTCGTGGCGCCGGTCATTGATACATCACGCTATCTGGACTACCTCATGCGCACGTTTCGAGCGGAAGGTGGCAACATCGAGCAACGTACCGTGCGCGACATGTCGCAGGCGCTCGCTGAGTCTCATGCGGTCGTGAACTGTACCGGGCTGGGCGCCCGCGAGCTGGTAGGCGATGGCGAGTTCCGCCCGTTGCGCGGGCAGGTGGTGCGTGTCCGGCCCACAGGCTCACGCCGCGTGCTCCTCGACGACAACGGGGCAGGCGAGGTAACGTACATTGTGCCGCGCATCTCCGATACGATCCTGGGCGGCACGGACGACGAAGGCGACGAGCGCACCGAGCCTGACCCGGCGATCACCCGCGACATCCTGCGGCGCTGTGCCCGGCTTGACCCTACCCTCGCGGACCTGAGCGAAGACGACATACTTGGGGTCGCCGTGGGGATACGCCCCGTCCGCTCCACGGTACGGTTGGAAGTCGAGCCGGCGGGGACTGGCCGCTGGCTGATTCACAACTACGGGCATGGCGGCGCGGGCGTGACACTCTCGTGGGGCTGCGCCAACGAGGTCGCGCGGTTGGTAGAGAATGTGCGATAACCGAATTCGTCCTCCCTTCACCACATCGGCGAGCGGCAAGGGGGCGCCTGTTGGTACGACGGGGAAGGCGAAAAACACATGACGACGCGCGGACGGCGACCGGTGGTAATGCTAATGCTAGCAGGTGCTTTGCTGCTTGCTGCGTGTGGCGGAAGCACCGTGCCTCCGCAAGTCTACGTACCGCTTCCTGGCGCGCTGCCCAACTTCAGCCACATATTCGTCATCGTGATGGAAAACTCTGAGTATGGCGATATCATCGGCAGCCCGCACGCGCCCTACATCAATTCGCTGGCACACACCTATGGGCTGGCGACCCAATACTACGCCACTACCCATCCGAGCCTGCCTAACTACTTATCTCTCGCCGGCGGAGATACGTTTGGAGTGACGTCAGACTGTACAGACTGCTTTGTCCACGCGTCGAACAACCTCGTGGATGCGTTAGAGGCGGGTCACAAAACCTGGCGCGCCTATATGGAGGGCATGCCCGCGCCCTGCTTCACCGGCGATGCGTACCCCTACGCGCAGAAGCACAACCCATTCATCTACTTTGACGACGTACGCAACAATTCCGCTCGCTGCCACGACATCGTTCCGCTGACGGGATTTGCCAGCGATCTCGGCGCCGCGACGGTTCCCGATTTTGTCTGGATCACCCCCAACCTCTGCCATGACATGCACGATTGCCCCACCGCAACGGGAGACCAATGGCTCTCCCAGGAGGTGCCGCTCATTCTCGCTTCACCCGCCTGGAAACAATCGGGCGCGCTCTTCATCACCTGGGACGAGGGTACGTCTTCGGATGGCTGCTGCACCTTCGCTGGCGGCGGGCGGGTCGCGACACTCGTCATCTCGCCGCTCGGTCGCAAGCAGTTCCAATCCGCCACGCCGCACGATCACTACTCACTGCTACGCACCGTCACGGATGCCTGGCAGCTTACCGACCCCCGGCACGCCGCCGATCCCGCCACCGCGCCGCTGACCGAGTTCTTTACCGCCGCCTAGCTTCAGCCCGCATCATAGTTCCCCGCGCGCCGGCCATTCCCGCCATTGATGGAGATGTAGGAATAACGGCGGACTGGCTCCGGTAGTAGGGGCGCTGCCTGCCGCGCCCGTCAAGTGCCGTCGTTCTCGCAAGAGGAGGCGCAGCGGTTTGGTCACAACTACATCGGTACGGAGCACCTGCTCCTGGAGCGTGTTAAGGACTTGATGTTGAGGTCATAACAAGCTCCAGAGATAGTGGGGATGGGAATAGCCCTTGGCACAGGGCAGCACCGCTTGTATACGGAGTCACGCTTGCCAAAGGTCAAGGTGCCAGCAGCAGATGGCATGCAGATGCTATACTCTGCATTGCGAACATTTGTTCGCCATATCTCAACAGGAGGAAGCAATCCGTGGCAAATCGAGTAGTGCATTTCGATGTCTACGCGGATGAGGTCGAGCGAGCCATCGCCTTCTACCACAACGTCTTCGGCTGGACGATCGAGAAGGTCGAGGGGATGGATTACTGGCTCATCAAGACCGGTGTGGGAGAGCCCGGCATTGATGGCGGCCTGAGCAAGCGCGAGAGTCCCACGCAGGGGACCGTCCCGCAGTTTGCCTTTACCTGCACGGTGGGCGTGGAGGATGTGCATGCCGCCTTTGCGGCTGCCGTGGCCGCTGGGGGCAGCGAGGTGCACCAGCCCGGCCCGGTCCCTGGGGTGGGCTATGTGGCGTACGTACGCGACACCGAGGGCAACCACCTCGGTCTCATGCAGTTTGACCGCAACGCGAAGTAGTCGTCGGTGCCTGAGAGGTGTTCCATTCCTTGGGGCGCCTCTCTTTGGGGGCGCCGGCCGCTGACGGCGTACAGCCGGGGCCGCTTCGCGGCCCAGCGACGATGCAGTGATCGATTAGCCCGGTGATCCAGGGGCTGTTAAGGACTCACGGTCAAATTGGTGAAGCGATGGAGCATGCGACAGGCGGAGGCAAGGAAATGCCGTCTCATGCGCCAGTACGACTCAGCCGCGTGAAAACAGCCCCAATCAGACGCGGTAGAAGTTCACCTCACCGCGAGCGTATATGTGTAACTCCGCATTGCGTAATTCGTATACGTTCCATAATATCTGTCATGTCATCGGTGGCTGCTGTTCTGATTACCCCCAAAGGAGGCCGTCATGTTTCGCCGTGATCGCTATCAAAGGCTCCGCGGGATGGGGCATTTCGACAAATTCACCGAGCGCGCCCGCAAGGTGCTGTCGTTCTCGCAAGAGGAGGCGCAGCGATTCGGGCACGACTACATTGGCACAGAGCATCTGCTGCTGGGGCTGCTCCGAGAACGCGATGGCGTCGCGGCAACGGTGCTGCGGAGCCTCGGTGTCGAGCTAGAAGCGGTACGAAACGCGGTCGAGAGCATCATTGGGCGCGGGAGCCGCGTCGTATTAGGCGACATTGGCCTGACACCCCGCGCCAAGAAAGTCATGGAGCTGGCGGTTGATGAAGCGCGCCGCTTGAATCATCACTACATTGGCACAGAGCATCTGCTCCTGGGGCTGCTCCGCGAAGGTGAAGGCATCGCGGCGGGTGTCTTACGGTCCCTCGGGCTTGATCTCGAGCACGTGCGCGCACAAACACTCCAGGTGCTCTCGCCGACCATCTACACGAACAATGCGCCGTCGGAGCCCCCTGCGTCGGCTGGCCTGCGGAGCAACGTCATTACAAGCCGGCTGGATGATCGCACACTGGAGGCGCTCGATGCCCTGGTGGAAGCCGGCGTCCGTGCCACTCGCAGCGAAGCGGCGGCCTGGCTCATCTCCGCGGGCATCGAGGCGAACCGCGAGCTATTCACCCGCGTGAATGCCACGATTGCCGAGATCCGTCGCCTGCGCGCCGAAGCGCAGGCCATCGCGCAACAGGTGGTCAACGGCGAGCCCTCCCAGCCGCCCGACACTATTGGCGACCAGCAACACGAGAGCGAGCCAGCGGACGAAGACGGCGAATCACCACCTCAAGTCAACACGCCAGGCGACGAATAAACAAACAAAACCCCTCGCCGCGCAGGCGAGGGGCAGGGGTGAGGTCTACCTTCGCGACTGCTGGCTCAGCGGCTCCGGCTGGCTGGCGGCGCGCCGATCCTTCTTGACATGATGGTAGACATAGAACGCAACCGCGCCGACAATGACCAGCAGAATCACCACGTCCAGTCCATGGAACGCGGTGCTCAGCCCCGCCACCTGATCGCCGAACTTATAGCCGACGATCGCGAGCGCGAAGGTCCAGGGCAGGGAGCCTAGCAACGTGAAGAGCAAGAACTTGCCGAAGTTCATGCGCGCGATCCCGGCGGGCAACGAAATGTAGGTCCGCACTACCGGCAAGAGGCGCGAGAAAAACGCGACGGGCGAGCCGTAGCGAGCGAACCACCGGTCGGCGCGGTCTGAGTCGGCCTTAGAAATCAGCACGTACTTGCCATACTTCAGCAGCAGCGGACGTCCACCCGATGCTCCGATGCCATACGCGACGGCCGAGCCGATGAGGCAGCCGACCGCGCCCGCGATGCCAACGCCGATGAGCGAGAATGTGCCTGGATGGATCAGGGCGAAGTACCCGGCGAGCGGCATGACAATCTCACTTGGCAGCGGAATACAACAGCTCTCCAACGCCATTGCCAGCACGACGCCACCATAACCAGCGGCCAGATACCAGTTCTGAATCAGATCAAAAATCGCCTTCTCCATGCGGTGGTGCGTCCCCCTTCATATCGCTCTCGATCAACCACGTCGAAACGTGTCCTGACCTGTGACACGCATGGCGCGGCTTCCCACGGCGAAACGTGCGAGACTGCCACTCGTACAGATCGCACGAATTCTACCATATTGGGTGTTCCTGGCCTACTCCAAGGCGACCAATAGGTGGAAAGCGGCATGATACGGCGGCGCGTGAACGGCGCGCGATCACGTCCACCCCATGTTCTCCTCCCCTACGAGTAGGGCGGTAACTGGGTGCGGACGGGGCGATACAGATGCGCGCAAAGCGGCTCAGGATTAGCAGCGGCGATAAACCGCCGTTACCTTACCCTGAACCCGCCACTCACGACTCCACTCATCCAGGCTCACATAGATGGGGTCCATCTCGGAGTTGGCCGGCTGGAGGCGTACACGGTTAGCCTCCTTGTAGAAACGCTTGAGGGTAGCGGCGCCTCCATCTACTCCGGCGGTGAGATGCGTTGCCACGATGATATCACCGTTGTTGATGGAGGCTTCCTTTTCCACCAACACGTAATCGCCATCGGCGATGTGATCCTCGATCATGGACTGGCCACGCACCTGAAGCACGTACTCGCGCGCATGTGCAGCGAGGTCCAGCGTCTCCTGCTGGCTCTCCGGATAAATATCCAGTGGCGCACCAGCGGCAATCGTACCCTCGATGCGCAACCCGTGCACCTCCTCCGCGGGACGGATGCCACGGCTCTTCTTGCGCTCGCGGATGATATACCCCTTCTTCTCGAGCACGGTCAGGTGATAGTCAATGTGGCCAGTGGATTCCACGCCGACCGCTTTCCCGATCTCGCGGTTCGTTGGCGGGTAACCGTGCTCGCGGGCATATGCCACTATGACTTTGTAGATTTCGCCTTGTAAACCAGCCAGCTCATGATTCACGGCCGACCTCCTATGTCTATACTCTCGCTATTTCACCTGTGTAGAACCCACGTTCTACAGTGTAGCAGGGACCGATAGCACCTGTCAATCCCTTCAGTTTTCATGCGGCTTTTCATGCAGGACTGTCAGGTGCGCACGTTTGCGTATCACGGCGGCCAGGGTGTACAATGAGGCCATCGAGGGCTGGCGCACTCCCGCCAGCCGGTGCCATCTCAGGAGGGAGTAAACCCATGGTGGAGATGTCGGTCGAGAGTGTGCGAATCAATCTCGCCACAAACCAGCGGGTGGTCATCCTCAAAGACGCGCAGGGCGAACGCTACCTGTTCATCTGGATCGCCACCGCCGAAGCGTACTCAATCGCCATGGAGCTCCAGGGAACGACCTCGTTGCGCCCCCTCACGCACGATCTGCTCAAATCCGTCATAACGGAGCTAGGCGGCAAGATTGTCAGCGTCATCGTCAACGACCTCGCCGACGACATTTTCTACGCGCGCGTTATCCTCGACGCCGACGGCCGTCATGTTGAGGTGGATTCGCGTCCCAGTGACGCCATCGCGCTCGCCGTGCGCGCGAAAGTGCCAATCTTCGTTGCCGAGAGCGTGCTGGACCACGCGGGCGTCACCTTGCAAAGCCCGCCAGAGTCGGATGACACCGCACCCCATAGCGTCACCGCTGAGGAAGCCGACAATCTCGATGTCTACCGTGACTTCATCAACAGCCTGGACGCGCTTGACGAGTTTGGGAAACCTGAATGAGCGCGAGTGAGGTATACTGAAGCGCAATCGCCCGTGGGCCACATCAGGCACGTGGGGCGTCCAAGCAGGGAGTTAGGCATGCACGCGCGTGAGCGCATCATCCGCGACCGGTTCGCCGGCCAAACGTGCGGACATTGCGGCGAAGTATACCCACCAGATGGCGTGATTGTGCTCGCCCGCCGGCCCAGCGCCTGGATGGTGATGGCGAGTTGCCGGCACTGCCAGAATCACTGTATCTACGTCGTCTCGTTTCACGACTCCCGGCATGATATCAGCATCCAACCCTCCGATATCTCGCGTCTCATCCCCGGAAGCTTCCCTCCTCCCGCTTCCCCCACTGCCTCTCCCTCCGAGCCACCGGTCGAGTTGCCCCCTCTCCCCTCCCTCATCACACAGGCCGACGTGGATGCTATCCACCGCTTCCTCGCCAGCTTTGACGGCAACTTCCGCGCCCTCTTCGCTCGCCAGCGACCTGGCCGCGCCGATGAGTCAGCGGGATAGGCGACCACCCCGCCCGCGCCTCACCAGCTCGTTTCCCCAGATCATTGCTCGCTCATACCAAATCTGGTTGGGTCGTTGGCCTGCGCCACAGGCTTCAGACCGCCTCGTGTCCCGTGCGCCCACCGGTTCTGTAGGGGCGCCGCCTGCCGCGCCCATCCCCCGCCTATCCGTAGGGGCGCTGCCCGCCGCTGCGCCCGCCGCGGGGGTCCGCCCCCATGTCCTTGCTGGACATCACGTTCCTGTGCCCCTACCGAAATTTGGTATCAGATGCCCGCGCGACCGCTGAGTATGCCACTATCGCCGCTCGCGCACCCGTCCATATGGACGGAATGTGAACCCCTCCGGCGCGACGCCTGTCGTGCAGGTCAGCTCGTCCACCTGCTTGACCACCCGGCCCGGATTTCCGACGACCAGCGAGTACGGCGGAATATCCTTGGTGACCACGGCGCCAGCGGCAATGAGGCAATACTCGCCTACCGTCACCATTGGCACGAACGTCACATTCACTCCCACTTGCGTGCCGCGCTTGATCGTCGGTCCGCGCATACAGTCCGCCGAGTACGGACAGCCTGGGTGAATATCATTCGCGACCGTCACGCCCGGCGCCATGAACACATCATCTTCCAGCACGGTGAATTGCGCCACGTAGCAGTTCGTGTGAATCTTGACGTTGTTACCGATACGGCAGCCATAGTCAATCGTCGTATTGTTCCAAATAGAGACATGATCCCCAATCGCGCATTCCTCGCGCACAACAATGTTGTGGCCCGTCTGGAAGTCCGCGCCGATGCTGCTGCCGGCGTAGATGACGGAGCCGCTGCGAATACGCGCCCGCGGCCCGACCCGCAACGTCAGATCCTCGATTGCGCGGCCCGGGCGATAGCCCAGCAGCACATTGGGATCATACTCGATATCCTCACCCAGTAGTATCAGGTGAGACTCCACGAGAGGTGACTGCATCGCCGGCTACTCCTGATCCTGTTCGTCTTGCTCGATCTCGATGAATGCGCCGTCCCTAGCCATCGAAGTATCGGCGGCTTCCAGAATACGGACGACGCGCAGCCCATCGCGGGCGTCGCTCCGTGGAGTGTTGCCTTCGATGATGGCCTCGGCGAAATGGCGCGTCTCCACGGCGAGCGGCTCGGACCCGCTAATATACGGACTCACAATATCGCCGTAGCGATACGAAAGCTGGAACTCACCGAAAGTCACCGTATGGTCGGGAGCATCCACCCCCCGGTTGAAGACCCGAATCTTTTCGTTACTGTCTACGTCGTCGTATACGACCATCTGCTTGTCGCCGACGATGGTGAACCGGCGCACCTTGGATGGACTGAGCCAGCTTACATGAATGTGCGCCATCATGTCGTCGGGATATCGCAGCACAATATGCGCGACATCTACCACATCTGGCCGCACATAGGAGCCGCCGTGCGCGCTCACCCGGCGCGGCGAAACGCCCAGCACATATGAAAGAATAGACAGGTCGTGCGGCGCGAGGTCCCAGATAACATTGATATCGTTCTGGAAGATACCCAGGTTCGCGCGCGTGGAATCGGCGTAGTACACGCGGCCCAGCGCGCCGCTCTGCACCAGCCGCCGCAGCTCTTCCACCGCCGGATTGTACATGAACGTATGGCCAACCATAAGCACCCGGCCGTTGCGCGTGGCCAGCGCCGAGAGCGTCTTCGCCTGCGCCACATTCGCCGTCAGCGGCTTCTCCACGAAGACATGCTTGCCGCGCTCCAGCGCCATACGCGCAAGCGCAAAGTGCGTGCGGATAGGCGTCGCGACGACTACCGCATCTACATCCGTACCCAGCGCGTCCTCCATAGCTGCGATGACGGCAATATTTGGATAGTCCCTCTGCGCGGCCTTGCGCCGATCTTCTGAGAGATCAACGATGTACGCGACCTGGCCGGTGGGCAGGCGGTCCAGGTTGCGTACGAGCTGCGGCCCCCAATACCCGTAGCCGATGACGGCGAAGCGCAGTCTACGGCCATGCGCCCCATTGGCGCTGATGCTCGCTGGGTCGGGAGTCGCGCGCACGGGCGTCGTCGTGTCCGCCGCTCCAGTGCGATGGTCATCAATCATGCGGAATTCCCCATTCCCTCACAGGTCTCTTCAGCGTTTCGTCTCCGGCAGTCGGTTTCTCCATCATCGCATACGACGCTAATTGTCTCTCAGGTGTCAATCACTCGGATATACGCCACAGGTGCGAGCGCGCATGCGCTGGCGGTAGATAGAGCAGAGGCGCGTACGATCATGGCAACATCCTATGATAAGGTTATATCATCGAGCGTTTGCGGAGGTCGTGGGCATTTATGCGGAGCATTGGTCGCGGCGCCAGCGCGCCGAGTCACCGCTCCCCATTCGTTGCGTCAGCCGGGATGGCTCCGGGTCCGCGTGTCACGTCTGCGGTACTAATCGGTCGCCGCGCGGCGCAAGACATGGTACTATTCCGCAGGCGGCCCCAGTGTCATCGGTCGCCACTTCCCCGGAGTGGGAACGTGCGCAATCGCGACTGTTCACACTATGTTGGATCGAGAGAAAGAGCTTCCAGATGGCAAGTGGCGTCAAACAGGCCGATATTCCATTGGTAGATCTGCGAGCGCAGTATAATCCCCTTCGCGACGAAATTCTGGCGGCTGTCGCGGACGTTTTCGATAGTATGCGACTTTTCCTGGGGCCGCACCAGCAAGCCTTCGAAGAAGAGTATGCCAGCTATTGCGGCACTGCCGGCGCCATCGGCATGAGCAACGGCACCGACGCCCTGGAGATCGCTCTGCATGCGCTCGGCGTAAGCGCGGGCGACGAAGTCATCACGCAGCCCAATTCGTTCATCGCCACCGCCGAAGCGATTAGTGCCGTCGGTGCGACTCCGATCTTTGTGGACGTAGACCCCGCGACGGCTACGCTCGACCCATCCCTGCTTGAGGCCGCCATAACCAGCCACACGAAGGCCATTATTCCCGTCCATCTGTACGGTCGCCCCGCCGACATGGAACGTATTCTGGCAATCGCCGGTACGCGAGATATCCCGGTTATCGAGGATGCCTGCCAGGCGCATGGCGCGACGGTAGGCAAGCGCCGGGCCGGATCGCTCGGCACGCTTGCCTGCTTTAGCTTCTACTTCTCGAAAAATCTCGGCGCGTACGGCGAGGGCGGCGCCATCACCACCAACGACCGCGCGCTGGCTGAGCGTGTGCGGCTATACCGCGACCACGGCTCGAATGTGCGCTACCACCATGAGGTCATTGGCCGCAACGCACGCCTGGACGAGATTCAAGCGGCGGTGCTGCGCATCAAGCTACGTCACCTGGACACCTGGAACGAGCAGCGTCGCGCCAATGCCGCCCGGCTTTCCCAGGCGCTTGCTGGCACATCCGTTGAGCTTCCAGCCCCAGGCGGCTCTGGAGTTCGCGAAGTATTCCACCTGTATGTCGTGCGGCATCCAGATCGCGACGCCCTCAAATCGTTCCTGGCCGAGCGCGGCATCGCCACGGGCATCCACTATCCTATACCGATCCATCTTCAGGAAGCCTATGCGTACCTCGGTCACCGCCCAGGGTCATTCCCGGTGACGGAGCGGCTCTCCGCCACGTCGCTCTCCTTACCGATGTATGCCGAGCTGACCGGGGAGCAGATCGAGCGGATCGCGGCGGCGGTGCGCGAGTTCGACGCCGCCGGCGCGTAGCACATCTTCCTCGGCGCGGATATGTCTCACTGGGTTCGCGGACATGCCCGCGATTGCAATACGAAGTGACTATTTTGGGGGGATGGGTAGGATGGCGGTTCTCGTGACAGGTGGCGCGGGCTTTGTCGGCTCGCATGTCGTTGAGCGCCTGATCAAGCGTGGCGAGGAAGTTGTCGTCCTCGACGACTTCAACACCTTCTACGATCCGGCGCTAAAAGAGCGTAATCTGGCCGCGGTGCTGGCCAGCCCGGCTCTCCACATTCTGCGCGGTGACATCGCGGACCCGGAGGACGTCGCCGCCGCCTTCGCGCTCGTCCCCATCCATGCCGTGATGCACCTGGCCGGGCGCGCGGGCGTGCGTCCCTCAGTCGCGGACCCACTCCTCTACGAGCGCACGAACTCCCAGGGTACGCTGGCTCTCCTCGAAGCGAGCCGCCGTGCCGCGGTCGAGCGTTTCATCTTCGCCAGCTCATCTTCTGTCTACGGCGTCACGTCTACGGCGCCGTTCGCTGAAACCGACTCCGCCGACCGCCCCATCTCGCCCTATGCCGCCACCAAGCGCGCGGCAGAGATGGCCTGTCACACGTACCACCACCTCTACGGCCTTCCGGTCACGTGCTTGCGTCTCTTCACCGTCTACGGCCCCCGGCAGCGCCCCGATCTGGCAATCCACGCCTTCACACGCGACATCCTGGCGGCGCGGGAGATACAGATCTTTGGCGACGGCTCATCCGCCCGCGACTACACCTACGTTGGCGACATCGTAGATGGCTTGCTGGCGGCGCTGGACCGCCCGGAGCCGTTCGGGTACGAAATCTTCAATCTGGGCAATTCGCATCCCGTCGTACTGCGCGACCTGATCCGCATGCTAGAGGCCGTGCTCGACCGCCCCGCGCATGTTCGCTACGTAGGCGAGCAGCCCGGCGACGTTCCTCTGACGTACGCCGACATCACCAAGGCACGGCGCCTGCTGGCCTACTCGCCGCGTGTCCCGCTGGCCGAGGGGCTGGCCCGCTTCGCGGCCTGGTATCTCGCGGAGCATGCGCTTGCCGAAAGAACCTTCCGCTAAGCAGGCTAATACTGCACGTTGTAGATCATATCCTGGGTCAGTCCCCCATTGAAGCTGATAAGTGGCTTCTTGAGGTTGGGCGCCGTTACGATCAGCGTCAGCTTCTGCGTCGAGCCTGCCTGATGCTGGAAGTCGAGCCGGTAGTGCCAGTGTCCGGCGCTATCCCGCGTGGCGGCGTTGGGGACCGTCCACGTAAAGCTCGCCGTATAGCTGCTACCATTATTCACCACCAGGTATCCGGCCCACATCTGGCGGCCCGCAAAATCGCTATTGCCGATCTGGTTCGGACCGTAATGTGTGTAGTTGAATCCGACCATACTCTCCAGGTTCGCGTTCTGTGCCACATACGCCCGCAAGTACGTCAGATAGAAATACCGATGGAAGAGCAGCGGGTTATCGCCGCCGTTCATCACATAGGTCATTTGCAGATTGTGCGTAGCGGTTCCGTGCGCATCGAGCGTCACGGTATCGTGATAACTCACCACGACGAACTCATTGGCTTTGTTCCCGCCTACATTGTCATCCACCAGCGTGACGCTATCGCCCGGACCGTGCGCGATCGTGCCGTCGTAGCCCGTCGCCGCCAGCAGCTTCTCAGCATTTGGATCACCAAAATAGACCTGAACGTCTTTGGTGTGTAAGGACGTCAGCATCTGCTGACCGACCTTGAGGAGATCACTAGTTGATCGCCCATGGAGCTTGTCCAGCAGGTGCTGCGCCAGCAGCGCCGTGAAGTGTTTGCGCGTCGCTATCGGCTGATTGTCGAGCTGCTGATATTTGTGAATGAGGTCTTCCAGATTCGCCGGTGTCGCGATCTCGCCATATTCTGGCACGGCGACATTGCCCACAACCTTCATCACGTTCTCGATCGCCACGGGTGTAAATGCTACGACGCTCTGCGCGGTGCCACCACCTTCGATCTGCAGCTCGTGCAGCGCGAGCTTCGCCGAGGTCGGAAAGTCCGCCGAGAGATTCGCATCGCGCAATGCGAAGTTTGGATACGGCCACCAGGAATACTCGGCTGGCGGAATGAGTGGCGTTGTTGCGCTCGCGATGTAGGGCTGGTCGAGGTGGTACGTATCCTCCAGCGAGAACGGCTGCACCTTCCCATTCTGGATCGTAGCAACAGCGAAGTTGCCCATGAAGCCGCCAGTCGCTCGCATCTCGCTGCGATCCATCATCAGCAGCAAAAAATGATTGGGCGTGGTGGCGCCCAGGACTACCGGCGCCACGCTGAGCCAGCCATCCACCTGCGCAAGCTGCTGCCGGATGCTCGGCCAGTTTGTGATAAATCCGTGCAATTGCGCAAGCTGTTTCGGCTTTACGAGCGACGATGGCAACGTTGAGAGATCAGCGTTCTGCGCATACGCCACCGCCGCGTTGAGATGCGCGATTGCGTTCTCGAAGTTGCTCGAGATCTTCGCCAGCGTCGCCACATTCAATAGCGGCGCCGGTGGCGTACCTGGCGGCAAGGGCGGCGGCGTGACCCCCGGCTTCGGCGCGAAGAAGCCGCCTTTCAAGACCGCGAGCGCTGTCTGCCCGCTGCTCACGAGATCCAGACCCCCCAGGCAGGCTTCATCGGCGGCGGCGGCCAGCGCGGCTCCAGTGGAAACGGTATCTCCCACCTTCGGCAGGTGCGCGGCGAGGTACATCGTGCCGCCAGGGGCTCCCAAATCCATCCGCAACGCGGCAAAATCATGCTCCGCGGCTTTGAGCTCTACTCCGGCCTTTTGCAGCGTCACGGCATTGAGCGCCGCCCCTAGATTATTCTTCGAGGGTAGCAGTGCCTCGACATTTTTTAGATGCTGCATGCCGTCGCTCGCCTCGGCGCGCACTTGGCTCACGCGAATGGCTCCATCAATCGCTCCCGCCGCCACGACCAGCAGCACACAGGCGAGCACAATCAGCGCGACAGTGCGGCGCCTCGATCGTGCTCGCTTGGCCTTGGGAGCGCCCTTGCCAGCGCCGCCCGCGGAACTCGCGATACTCGCGGCAGGTCGTGATGGCAACACCAGCCTCGCATCCTCATCCGCATACCACCCGCCCTGGCTCAAGCGCGATGCCCCCTGTCGTGGCGCATCGTAGGGCGATGGTGCCGCTCGCTTGTGGCGCGTCCCCGCGCGCGGTGGCGCTTGAAGCGGAATCGTCTCCTGGTCGGGTAACCACCCCGCATCGCGCGGCGATGGACCCGCGCCGCTCGAACGACCAGAGTGAGCATTCGTACGTTTCAACCCACCTTGCTGGGAATGCTCTTGCCGCTGTCCGCGTTGATATCGGTCACGCTCCATGCGGTTTATGCCCTCACTCTACCTACAGCCTCTCCCACACACACGTTCGCGCTCGCGTAGCCCGTGCCGGAGCCATTGTACACGGCGGAACACGGCTCGCCACTAGCTCCAACCAAGAGTACCATTTCATCCGCCCCCGCGCTCATGCTATGCGATGCTCAGCCATGACCATCACGCGCTCCACCCGGCGACGGATAATCCTCCCGAATGACGCATACCATTACGCTCGTCGCGCGTTCAGGAATATAGAAGATGAGAGGAGGTGGCGCATGGCACAGACGGGCGTACACGTCACGCCGGCCGTCGCGTCGGTCCGGCCCGCGAAGAATCGCCTCCGCCTGCCGCGCCCCACCGCGCGCGACCTTCTCCCGGCGGCCATCTTCATCCTCGCGCTCGCCTTCGATCTCTATCGTCTCGGCGCCCCCAGCCTCTGGATGGACGAATCCTTCTCCGTCGCGCTTGCTCGCCAGCCACTCTCCGCCCTCTACGGCGCCTTTATCAGTGGCAGCGAGCCGAACATGGTCTTCTACCACCTTCTGCTGCATGGCTGGCTGGCCCTGGGCGCCCTCGCTAGCCTCCCCCCCACGGAATTCTTCGTCCGCCTCCCCTCCGCCGTCTTTACGGCTCTCAGCGCCCTCGTCGTCTTCCACATTGGCCGCCGCTTCCTCAGCGACACCGCCGGTTTCGTCGGCGCCGCGATCTACCTGCTCACTGGCCTCGTTCTCACCTACGCCCAGCAGACCCGCTCCTACGGTCTCCAGCTGCTGCTCGTCTGCGTCTCCTGGTACGCCCTGCTCACCCTGCTCCATCAGTCCGACCGCGCGCGTCGCTGGTGGATCATCTTCGTCGCAAGCTCCGTGCTTGCCGTCTATTCTCACGCCTTCAGCCTGCTCCTCCTGCTCGCGCAAATCGTCGTGTTCGGCCTCCTGCTCTTCCTCGATACCCCTGTGCGTGGCCGCGTCTCGCGCCGTCTCGTCGGGATGGTTGCGTCGCTCGCCGTCATCGGCGTCCTCATCGCACCATTCCTCTATGCCAGCCGTCACGGCGCCAAGAACGGCTGGCTTCCCTCGCCCCAGCTCGGCCCGGAAGTCGGTCGCGCCATCGCGCTCGTCACCAATAGCAAACTCTCGCTCGCCCTGCTTGCCGTCGTCATCATCTTCGTCATTGTCGCGCTCGTCCTCTCGCGGCTGCCCGCCGGACGGCGTGCGCTCGCTCGTCTCCACCCCGGCGGCTCTGAGGCACTACCCGCCGAAAAGAGCGCGCTCCAGGCGCGCGACGCCCTTCCCACCCTGCTCGCCGTGGTCTGCTGGCTTCTCATCCCCACCATCGTGAGCTACTTCCTGTCTCAGGGCTCCATCCGGCTCTTCTCCAGCCGCTATCTTGTCACCGTCGTGCCTGCCGCCTGCCTGCTCATCGGCGGCGCCGTCACCCTCGTGCGCTGGCGACCCGCGCGCCTCCTCATAGGTGCCGGATTCGTCTGTGCCGTCCTCGTCACCGTCCCCAGCTACTACGCCCACGCCCAGCTCGAAGACTGGCGCACCCCCACCCGCTGGATTGAAGCGCACTACCAGCCCGGCGACGGCCTCGTCTCCTACAACAACGTCCAGGGCGTCCAGTTCCCCATCGCCTACTACCTTCAGTCCGACGGCAGCTCCGCCCACTTCGATCCCAACGCTCCCGGCTACGTAGACATGTCGCTCTATGGTCGCGGCAACCCCTTCGCCAACTTCGGCACCGCTACCCACCCGGACGCGCTCGCCGCCTATGCCGCCACCCATCCCCGCCTCTTCTTCATCGAGGGTCGCTTCACCGACACCCACGATGCCGCCATCGCCCACGCCGCCCAGCGCTGGCTCGACACCCACTACCGCCTCCTCGCCCAAACCTCCACCGGCCTTGTCACCATCCGCCTCTACGACACCACCTCCCCGCCCGCTTCGTAGGGGCGTCCTGTGGACGCCCGTTCCGGATCGTCGCCCGTTCCTCTCCTCTCCTCACAGGAGAGGGGGAGGGGTGAGGTCCTCCGCAAGGGAACCTTGCTGCTGGTAATCGCCTCACGCTACTTCATCAAGGAGAAGCCCAAGAACGTGCTCGGCGACGACGGCATCGCCGCCCGTGAGCGCGCCAACGCCGAGCTAGCCGCCGTCCTTGCGAAACTGGGGCTGGACGGGTAGACTGCGATTGAACGGCACATATACGTCCACCTACAGGGGCGAAGGAGCAGCAGCACATGAAGCGCCATCTCACGGCGAGCGTCTGGCGTGAAGGTGATTGGTACGTTGCCCAATGCCTGGAGGTAGGCGTCGCCAGTCAGGGCCAGACCGAAGACGAGGCGCTCACCAATCTTCGCGAGGCGCTCGAGCTCTACTTCGAGCCGCCTACTCCAACGATCACGCCGCATATCCGCTCGGTCGAGGCAGATATCGGTGCCGACAAGCCGCATATCCGCTCGGTCGAGGTAGATATCGGTGCTGATTAAGCCGCTGCCCTAGCGTGAGGTCAAGTGCAGGCCTGAAGCCGCCGGTTTCGTCGCCCACGTGTTATGCAAAGATCGGAGCAAACCACCTGCCGTAATCTCGTACGGGCGTCCGGTGGACGCCCCCATGCCGCGCACGAATCCTCCCCGGTGGATGCCCGAGCTCATGTCCGCTTTTGTCCGTCTCTGCCTGTATCGCCTCGACCTCACCGCGTGCTATGCTGCCCCAGCGGACATCCCAAGGGCGCCAATAGCGCGGCCAGCCCCGTGCCAGCTTCGCGCGTTGCGTCGCACGCATCAGGGCCGAGCATCAGCCAGCGCATTACCGCGACGCCTATTGTTGACCGCGCCGCGACACCCACGAGCGCCAGAGAGAAGCGAACGCTATGCACGCCACCGGCAGAATCGGCAACCGCCTTGCCGCACATTCAGATTCCGGCAGAATCGGCAACCGCCTGTCCACCGTCTCACAAGTGCGGCAAAAACGGCAACCACCTTGCTGCACATTCAGATTCCGGCAGAATCGGCACCCCACACCGCCACCTGCGCGAATTCCGGCAGAATCGGCAACCGCTTCTCCCCTCGCCGCGCACGGAGAGGGCTGCCCGCCGCGGCGTCGCGTGCTCTCACGCGGAGGCGGGACGGGGCCAGGGCGAGGCCAGGGGTGAGATCCCTATTCCCTGCCGCGATCGCGCCAGCCAGCGTCTTTGTAGCCAGTGTGTATCACGACATATCACCACAGCCCGCGAAAGCCCACGGTATGCCCGGTTCCTTCGGGCTAC
>DATGEP010000405.1:0-7276 GCA_035310125.1 Ktedonobacterales bacterium
GATGTCGGGTGCAGTCCCCGAACGCTCAGTTAAAAAAGGCATCTACTTGGCGGGTGGCTCCCGAGTGATCGTGACATTCGCGAACTCGGAGCCACTATCAGCGCTGTCGCAGCTCACGACATGGAAGCCCGCCCGCCGGTAGCCTTCGCCCGCACCGCCCGCTCCTGAAAAGAGATCAAGTAAGCGCATCATCACTCACACGCTCTCTCCGTCCGCGCGCTCGGAGCGGCGCGCATAAACTCGCGCTGTTCTTTGCGGCAGAACGCTTCCGCATCTTCGCGCCGGCTGAAACTGATGCGGCCCCCGCGCGCATCCCGCCGAAACTTGCCAAAGCGCAGCGGATACCAGCGGGTGTCACTGCCCAGTACCACGGTGTAGGCGCTGGGCCACTCGTTTTCAGTCATGCGCGCCCCCCCCCGCGTCGTCCTTCTGGGTCCGAACAGCCGCGCATATTCCAGGCGACGGTAGCGACTCACCGCGGAGCTGCGCCGCTTGTACGGGCCGTGCTCGTCACGCCATGTCCCGTCAGATTGCCGGGATTGGAGCCAGTAGCCATCTGCCCGCGGCGCGATCTGCCAGCCCTCCCCAATGATAGCCGTCATGTGTCGTGGCATTGCCTCTCCCTCCCTCCTATCTGTCCGCGTAGGGACTGATACGAGTATACACGGCAACTACGCCGCAGTCAAGCGCCGCACACATTTTCATGGTGGTGTGCTGTACGCGCGTACAATGCGATTCTGACGGTTGAGTTGGCGCGGTGGCTAGAGTGGCCAGGGTGCGCCGTCGGGGCGGGCTGTTGGCGCGCTGGCGCCGGGCGTCTCTTGCGCCTCGTCGCGATCCTTCGCGTGCCGCAAGACGCCGCGATGCGCGGCGGTCATCAGCCGGAGCAGACGCGCCTGGATGCGGTCACGATGGTGCTGCCTCAGCGCGCGACGGCGCAGCTCAGCGCGCAGGGATCGGTAGCGTGCCGCCATCGCCGGGTGATCGAGCATTGGGTATCTCCTCGCTGGCCGCGCTGGCGTATGGCCTGCGACATCTGATAGACTCTTGATTATGGCCCGATTATACACCGCAAAAGAGGCGGCGGTGGCGCTGGGCCGTCCACATCTGGCGCGTACGCTCGTTCGGCGCGCCGCCGAAGCCCACGCCGAGGGGGATGCAGCGGTCCAGCGCATTGCGGACCGCTGGGCCGCGTCGCTGGCGTGGTGGGAGCAGCACGCGCACCTCCGCCCTCCTGGACGCAAGCGCCGCCAGCCGCTCGCTGAGCCGTAAACCGGACGCCAGATACGCCGGTGACATGCGGGCTTGCCTATCTGACGCCAGCGGGCCAGATTATGCCGTGTATGCCCATGTTATGCCATCAAGCCACCGCGAGCACGGCCTGCGCAATCGCCACATGCCCCGCATCATTCGGGTGAAACGTATCTGAGCTGCCCGGCGGCCAGTGGTACGACGGGTTGAGATACAGGGTGCTGATGTCTACCAGCGCGCGCCCGCCCGCGCCCGTCCATGTCGCCGCCTCCGCCTGGATCACGCTATTATACGCCGCCGCCGCCGCCGGATCGCCCCATACGCTGAGTGCTACCAGGCGCGCGTTGGGATTGTCGGTGGCGAGCCACGCTAGCAGTGCCGCATAGTGCGCCTGCATCGTCGCCGGCGGCACCTGTTGCAGGTAGTCGTTCGTGCCCAGCTCCAGCACGATCAATTGTGCATTGGAGGGGTGCAAATCGAGCGCCTGAAGATGCGCCAGGAATTGCCCCGTCGTATCGCCCCCGACGCCGTCAACGAGGTATTGGCTCGCATCGGCGGACGAGCGGGCGCGCAGCCCCAGCACGGTTTGCCACGTATAATCATAATAAAAATCATCGGTATGCTGGCCCTGCGTGAGGCTATCGCCCAAGAAAATGACGGTCGAGAGCGGGGGTGTCGCCTGCGGGGGAATCGGCCCCCCGCGTCCGATGCCCATGCCGACGGCGATCAGCAGCACCGACGACAGCACCAGCGTGCACAGCATGCGTCGCATCACGTCGTCCTCCTCCTCCTCGGTTTCACGATGCGCATCTTGTCGGGCCGCTTGTCGTGCCGTAGGGGGCGGTTGTGCATGCGCACCGCCAGGCGCACCTTCATCATATCTCGCACATAGCGCTCCTCGGCCGCGATCTGTTTGCGGCCCCACATGATCTCCTTGAGTGACATACCTTCGTGCATGTCGGTCCACCACTCGGCAAAATGCCGTTGCGCGATGTCGGCTGGCTCCGGCCAGTGGAACGGCTGCACGCGCTCGCCCTCCACCCGGTTCAACGTCTGGCCGGGGACGCCGCGGTAGGGTTTACGCCGGGGCGGCTTGACAATCCCCCGCCGCGCCGCCAGCTTGGCCACTTGCTCACGTTCGCGCTCCGCCGCACGCTTGCGGGCGCGGCGACGCTTTAACGCCGCCGCGTTGTATCCAGAGGCCACCGCGGCGGCGTTTGAGCGCTGCTTTCTGGCCTTGTCTTTGGGCGTGCCGCGATAGCGGACGTGTGCCGCATGGTCCTGCGCCAGGCGGTGCGCGCGGTGCTCCGGCGTCTCGTTCTTTAGTGCGTTTGCCCGACGCTGCGCGCGGTGCTCTGACGTCTCCTTCGTCATATGCCGCTGCCCGGCGGCGCTGACGGCGCCGCCGGACCCGCACCGGCGGTGTCGCTCGCCGGGGACGCCGCCGCCGTCAGCGTGTTGGCCTGCGCGTCCAATTGCTGCTGCTGCTGCACTCCCGCGGCGCCGGCGCCGATATAGTGGGCGATCAGCGTCGAGGCGACGGCGACGGCGGTCACGGCAATGGTGTTGAGATTGGACAGCACGCCCGTCGTCAGATCGCCGTCATGCGCCACCGAAATGACGATCATGCCCAGGATGGCCGTCACGCCCATCGCGCCGACCATAAACAAGACGGCGGTGATACCGCGTAGATTCATGTTCTGCTCCTCATTCGCTCTACGAGCTACGTCGCTAAATGCGATAGATCACCGCCGTGACAAAATCATTGGGCGTCCCCGCGCTATCGTGAAACTGCACGGTCATGGTGCCCCCGCTCGCGACCTCCACCATGAGCGGGTTTGCCGCCAGGATCGCCGCATTGGTGCCCTGCGTGCCGGTGCCCGTGGCGACGGCCGAGAATGCCCCATAGCTCACGGCGCCAGCGCTGGTTTTGATGAGGCCGAAGAAGGGCGCGGACGAGAGCGTGTTACCGTCCTCGTCGGTGCTCGTCACCGACGCGGTGACGGCGACGCCATTCGAGACGCCCGCGATGGACGCATACAGGCTGACGAGATACCGGCCCGCCACGTTCGGCGCCACGAACGAGAGCAAGTTGACGAAGCCGGTTGAAGTCACATGCGCGTGCGCCGCTTCCGCCACTTTGACGGCGGTGCCGATCCCCACGGTGGCAAGGCCGCCGATGGTAATCAGATCGCCGCTCGCATCCCAGCGGAGATTGGCCGCGGCCGTCCCGGCGACGCCGCCTGATCCATCCCCCGCCGAGACGAACGCGATACGCTGCACGCCGCCGTTGTCCACGTAGGTGAACAGCATACCGAGCGGATGCGTCCCCGCACTGCCGCCAGGCTGTAGCTCCATACGCGCGTTGGCGCTGTCGTAGACGACGGAGAGGTTATGACTGCCCCCATCGGGGCTGATTGCATTTTGCAAGGTTGTCGTAACGGCCCCCGATCCAACGCTCGTCTGGCGCTGATACTGCCCAAAATACTGCGGCGGCGCCTCAGTCCGCACCTCGTAGCTCTCGACAAAGACGGCGGAAAGCGGCGGGTTGGTCTGTGCCGGCGTGGCGGCGATGCTCCACGAGATGATCGGCAGCGGGTCCCGCGCGTCGAAGCGCCGCCAGCCCCAGGCCGCCACAAAACTGGTCATGGCGGCGTCCGGCGTCGTCACATACAACTCATATTGACTGAGATTGTGGATCAGGATGCACCCGGACGTGCTATTGCCCAAGAGCGTATCAATCGGCTGCGTGACCGTCGGGTCATAGGGTCCTTTGGTGGTGCTGCCCATGTCCTCTGCTCGCCCTCTCGTTTCCCGCGCCGGTTGCCGGTTGCCGGTTACCGGTATCGCGTGCAATCTCGCCTCAGGCCAGCAGCGAGGCGAGACCGGACGCGCCACTCACTGCCGGCTCCGCCGCCTCCAGGGCCGGCCGGGCGATGATATTCCAGAACGCCAAGATGAGCAAAAACAAGCCCAACAATACGAAAAACCCCCGCAGGAGAAACGCGCGGATATTCACAAACGGATTGGGCACGCCGGTATCTTGCCCCACGATGGAGATGTCGTTGGGCGCCTGGAACGCGAGCGCATCGTCCAGCCCTTGCGCCAGCGCCATAAATCCGGGCACGCTGCCGGCGAGCTGCTGTATGGTGCCGCTGCCCGGCGGCGCGTTCGCGGCGGAAAGCGGCGCGCCGGTGGCGTTGAGCAGCTTCAGGAAGCTGGCGCCGTCTACGGGATAATTGGTTTGCGTCGGACGGGTGGGGCTGTAGCCCTCGTACGGCGCCAGGGTGCCATGCGTCACCTCAAAATGCAGGTGCGCGCCGCGGCCATATTGCGGCGAGGGCGGCTGGCCTGAGAGGCCAATCAGAGTGCCCCCGGCGATGGCTTCGCCGGCGGCGTGCGGCGTGATCTGCGACAAATGCAGAAACGAGAGCACGTGCGGCCCATCGCCCCATTGCACCAAGAGGTTGACCTGCCCGCCCCACGGCTCCATTGTGCCGTTGAGGTAGGTGGCATCTTCGGGCGCAACCAGCACGGTCCCAACGGGCATGCCGATGTCAATGCCGCTGTGCGCGCTCGGATTTCGGCGGCTCCACTTGAAGCTCTGCCAGAGGTTGGCGGGGTAGAGACTCCACCAGTACCAGCCTCCATCGGGCGGCGGTTTCCGTGCCATGCGTGCGTCCTCCTCGCGAAATTACAAGACGACCTGCCAGCGATTGCCAGCCAGCGTCACAACCGGCTCCGGCCCGCCGGGCGCGCCGGTAATCGTCACCTCTGCTGCGGGCGGCGCAGACGGTGGCGGTGGTGTCGTCGCAGGCGGGTCGAGGGCCGGCAGGAGAATATAGCCCGCGGGCTGGCTGGCCTCCAGCTGCGCCCAGGTATACCAGACCGGGGATGTCACGCCCCCACTGCGCAGGGCCGTCTCCGTGTCGCCGTTGCACGTCCAGTACCCTTCGGTCGAATCAATGCCGCCGATGAGGGTAAAGTGATTCGCCACCCCCGGCTGATTGTCGGGCAGCTTGGCGGCGTCGGTATGCAGCACGATCACCAGCTGATGCGTGTCGCCCAGGCGCTCCAGCTCATTGTGGAACGCCGACATATCACCGCCGTAGCCCACGACCTTGATCGGCTCAACCTGATAATGCTGCGACAGCGCCGCGGCGAGCTGCTGGATGGTCATGCCCGGCAGGCCCGGCGCATCCATCAGACCCCAGCGGATCAGCTCGGCGCGCGCGGCGTCCAGCGTCGTGACGTCGAGAGGCACGCCGTGCGCCAGGTGCCGGTAATCGAGCAGCACAATCGGCCCGCAGGTATCACCGTGGCCGTCGGTCTCAGTCAGCGCCGCCAGGCCCGGCTGCGTCCAGTGGACGGGGGATGCGGATGTGAATGTCGTCGTCGTGTTCGGTATCGTCATGCAATCCTCCTCGGTTGCTACTCGGCTACGCGCCGCTATGTCGCCGTTTCCATCCCAGCCGCGCGGCGGCGCGATGTTCGGCGGGATGCTCGTGTGGCCAGGCGTGCGGGTTGCGTGCATGGCCCCCGGTGCCGACGGTGCCGGTAGATCGCAGCGCGCGGGTGCGCGGGTGAGACGTTGCCGTGCCGGCACGTATGGCCGCGATCTCACTATCGCGCGCCCGGTGATAGGCTTCGGCGGTGCGCTCATATTCGCCGGGATGTTCGGCGCGGTATGCATACGCGCTCTGGCGCGCCATTTTGCGTTCCAGCGTTTGTACGCGCCGATTGCGCCGTGCGCCGGCGATCTCCGCGATCGTCGCCGACTTCGGCTGATAGCGGCCCACCGTAAACGGCTTCTTGGCGGGCTTTTTGGCGGCCTTCGGCGCCTTGGGGATGTTTTTGAGCTCCGCTTTATAGGCCGTCGCATACGCGGCCGCTTCGGCTTTGGCGTGCGTCGCCACTTCGCGCTCCAGCGCGTGCATGCGTTTCAGCTTGGCGGCGCGATCGCGGGCGTCATGGTACCGGCCGGATGCGATGTCTTGCTGCAGGTGGAATCGTTCGCTATCGGCTTTGAGCACGCGGGCGCGCGCGTCAACGACGGCCGGCGTCTGCTGGGCACGCTCGCGTGCGAGGATCGCCGGGTGCCCCACGTCTTGGGCGCCGACCTCGGCGAGCGCCTGGCTGGCGAGCTGCACGTGTCGGTTCCGGGCGCGATCCTTACGCACGGGCGCCGTCGTGATGCTATACTGAGGTGCGCGTCCCAGTCGGCGCGACAATTCGCGGTAGGGTTCCAGTCCCGTATCGCTCGTATCGCTCGTAGTGGTTTTGCGTGTTGCCATCTTTGGAGGCTCCTATGTCAACGGATTCCGTGACCACACCCGCCCAACTCTCCGGCGCCGACATTCATCGCGCCCTCCAGCGTCCCGACGTGCGCGCCGTGTTCGATGAGATGATGCAGCTCAAAAGCGATCTCCCTCACGCTGGCACACGCTATCACGAGTGCCATGATCGGCTACAAATCGTTGCCGCCGACTGGTTTCGCCTCTCGCGTGACGCGGCCAAAGAGAAGGAGCACGCCGACTAGGGAAACAACACCCAGCTCGCCACCACGATTTTTTCCCACGGCTTGCCGCGCCAGGCGACGAGCAGCAGGACGAGCGCCGCGGCCACCAGTAGCGCCGACAGGCCCGCGCTGGGCCAGCCTTCGAGCCAGCCCTGGAACCGTCGAAACGCGCGTTCAATGCCCATGTGTCACCGCTCCCGTTTGGGGCCGCTAGGCGCCGATCGGCGGAATGGGCCGATGACGCGGATACACGCCCGGCTCAGGCGGCAGACGGTGCAGCCCGCCACCGCCATACATCGCGTTGGTGCCGACCGAGACCGCCCCGCTGGCAGGCGGGGGTGCAATCGGCGGGATCGGCTGCCTGCCCGGCGCTATCGCACTGCTGGCCGTGCCGGCGCCGGGATTATTGCCGACACTCGACGGATTGACCGGCTGGCCGTAGATGTTGGTGATGTTTTCCGCCAGCGAGGGCGGATAGGCCGCGGTGAGTCCGCTATCTCCGCCGGC
>DATGEP010000406.1:0-1517 GCA_035310125.1 Ktedonobacterales bacterium
TGTAGTTGTGAGGCATCGATCTCCAGCACCCGTTCATACTGCGGGTTGCGCGGGACGAGCATGGGATAGGGGCGCTCTGTGCGACCGTTCAGCCATGCCTGCGTCGTGGCATCGGGTGCAATCAGCCCGGCCTTGCCGCCCATTTCAATCGCCATATTGCAGAACGTGAAACGCTCGCTCACCGACATGCCTTCGATCAACTCCCCGCTATATTCGATGGCGCGATAGTTTGCGCCATCCACGCCCACCTGGCGCACAATTTCAAAGGTCACGTCTTTGGCATACACCCCGAAGGGCAGCGTCCCCCGCAGGCGGATATTGATGGTGCGCGGGACGCGAAACCAGGTACGCCCGGTCGCGTAGGCTACCCCTATATCAGTGGAACCCATGCCTGTCGCAAAGGCACCCAGCGCCCCATAGGTGCAGGTGTGGCTATCGGCCCCCACGATGATGTCGCCGGGAACCACGTACCCGCGCTCCGGCATCACCTGGTGGCAGATGCCCTCCTGGAGAATGCTGATATCCTGCTCCTGCGCAAAAGCGCGCACATCACGGTGCAGCGTGGCCGCCGCAATCGTCGCCGCCGGGATGATATGGTCAAACACGATATGCGAGCGGCGCGCATCAAAGACTCGAGCGGGTCGATCACCGGATTCCCCCTGGGTCAGCTTGCGAAACGCTTGAATTGCCAGTGGCGTTGTGGTGTCATGGCTCATCACGCGGTCTACATCCACCACCACCGTCTCGTCCTGCCTCACGGCGCGGCCCAGCTTATGACTAAAGATTTCCTCGGTTAGCGTTCCCATGCGATGCTTCCTTTCTCCTGGTACCATGCATGAATAAATGCATCAACTTCCTGCTGGTTGAGCGAGCCTTGCTCGGCCCGCTCCTTGAGCGCCCGCGTGAGGCTTGCGATCTCACCATCGCTCAGACACAGTCCTAATGTCGCGGCGCGGTGTCCAACGGCATGTCGCCCGGTGAGGCGCGACCCGACATCAACATGCCGCGCCAGCCCGAAATCGCCCGGATCAAGCACTTCATAGGCGCGCGGGTTGCTTAACACCGCCTTCGTATGGATGCCCGCGCGGTGCGTAAAGGCACTGGCAGCAGTAATGGGCGTATTAAAGGGAATGCTCAGGCCGAGACATTCCGCCACGTAGCGATCGAGCGGGGCCAGTTGCGTGAGATCATACGCTGCCAGCAGCGCCGGGTGATGCACATAAAGCTGCGCGATCAAGCCGCCCAGTGAGGTAATGCCATTGCGCTCGCCGATCCCCATCACCGTCACGTCGAGGCAATCTGCGCCCGCTTCCAGCGCCGCAACGGTATTGGCGATGGCGCACCCGGTATCATTATGCCCGTGAAACTCGATGCCGACCCGTGGATAGCGTTCAGCGCACAGGCGCACGAGTTGGTCCACCTGGCGCGGCGTAGCGATGCCCACCGTGTCAGGTAAGCCGATGCGCTGCGCTCCCGCCTCCACAACGGCATCAAAGACGGTCAGCAGGTCCACCAGG
>DATGEP010000407.1:0-21303 GCA_035310125.1 Ktedonobacterales bacterium
GTCGGGAGACCAGAGCGCGCCGGAGTATTCGATGACCGATCCAGGCGGGGCGCTCGCCGCTCGCATAATCACGGCGTCCGGCGCGATACGAGATTCCAGCGACCCGGTACGCGCGTTGTAGACTAGCACGGTGCCGATATAGTCAGTCGCGTTGCCAGAGACTTCAGGGCAGCCATGCGCGTAGCCGAGCACGGCGAGACGTGTGCTGTCCGGCGCCCATTCGGCGTCGCGGGCGCATTCGACACCGTCACCACGCGGCACGATCAGGACGACTGCCGGGCGGGTGGGCTGGGCGGGAGGTACGGGCAGCGCGAGGAAAATCCCTATGACTATGACCGCCATCACCGCAACAATACTGACAACGGCGCGCCAGCGATGCCGGCGCGCGGCGCGCGGGCGCGAAGGGCGTGGGCGCGGCGCAGGCGACGCGGGTGCTTCGGGATTCGCTGGCGGCACGGCCTCGACCTCCGGTTGGATCGTGCCCACCGCTATCGCCGCGTGCGCCTCACTCGCGGCCCGCTCGTCGTTCTCCGCCATGCCGTTCTTTCTACCCGCAGCTCTATGCCGTGATTTATCCGTCCGCATGGCCCTTATGGTCCATCATACCTCAACGAGTGAGCACGGCATCGCTAACGGATTATGGCGTACCTGGCGCATCAGCTATTCACACTGGGCAGCACGACGACGTAGCTCGTGCCGGGCGCCAGATCGTCGGCATCATGCGTGCCGAGGGGAGGGCCGCCGCGTGCTTTCGCGCTCCGCTCGCCGGCGCGGATCCTCAGCAGCTCGACGCCTCGCAGATCTCCAGCGCGCGCCGGCAGATAATCGCGCCCGACCGTTCGCCCCGGAAAATAGCGCGCCGTCATGCGCTCGAAGATCGCACGCTTCTCCGCCTCGCTGGGAACCGGCTCAGCCACGCCATAGACGATGACACTTCGGTAGTTCATCGAGTGGCTCTTCGCCTCTCGCGAGGCCACCAGCCCATCCAGCAGCGTCACCTCGACGCAGACCGGCGTGCCCGCACGTAACGCCGCCACCGCACGACTCGCGGGAGCGCCATGCACGTAGAGCGCGCCATCGTCGTAATGATACGTCATCGGCACAACACACGGCTGGCCGTTTACTACGAAGGCCACATGCGCCACATGTCCCGCCCGCAGAATGTCTTCGGCCTGCTCCGGCACCGCTCGCTCAGGATGCCGCCGCACCCGCGTGCGCTCCGTTTTCTTCACCTGTGCCTGTGTTTCGTCAGTCGTCGAGCTCACGGTTGCCCTCTCTTTTCAACTCGGCCCATGTCATGGTAGAGTACAGGAAAGAAATGGCCTACAACAAGTGCCAATTTGCCACGAAGGAAGTAGTCCAATGGCGAACGCCCGCGAAGTTGATCTCCTATTGAGCCTGGATCGCAGTACGACGGCGGCGGAGGGATTGACCCGGCAAATCTATGGTCAATTGCGCGCCGCTATCCTCTCCGGGCGGTTGCGCGCGGGGGACCGCCTGCCAGCGACCCGCGACCTGGCGCACCGAGTGGGCGCGGCGCGGCTCACCGTCGCCACGGCGTATGACTGGCTCCGCGCCGAGGGCTACGTCTATGGCCGTGTGGGCGCCGGCACCTTTGTCGCGCCCGCGCTTGGCGAGGCGCGCGTGAGCGCGGGCGTGGGCGGTGCCGGACATGATGAGGATATCGCCACGCCACCGCTTTTTATGAGCACGACGGCGTCCGCGCCCAAATCTCCAGCGCCACACGATGATGACGCCGAGCGCCCGCCGCTCACCGCGTGGGCGCGGCGCATCGCGACCATTCCACTGATCGGCGCGGGCAGCTCCGACGCCGCCCCGTTCGACTTCCGCCCCGGCATCGGTGACGCGGAGGCCTTTCCCTGGGCACGCTGGCGCCGCATCGTCGGCTGGCAGGACCCGATAGACCGCTTCGCCGCGCGCCGCGACTCCGCTCGCGAGAGTGCGCTGCGTGCCGGCCGCTGGGATGCGCTGCTGGGACCACTGGAGACCCGCGAAGCGATTGCCGCGTGGCTGCGCCGGTCACGAGCCGTGCGCTGTGAGCCGGAACAGGTGCTCATCGCGGGGAGCGTCCAGCAAATGCTGGCGCTGCTGGCGCGCTTGCTGGTTGAGCCGGGACAGAGCTTGATCGTCGAGGATCCCAGCTACGTCGGTTTCCACGCCGCATTCCTGGCCGAAGGCGCCATTCTGCGCGGCGTTCCGGTAGATACTTCTGGTCTACGCATAGATGCCCTGCCTGATCCCGCTGGCCGTCCCGCGAGCACGGCAGCACACCTGGCCGTCGTTACCCCGTCGCATCAATATCCTACTGGCGTCACACTGGCGTTGGAGCGCCGCCTGGGCCTGTTGGACTGGGCACGCCGGGCGCGTGTGGTGGTGGTCGAGGATGATTACGACGGTGATTTGCGGCTGGAGGGGCAGCCACTGGAAGCGTTGCGCGGGCTGGACGATGGCGACGAGGTGATCTATCTCGGCACCTTCGCCAAGGCGCTTTATCCGGCTCTGCGCCTGGGCTACGCCGTCTTGCCGCGCTGGCTGGTCGAGCCGGTGGCCCGCGCCCGCGCCGCCAGCGACCGGCATCCCACCTGGCGCGATGCGCTCGCCGTCGCGCGCTTCATCGAAGCGGGGGAATTGGAGCGGCATCTCGCGCGGGTACGCCGCCTCTACCGTGCGCGCCGCGATGCGCTGGTCGAAGTGCTGCGCGCCGAGTTGGGAGATCTCGTCAGTATTGGTCCCGCCGAGGCGGGTATCCACCTGCTCGCGGGGCTACCAGATGGTACTGATGACACCGCCATTACCACACGCGCGCAGGCGGATGGGCTGGCGATCACACCGCTCAGCCCGCATTACGGCGCCGCGCCGCGCCCTGGCTTGCTGCTGGGCTTCGGCGCGCTCGACGAGGAGCGGCTGGCGCAGGGTATACGGCGGCTCGCACCCCTCGTGCGCGCCGCCGTTGTGTCCTGACGCCGTACACTATATCGAAGCCAGCTCCAGCGATGGATGCGAGCGTACCAGCTCCGCGCTATCATCTCGACAGAGGCGCGATGCCGCCGTACGCCCGCGGCTCCGCGAGCAAGGAGCATGCCCCGTATGGATTTCATGACCACACCGTATGATGTGGCGATTGTTGGCGCAGGCCCGGCAGGCTCGGCGGCGGCCATCTCCCTGGCGCGCGGCGGCTGGCGTGTGCTGCTGGTAGACCGCACGACGTTCCCGCGCGACAAGCCCTGCGCCGAGTATCTCAGCCCGGCGGCGGAGCCGCTGCTGCGCGAGCTGGGCGTCTTGGACACCATCGTCAACACTGGGCCGGGGCGCCCACGCGGCTTTCGCATCTACACGCCCAACGGCGGCATGTTTCAGGGTGATTTCGCCGGTACATGCGATGCGACGGGCCGGCCATTCTTCGAGACAGGGCTGGCAGTGCCGCGATATACGCTCGATGCGATTTTGGTGGAAGGCGCGCGGCGCGCGGGCGCCTCGGTAAGTGAGAACTGGACGCTCGGCTCCATCGAACGCGATAGCGGGGGCATCTGGACACTCACCACCAGGAGCGGCGCGCCGGTACGGGCGCGGATACTGATTGCGGCGGACGGCATTCACTCGACCGTGGCGCGGCGGCTGGGGCTGTTCAAGCGGGGGCGGCTGCGCAAGGTGGCACTCGTGGCGCACCTGCGCGGCGTCGCGGGCATGGATGGGTACGGTGAGATGCACGTGGCGGGCCGGCGCTACGTCGGCCTGGCGCTGCTGGAAGCCGGCGGCGATCTCTGTAACGCCGCGATGGTCGTGGACGCCGCGCGCGACGATCACCGGCTGGCTGGCCGCGCGGAGGCGTTCCTACTGGAGACGCTGGAGACGTTTCCGGGCCTGCGCGGGCGGCTAGCGGAAGCGCGCGTGGTGCGACGAACACTGACGGCGAGCGGGCTGCATACGCGGGCGCGCCGGCTCTCCGGCGACGGATTGCTGCTGATTGGCGACGCGGCAGGTTACTACGATCCCTTCACGGGTGAAGGGATCTATCGCGGGCTGCGCTCGGCCCAGCTTGCGGCAGATGTGGCAGCGGATGCGCTGGCGGCGGGAGATGCCGGCGCGGCGCGGCTCGCCCGCTACGATACGCTCTATCGCCGGGCTTTTCGTGGGACGGTGCAGGTGGAGCGGCTCATCCAGGCGGCGGTGCAGACGCCGTGGCTGATGAATCACGCCGGCGGGCGGCTGGCGCGGCGTACTGGTATGGCCGATACGCTGATGGCAATCACCGGCGATTTTCTCCCGGCCGCCGCCATGCTCAATCCGGCGTTTCTCCTGCGACTGTTGATATGAGCGTGGTATTACGTGGCGCTGGCAAGGTAGCTCGGACCATTGACAGAGTACACCAGAAATTGGCCGTGTGATCCCAGCGGCACAATGGTTGAGGGCGATGGCAGGGAGCCGAGGACCCGGGATGCACCTGTCTGGTAGTTGATGACGAAAAGCTGCGCGGGCTGTCCAAATTCGGTGGCTGCAATCCAGCTCGGTGAGCGCGACGCTGGGCAGCGGCATCTTGCGCACGGCGATGCGAGTCTGGAGCGCCGCCGCGTGCGTGAAGAGGTAGCCGCCGCGCACGTCACCATTCCACGTAAGCCGCGTGTTACTGCGCGGCGCGCAGGACCGCAAGACCAGCCGCACCGGGACCGACGTGCGTGCCAATGGTGGGGCCGGCCCACATCCTCCGGATCGGGCCGTCGTAGACCAGCCGGACGGCGGCTTCGAGCTGATCGCCGATATCGGGGCTGGATTGCCCGACAATCATGGACTCGATGGGCGCGCGCTCACGAGCCAGCTCGGCCAGGCGCTCGTAGGCGCGGCGGCGCGTGCGGGGAGTCTCCAGAGAGACGATGGCGCCATCACGTAATGTAATGATTGGCTTCACGTTCAGCAGCGTGCCGACGACGCGTTGCGCCTGTCCAATCCGGCCACCACGCCGCAGGTAGTCCAGGTCTTCCGCGACGATGAAAATGGATGTGCGGGCGAGCGCATCACGCGCGGCGGCGGCCACCGCCGCCACATCGGCGCCGTCGCGTGCGGCGCGGCTGGCCGCCAGGATGCCAAAGTGCATACCCAACGACGCTTGCCGAGAATCAATGACCTCGATGGGCACAGAGACCCCCATCGCACGCAGGTCCGCCGCGACACGCTGGGTGGTGTTGACGGTGCCGCTGAGAGCGGAGGAAACGTGGATCGAAACAATTCCATCCGCACCTTCACTGAGCAGGCGCCGATACACGCGCTCGAAACTGTCCGGAGGGGGCTGCGACGTCGTAGGGCGAGTGTGGGCGCTGGCCAGGCGCTCGAAGAAGGCGCGAGCGTCCATATCCACACTGTCGAGGAATGTCTCATCACCGAAACTGACGGAAAGCGGCACGACGGCGACACCCAGCTCGTCGGCGCATGGACCGAGATCCGCGGTGCTGTCGGTGACGATGCGAATCGTGCTCATAGCCTGTTACGCCTTTTCCTGTCGTGCTCACGACATACGCATGAATGTACGCCCACTACGGCTTGGGTGCGAATCCGGTGCATGCACAGCATACCAGATAGGCGGGAACGGAGGCATGATGGCCGCTATGTTGCGCGGCGAGATCGAACGCTGTCTGTATAGGAGACACAACATTCGGCGGTGGTCATACCGTCACTGTCAGCTCGCTGGTGGCGGCGTCTCTTCCGGGCGTTCGAATACGCCGCTCTTGCCGCCACTCTTGCGCAGCAGGCGCACATGTTCGATGGACATGGCGCGGTCCACCGCCTTGCACATGTCATAGATGGTCAGCGCGGCGGCGCTCACGGCCGTGAGCGCCTCCATCTCAGCGCCTGTCTTGCCCGTGGTGCGGACGGTGGCACGAATGCGCACCTCGCTTTCAGCATCAGCGCCATCTTCAAGCTCAAAAGCCAGATCTACCCCTGTGAGGAGCAAGGTATGACACATAGGGATGATCTGTGGCGTTTGCTTGGCGGCCAGAATGCCGGCGACCTGAGCGACGGCAAGCACATCTCCCTTGGCCATGCGCCCCGCACGGATAAGCGCGAGCGTTGCGGTGCGCATGCGCACCGAGCCGGCGGCAATTGCCTCGCGCGGTGTCTCGGGCTTGTCGCTGACATCCACCATATGGGCACGTCCGGAATCATCGAAGTGTGTCAGGCTCATGCGGCGGTCTCCAATCGTACGGCGAGGATCGAGCGACAGAGGTAGCGGCGCGGTGGCGCGGTGAGCATCCCATCCGTACTATAAAGGGAAGTGGAGCGAGAATCCCACGTCGTCTGTCCCGCGTTGCTTGCGATGCTGGGCGAGATACGCTATACTGGCCTTGAATGCAAGCACTACGCGGCGTTGCTGAGTGGCCGCCGCCACGTATCAGGAGAAGAGCATGGCGAAGAAGTCTACGGCCACGCGCCAGGCAAACGCGGCCCGCCGGTCGCAGACAACGGCCAAACCCACGGGCGCGACGCTGGTGCGTGCGCCACATGAGCAGGGGGCGGCGGCGACTGGCACAGTAGCGACGCAGGCAGCGCCGGTCCGCGCCCCGAAGCCCGCGAGCGCTCCACCAGTGACGAACGCGGGAAAGCCGCATGCGGCTCCGGTTGTGGAGCGGCCTCGTAGCCTGGAGGCGCCGAAGTCCGCGAAGCCGGCACCAAGGCTCGATACGGCACCGGCACGGTCGCCGAATGCCCGCACCCAGGCGTCGCGCGTCGCGCGTGCCAGAGCCACCCAACGCGCCCGCGCGGCGAGTATCATCACTCCTGAGCACTACTCCTACGTGCTCAAAGACCTGCGGCTGATCGCGGGCCTGGCATTGGCGATGTTCCTCATCATCGTCGTCCTGCACTTCGTGTTGGGGTAGTGCGGCCTGCTTCCTCTCTACCCAGCTAGAACAGAGCGCCCCGGTGCTGGAAGTCTCGCTTCCGACTGGGGCGCTGTCCATTCATTCAATAGGCTTATTGCGACGCGTACGCACCAAATCGCAACGGCTCGCCCTGACGCTGATCCGCCGGAATCGTCACGCCAAGGACGCGCTCGATGGCCATTGTATGGCAGCAAGTGCCCCAATCTGAAAAAAAGCGACAGGTACAGTTCCAAGCTCCGTTATCGAAGCTCGTCGTATGAGTATCGTTTTCACCATGAAAAGACGCTTCAAAGCGCGAGAATTGGATTCGTTCCGGCTCCTGTGCATACTGCTTGGCCTTAGCAATTTTCCCGATCATGCTTGAGTGCATCGGAGTTCCCCGCTTTCCTGCGCGCTCGCCCCAGATCTGAGCCGTCGGCGCGGACGCATGGATGCCGACGGTCTACCTGGAAGAGACGAGGCGGCGTTGAGAATGACATGCGTGTGCGAGATTGGTGAATGGCACGGCTGCCAATGTCATGCCATCACCGCCGCCATCATGTCGTTGGTATCGAATCGCACTCGGAAAGCGCAATCGCATCGCTCACTTCGCGCAGGAATGTTGCCGCACACGAAAAAACACAAAGGCACCGGAGGAGAGTCCTCACGGTGCCGTTTCTGCTTCATCGGGCGCACGCGCAGCCACAGTTATGTTGCTTGCGGGAGTAGTCCTGCGTTCTTGCATCTTCGACCCCTTTCACCAGCAGGGTGTGCGGAAGGTGCTTTCCGTTGTGCGTGGTGATAGTGTACCATGCTAGAAGTGGCGCGTCTAGTCCTGGGTATCACAATTCCATCAACAATACAGGACGCTCGAAAGCGCCGGCGGCTGCCAAATCCACACCAAAGGGAGCGCACCGCAAGGCATTCCCTCGCGGGCTGCCCCTGTGCTCAATGGGTGGGAACGCCGAGCCACCGAGGTGCGTTTCCCAGAATGTGCCACTCACGCGTAATCGGCTTTACATTGGGTGAGACGGACGGGAGGCGAAGACATGGCTGTGCATATGACGGCGCGCGATGTCGTGCATGATCTGGAGCGCGCGCTGGGACCAGAGCGTGTCTTGAGCCAGCCCGAGGACCTGCTCAGCTATCGCTACGATGCGGGCTTCCTGGAAGGTCTGCCGGAGCTTGTGACACTGCCAGGGAGCGCGGAAGACGTCGCAACGGTGGTGCGGCTGGCGGTCACCGCTGGTATGCCGGTGGTGGCGCGAGGATCAGGAACGGGCCTCTGTGGAGGCGCGGTGCCCGCGCGCGGTGGCGTCGTCATCGCGATGAGCCGGATGAATCATGTCCTGCGCATTGACGCGCGCAATCGTCGGGCGGTTGTCGAGCCGGGCGTTATCAACCTCGACCTGTCGCGGGCGGCGGCGCCCTATGGCCTCTATTATGCGCCGGATCCCGCGAGCCAGAAAATATCCAGCATCGGCGGGAATGTGGCAACCAACGCGGGCGGGCCGCATTGTCTCGCGCAGGGTGTGACGACCAACCACATTCTCGGTGTCCAGGTCGTGCTTGCGGATGGCGAGCTGGTGTGGTTAGGCTGCGACGAGGACGGACGGCCGTCGGGGACCGGCTACGATCTGCTGGGCACGGTGGTGGGATCTGAGGGTACGCTGGCGATTGTGACGAAGGTCGTGGTGCGGCTGATGCGCATGCCCGAAGCAGTGCGCACACTGCTGGCGGTCTACCCGGATATCGCGTCGGGATCGGAGAGCGTTTCGGCAATCATCGGTGCGGGAATCCTCCCAAGCGCATTGGAGATGATGGACGCGACGATCTGCCGGGCGGTCGAGCGCCACTTCCACGCGGGTTATCCGGAGGACGCGGGGAGCGTGTTGCTGATTGAGCTGGAAGGCGCCCGCGAAGCTGTGGAGGAGCAGCGCGAGCGCGTGGCCTCGCTTTGCGTGGAGTATGGCGCCCGCGAGGTGCGCACGGCACGCACAGAGGCGGAGCGCGCGGCGCTCTGGACGGGACGCAAAGGTGCGGCGGGCGCGCTGGGACAGCTCGCGCCAAGCTACTACTTGCAGGATGCCGTCGTACCGCGCTCGCGTTTGCCGCGCATCATGGCGCGCGTTGGCGCGATTGCTCACACCTTCGGGCTGACGATTCCCAATGTGTTCCATGCTGGAGACGGCAACCTGCATCCTGCTATGCTCTTCGACCGCAGGAAGCCAGGTGATATCGAGCGTGTGATCGAGGCGGGGACGGAGCTTCTGCGGGCCTGTGTAGAGATGGGTGGAACGGTATCGGGAGAGCATGGAATTGGTATGGAAAAGCGAGATGCCCTGCCTATGGTGTTTTCGACGCAAGACCTGGCGGCGATGGTACGGCTCCGGACCTGCTTCGATCCGCGCGAGCTCTTCAATCCCGACAAGCTCTTCCCCGCCAGCGCGTCATGTGTGGAAGTACGCGATCCGACCAGTGTAGGCGCGGAGCCGGGGCCGTGGTTTTGTTAACGATTTCAATGCTGCCTCGCCGTAGTGACAATCGAATCCGATGTCTCATTGCCTCTTAATCACTATTGTGCTATTATTCATCGCCAGTGTATGTCATTGGGTTTTCCGATAACGTATACCAACTCCCCGTGTGGCCTGGTACGTGTCTTCAAACCATCATGGTTCTGCTGGAGGGTTCGTGTCCACCACGTCGAGCGGTCAGGGCGAAAACGGCCCAGGAAAGCGTATCCACGATCTCCGCATCGCGCGCAATATGACGCAGCGGGAAGTTGCTGCTGGCAAATACAGCGTATCGTACATATCCGCGATTGAGCGCGAGAAAATATCGCCACCGTCGCGGCACGTTCTTGAATGGTGCGCGGACCAGCTTGGGGTCAGCGTCGCGGAGCTGTTAGGAGAGTCGAGGGTAAAGCCAGCCGACGAATCGTGGATGCGACAGCAGCTGAGCCGGCGCGCCTATGAGCAAATCTACGCGCAGATGCTCATTACCGTTGGCGAGGTCGAAGAAGGGCTGAAGCGAGCGCGCCGGGTGCGCCGCGACGGGACTGCCACAACCGAGCGCCCGCTCATCTGGTTCAGCGCCTATGGCTCCGCACAGGCGGGCGAGCTGGACGAAGCGCTCAAGGAGGCTGAGACATACCGGCTGCTGGCAGAAGAGGCGCACGACGCTCGAGACATGGCTGCGCACCACTTGCTGCTCGGGTATGTTGCCCTGGCGACTGGGGATAGCGAGACAGCCCATCTGGAGCTCGCGCGCGCCCTGGATGCGGAGCCGGTTACAGTGGCCGATCCCGAGGCGGTACAGGCGATCCGGCGTGCCCTGGCGGCGGCGCTGCGCGCGCGGCGCGATCCAGCGCAGGCGCATCAGGTCGTGACGGACGCCCTGCGAGACTATGAGCTTTTCGCCAGCCCAGAAAAAGGCGCCAGATGGTTGCGCGCACGGGCAGAAGAGGCGGCTGGGACCGGCGAATTCGAAAGGGCATACCAATTCATCCGCCGGGCATGGAACGGCTATCGGGAAGCTGCCTTTCATCGTCATGCGGCGGAGATGTACCTGCGCCACGCAACCTACGTTGGCGATGATATGCCCCCTGAGCAACGTGAGGCGGAGCTACGACGCGCGGCGCTCCTGTCAGAGCTGACCGAGGGCAAGGAGACACATGTGCTAGCGGGAGCCTATCTAGCGCAGCTACTGGCCGCCCGCGGTGCCCTCGCCCTCGCTGAGGAGGTGATACGTCTGGCTGTGCCCAACGGCTCCGCCGATAGCGGCGCTCCCATAAACGACGAACGGAGCATCGCGCTTGGGCTGGCGCACGGCTGGATGGCAGCGGCAAGCGGGGCGGCACCCTTGAGTTAGACGCACAAGAGACGCGGATACTTGGGCCGCTCGCGGATATCTTGATGATAACGGCCAAAGCGCCGCGTAGCGGGATTTGATGGCTACCGAGGCGTTGCGTAACCCGGTCGGCAACTGGTGCCATTCATGTGCTACACTCCCAACCAGTATGTAACGCGCGGTGTTGGCAGATGCGAGGAACGCGGAAGGGAGCCAGTGGATGGCGGGCATACAGCGCGCGAATAGCCGTGAGCAGGGTAATGCCGAGCTGGCTGCCGCCTGGTGCAATCGCTCCCGCGTGTTCCACCGGCGCGGCGACTTCAGCGGTGCGCTTGCCGCCTGCGACATCGCGCTAACCTTCGATCATGAGCTGGCCGCGGCCTGGATCAATAAAGCGAACGCGCTGCTTGCGCTGCGGCGGTTCCCAGAAGCGCGCGACGCATCTGAGCACGCGCTCCGGCTCGACATCCGTTCGGCGAATGCCTGGAATAACCTGTCCGCCGCGCTCAACGGCCTACGCGAACATGACGAAGCGCTGGCAGCCAGTGAGCGCGCCCTGGCGCTCGCTCCCGCTATGGAGTCCACCGCTGCCTGGACCAATCGTGCCGTGGCGCTGGGTGGTCTGGCGCGCCATGCCGAAGCAGTGGAAGCCTTCAACCGTGCGCTGACCCACGATCCTGGCTGTGATCCCGCTCTGGCCGGCATGGCAACCATCATCTACCGGCTCAAGCGCTACGACGACGCGCTCGGGATCTGCGAGCGCTCGCTCGTGCGCAATCCCGACAACTTGCCGATGGAGATCGGCCGCACGCTCGCCCTCTTTGGACTGAGGCGCTACACGGAAGCGCTGGAGTCCGCCGAGCGTGTCGTGGAGCGTGATCCTGGCAACATCGCCGGCTGGGCCAACAAGAGCGCGGTGCTGCTGGCTTTGCGGCGCTTCACCGATGCTATCGCCGCTGCCGACCATGCCCTCGCACTCGAAAGCAACGTCATCGCGCTCAACAACAAAGCCGCGGCCCTCAAAGAGCTGGATCGCTTTGACGACGCGACGGTGTGCATCGAGCAGGCGCTCGCGCTTGCGCCTGATAATCCGACCGTCTGGGATACCAAAGGCGAGATTTGCCTCGTCCGCCACCGCTACCCGGAGGCGCTGGCCGCCTTCGAGCGGGCGCTCGCCCTCGACGACACGACTCTCTCGACCTGGCAAAACAAAGTGCTTGCCTTGCGCGGCTGTGGTCGCGAACCCGATGCGCTCGCCGCCGAAGCGCGCATGCGCGAGCTCAGCGAGTGATCTTCTCAGCGGTGGAGCTAGCGGCAAGGTGCGCGGTGGCGGCTGGTTGAGCGCTCCGCGGTGCGGAGCGCGGCGATGGCTCTGAGGGCGAAGGCGCGTCGCCTGCCGTCCGCTGGTGGGACGGAAGCGCCGCTACCGCGTTCGTAATGAGCCGCGCCCCCCGCTGATAGGTCAGATAAGCCCACGCCCACTGGAACATGACCAGTAAGCGGTTGCGGAAGCCGATCAGAAAGAAGATGTGGACCACCATCCAGGTCATCCAGGCAATGAATCCGCTTAGCCGGAAGCCATGAATATCCGCGATCGCGAACGCCCGCCCCACTGTCGCCAGCGCACCCTTATCGAAGTACACGAACGGCGGTATTTCCCGTCCGGCCAGCCGCGCCCGAATCACTTTGCCAATGTAGGCGCCCTGTTGCAGCGCCACCGGCGCCAACCCCGGCAGCGGCTTCTCCAGCCCCATGATGCTCGCCGTATCACCCAGCACGAAGATCTCAGGATGTCCGGGCACGGAGAGGTCGCCACGTACCAGGACGCGCCCCGCGCGGTCCGTCTCTACACCGAGCCACGCACCAGCGGGAGAGGCCAGGACGCCCGCCGCCCAGATCATCGTCTCAGCGGCCAGATACGTGTCATTCGTCTGGACACCGCCAGCATCCACGCACTCGACACGTGTATTTGTCTGGACTTCGACGCCCAATTTCCGCAGCCTTGCTGTCGCTTTCCGTGCCAGCGCCTCTGGGAACGCGCCAAGAATGCGTGGCGCCGCCTCGACCAGCAGAATGCGTGCTGAGGCCGGATTGATGTGGCGGAAGTCGCGAACCAGCGACTTCCGCGCGATTTCCGCGATGGCGCCGGCCAGCTCCACGCCGGTCGGTCCGCCGCCAATCACCACGAAGGTCAGTAGCGCCCTGGCTCGTTCAGGATCCATGCTCGCTTCCGTCTCGGCAGCCTCGAACGCCAGCAGAATCGTGCGCCGGATAGATGTCGCGTCCTCGATGGACTTCAGGCCAGGCGCATATGCGGCCCATTCATCATGCCCGAAGTAGCTCTCATGGGCGCCCGTCGCCAGCACGAGGTAGTCGTATGGGATGGCGCGGTTGTTGTTTCCGGCCAGATCGTTCAGATACACCACGCGCGCCGCCACATCCACCGCGGTCACCTCCGACAGCAGCACTTCCGTGTTTGCCTGACTGCCTACGACGCTGCGAATCGGCGCGCTGATGTCGGCTGGCGAGAGGCTGGCCGTTGCCACTTGATAGAGCAAAGGCTGGAATGTGTGGTGATTACTGCGATCAATGAGTGTTATGTGTACCGGCGCATGGCGCAATGCCTTAGCTGCCCGCAAACCCGCGAACCCTCCACCGACGATGACGACGCGCGGAATGGCGGTTGTGTGACTGGTGGCATCCATCTTGTCTCCACCTTTCTCTCTGGCGCATCCATGCCTGGACTGCGGCGCTTCCGACCTGGAAGCCTTCGTTTATTCCTTTCTCTGATATCATAGGCCTGTAGCAACCAACACGCAGTAACCGGACGACGTGGAATCGAGGATACAGCATGTCACTCCCGCCCGAAAATTCACCAGCGCCCAACGGCTCCGACATCGAGCACGAGCATTCCTGGCGCATCTTCCGTATCATGAGCGAGTTTGTCGAAGGCTTTACCTTTCTGGCCCATTTTGAGCGCACGGTAACGTTCTTCGGCTCGGCGCGCCTTCCGGAATCCAGCCCATACTATCAGCAGGCGCGCGAGCTGGGACGGCTGCTGGCTGAGAGGGGCCATACCATTGTCACCGGCGGCGGTCCAGGGATTATGCAGGCGGGAAATCAGGGGGCGTATGACGCCAAAGGCAATTCAGTTGGCCTGAACATTCAACTTCCCATGGAGCAGCGCACCAATCCTTACGTCCGCCAGAGCATGAGCTTCCACTACTTTTTCAGCCGCAAGGTGATGCTCGACTTCTCCGCCGAGGCGTATATCTTCTTCCCCGGTGGCTTTGGCACCCTGGACGAGTTTTTCGAGGTGGTTACCCTGGCGCAGACCGGCAAAATAAAGCACGGAGAGCCTATCATTCTCGTCGGTCGTGACTTCTGGCAGCCACTGGTGGACTGGTTGGAGTCGGTGCTGCTCAATCGCCTGCACACGATCGCACCCAAGGATTTACGCATCTGGACGCTCACCGACGATCTGAATGAGGTGGTAAGGCTCCTCGAGGAGAGCGCGCGGAAGCAGGTCGAGCAGCGTATGGCGGTGATGGGCCGAACCAGCCACACACCCAACGATATGCTGAAGCAGGCGACGCAACCCATGACCGAGCTGGAACAATGAGCCTCAGTGAGCCTCAATGAGCCTCAACGAACGTCCGGTCTATTGGCCACAGCAGGGGAAACGCGGATGAGTCGCCACCGGGCGGGATTGCGGCGTGCCGGGTGGCGACTGGACACCTACTTGCGCAGGAAGTGTTTATCCAGCTCGTAGGCAGAGACCGCGCCAAGCGCGCCGATGAGGAGAGGGTGCTTGCCCAGATCCTGCAAGACGCCGGGGTGGTTCTGCGCCGCGTGCTCGTGCATCGCGGCGAGCTGTTGCGGCGTCGCGTTGTTGGGGTTCACACCCGCGAACTGCTGGCCACCTCCGGCCTGCTGGAGCTTGCTCAAAAGCTCCTGGGCCACGGCGGCGCGCTTATCCGCCGGTATCTGGTTGTACAACTCTTCGGTCGTCATGTGTTTCTCCTTGGTGTCACATTCATCACGTCAGCGACATGCGGAAAACAGCCCGCAATGGGAATTGTAATCACCCGCGCACAGCAACCGACAGCTCGCGGGAGAGTCGGGTATGGAGCATAGCACGACTTATGGCCGCGCTGCGCGTACTAGGCTTTCGACGGTCATCACCGTGACGGGCTCACGGGCGGCGGTATGCACTCCGCTGTCCGATAGCTGAACGTGGCTGAGGACACGCACACGGCGCTGCGTCTCGAACAAATGCCTGACCTGCCTCACTTCGCTGGCCGAGCGTTCGACGAGCGCCACCATATCACCATCACCGCGCGATGCGTGCTGGTAGGTAATGGTCGCAATCGCTGTCACAATGGTAACTTCGGTGATGATGTCTTGAAAGAGCAGGCCCGCGGCGGCGGTCGCTGTGGCTTCTCCAAGCGTATATTGAGCGCCGGCATGCAAGAAGTGCGCATGATTGGTCAATTCTGGGCGCACCGGAAGCCGGAGGGCCACGCGCTCCGGCGTGAGGCTTTCCGGCACGATGGCGAGCAGGTGGAGGAATGGCTCGGTGGTGAATACGTAGCTCCAGAAGACGTCAGGCTCCATAGTTGTCCTCCCCGTCGTCAGGACGATGGCGCGGCATCGAGCGCCAAAGCCGATACCAGGAGATGCTAGGCTGGGAGGGTTATGCCCGTGTTAACGGCTTGTGAAAGCTTGACGTGGCTGGTGGAGCATGCGTAGCCTCACGGTTCCGACGAGGTTTCCGGTTGAGCCGCCTGGCTGGTGAATCCCGAGGCATGGTCGTCTTCGATGACGCCCTCAGCGGTTTCCGCGATAAGCTGGTCTACGACGGCATTGAGATCGCCGGTGCGCTGGAAGGTGGCAAGCTGGCGGTCGGCGCTGGAGCCGAGATTGAGGATCTGGAAGGCGTAGGCGACCTGCGCGCGGCTGCCAAGGTCGTCCACGACGTCGTCAATGAACCACTCGATCAGCTCGCGGATGAGGTCGCGAGCGGGCAGCTCCTCCTGCTTGCCGAAGTCTATCAGCTTGCCGTCCAGGCCATAGCGGACGACGCGCCACTTGTTCTCCTCGATGAGATCCACCGGGTAGACACGGAACGTCATGTTGTCGGTGCGCAGCTTCCAGAGCTTGGCGACGATGGCCTGAAGGATGGCGGCGATGCAGACGGCTTCGTCTACGCGGGTGCAGACGTCGCAGATACGGACTTCCAGCGTGGGATAGCTCCAGTTGGGGCGCACATCCCACCAAATCTTGCTGCCGTTGGGGATGGAATTGGTTTTCATCAGCGTTTCGAGCAGACTGGTCATGTCGGCCCATGAGGCAAAGACGCGGGGAATGCCGGTACGCGGGAAGTTGCGGAAGATGATGCTGCGATAGGATTTGAGGCCAGTGAGACGGCCCATCCAGAAGGGCGAGCTGGTGGAAAGGGCGAGCAGGTGCGGCAGGAAATAGCGGATGACGTTCATGGCGTCAATCAGGAATTCGCGGTCTTCGATGCCAATGTGTATATGGGTGCCAAAGATGAGGAGGCGCCGGGCAAGCTCCTGCATGTCCTGCTGGACACCAATGTAGCGCTCGAATGGGGTGATATCTTGGGTGAGCCAGGAGGAGAAGGGATGCGTGCCGGCGGCGGCGATCTTGAGGCCTTTCCGGCCGGCCAGCTCCAGCAGCGCCCGGCGCAGCCGCACCAGCTCGGCGCGGACCTCCGCGGGTGACTGGCAGACGGTGGTGCCGACCTCGACGATGGATTGGTGTAGCTCGGGCTTCATCTGCTCGCTCAAGATGAGCTGGCCTTCCTCCAGCATCTCGGTGATGTAGGAGCGCAGCTCGCGGGTTTGCGGATCAATGATCTGGTATTCTTCTTCGACGCCGAGAGTGAGAGACGGAGGGTTCATAGCGGTGCCTCCTGGGGGTGGGAAACCTCACCCCCGACTCCCTCTCCTTGCGGGGAGAGGGGGAGTAGGGGGGATGGATACATCAGCGCGGCTCGACGACGAAGGTGGGGACGGTTGAGCCGCCGCCCGCCGTGACGTTGAGCAGGGCCGCTGTGGAGAGGCGCGTGAGACATCCATCTACATAGCGGCCGTTGTAGATGAACGGGTCGGTGTCGAGCATGCGATCCGCCAGCACGACGGCGCCGTTGACGAGGCTGGGGAACGGCTCGCTTGGCACGGGAACGCGCTCCTGGATGACATGCGGCTCGACAAGTGCGGCCAGAACCGCACGCTCCCAGTCGCCGGACTCGGTCTCCCAGCCCAGGGTGATGCCTTTGCCACCGTACTCGTCATTGGCCTTGAGAACGAACCGCTCGCGGTGCGCGAGCACATGGGGAATGAGGTCCACGTCACCGTCATGGTAGAGGGTGCGACGCTCTTCGAGGCGGCGCGTCCAGGGGATGTGCGCGGCGATGGCCGCGCGCTCGTCGCCCGTGAACAGGTGGGCGTTGCGCTCATCGCTGAGGACGGCGAGGCTCGCTTTTTTGTGCAGCAGCTTGCAGCGGACGGGATTGACCATGCAGACCGCGTTGTCGCGGACAGCCCGCAGCACTGGCGAGTCCAGTCCCATTCGGTCCACCAACTCGCTGAGCAGCACGCGTTTGTAGACGAGGGTGATGGTGAAGTCGCCCGCGACAAGCTGGCCATTGCGATACTCGACCTCGCGCGGGTCGGCGATGATGACCTCCAATCCCTGCGACTTGAGATAGTCTGAGAAGAGGACGAACTCGCTGTAGGTAGGTACCTCGCGCCAGTCGAGGATGGCGACGCGGGGCTTCTCGCGCGTGCCGGAAAACTGCTTGTAGGCGTCACAGAGGATGTGATAGACGCCGTGGCGTGCGGGCAGCGGGCGGACGTCGTAATGCTCCTGAAAGGCGCGCATGATGGGTAGGCCGTAGAAGACGTCGGTCAGCACGTCGTTGTAGGCCTGGGCGGCGGGCGTTTCGGCGTTGTATTCGATGAGGCTGAAGGCGTTGTCATCGGCAAGATAGAAGGTATCGAAGCGTCCGATGGGACTCGGCGCGCGATAGCCGGGGCTGGCGCGCAGGAGCTCTTCTTCCCACTCGACCAGGCCAAACTGCGCGCGGAAGGGCGGGTCTGTCAGAGCGGCCTCGTAGGCAGTCTGAAAGGCGCGCAGGAGCACGTTTACGCGGCGGGCCATGAAGCGGTACTGTTCTGGCGTGAGGAAGCGTGGCCGCAGGACGGTGGTGAGCGGGCGTGTGCCGAAGTAGAGGCCGCGCCGGTGCTGCTGCGCCTCCAGCTCGGCCTGTGAGTCGGCGGCGCAGCTATCGCTGAGTAGATCGTGGTACGCGCTGATGGCATCGTGAAGGGACATGGAGCCTCACCCCCCGGCCCCTCTCCGCGCACGGAAAGGGGAGTATGGAACCTTACCTCTGACGCGGCGAGCGCCTGCCAGACGCCCCGACAGCGCGGCGACGGGCGATACGATATTAGCCGATGGTGTCACCAGCGGCGGTGATGGGTGCTGTGGTAGTGGCATCGCGGCGACCGCTGGCGAAGAAGCGATCCCAGCGGAGCGCCTGAGCCTGCGGCTGGGGGTGCTGCGCAAGACGGATCGCCATGTCGGCCATGTGCGTGACGGCCCACTCAAAGTAGTGCGGGGTCAACGAGTAGATATCCATGTCGGGGGCCGGGTTCATGAAGTCAATGGCGTAGGGGACGCCGTCGCGAATGGCCCACTCCATCGAGTTCATGTCGTAGCCAAGGGCGCGAACGAGCTTGCGGGAGTCGGCGACGATACGCTGGCCAAGCTCTGGCGAGAGGTGGTCGTGCTCGACGTAATACTTGCGCTCGCGCGGGTCGTACTTGATCGGCAGGATCTCGTCCTGGCCGAGACAGATGCAGCGGACGAACTGGTCCCAGTGGATGAACTCTTGCACGATCATGGTGAGCAGGCCGGATGAGTTGTAGCGCTCGATCAACTCGTCCAGGGTGTGGCAGATGTAGACCTCTTTCCAGCCGCCGCCGTGGGCATCTTTGAGGATACAGGGCAGGCCGACGTAGTCCAGGATGCCCTGCCAATCGAGGGGATAGATGAGGTTGCGCAGGCTTTCGTCGTGGACGATGCCGGGGATGTAGTCCTTGTTGGGGAGGGCGACGGTCTTGGGGCTGGCGACGCCAAGGCTGGTGGCGAGGGCGGCCTCAAAGAACTTGTCGTCGGCGGTCCACATGAACGGGTTGTTGATGATGGTGGCGCCGCGCAGGGCAGCGTACTTGAGGTAGGTGCGGTAGTAGGGGACTTCGTGGGAGATGCGGTCAATGATGACGGCGTAGTCACACGGCTCGTCCATGCGGGCGGCGCCGAGCTTGACGAGCTCGGCAGTGACGTCTTCGTCGCGCCGGTTGACTTCTTCGATGAACGCGGGTGGGAAGGACCACTCCCGCCCTACGATCAGTCCAACTTTGAGCGTCATGGCGGCACCTCCAGGTAGGGTGGCGCTCTCGGCCATTCATGGCCGGAGCACGCGACGAAAGGCTAAAGCCTTGTGTGGCTTCCTCTCTCCATGATGGTCAATTCATCAATCGTGACCTCCGATGTAGTGCAGGATCATCTGGCGCCAGTAGGGCCAGTCGTGCGCCCAGCCATCCCAGAGGCGCAGGGCGTTGCCGATGCCTTTATTCCAGAGCAGTCCGGAGAAGTAGTCGTTATCGCTACGGAAGCGGTCGTCGCGTCCGGTAGCGAGGATGAGGTCCAGGCGGCGCAGGGCGTCGAGCCGGCCAGGTTCGTGCTCGTTCGGAATGTAGGCGACGGGGTTGTTGAAGTAGACGTTGTCGTCCGAATAACCATCCACGAAGCCGGAGATGTCGTAGAGACCGCTCATGCCGAGAGCGCGATTCACGACGTCTGGGTAACGCAAGGCGAAGTTGAAGGCGTGGTAGGCGCCGAAGCTGGCACCGGTGGTGATGAAGTAGGGGTTGTCGTTGCGTGAGGTGGTGTAGGGCAGCACTTCGTTGCGCAGGTAGGCATCATACTGGGCGTGGCGGGCGGCGCGCACGGCGGGATGGACGCCCTTGTTGTACCAGCTTTCGCCGTCAACACTGTCCACGCAGAAGATCTGTATCCAGCCCTGTTCGAGGTGGTGACGCAGGGTATCCATCATGCACCGATCTTCCCACTCGAAGAAGCGGCCCTGGGAAGTTGGGAAGACGAGGACGCGAGCGCCGCTGTGGCCGAAGACGAGCAGTTCCATGTCGCGACCAAGGGATGGGCTATACCAGCGGGCGTAATCGCGGTTCATGCGGCTGCCTACTTTCACTGGGCGGGCGGAGCCGGCGCTGGCACGCGCGGAACAGGGGCCGCAGACATGCCTGGTGCGAGCAATGGTATGCCAGGAGCGTATGCTATGTCAACGGCTGCCGATTCTGCCGCACTACGAGTCGTCACTCCTTTAATTTCTCATACTCGCGATGGGCTCCAATTCAGCACCATCGCGAGGCGGAAACGGGGATTCGACAAGGACGTGTCTGGACGGATGGTATGATAGTTCCCGTTCTCGTGGGCGCTCGCGGCCTAGAGGGTGACACCCTGCTGATGGGGGTGGGCAACGCACACATTTCGTGCGTTTCCGGTAGTGGAGTAGGCATGATACAATTCGGCAGCCATCCAGCGCGAATCTCACCGCCTGGTGATCGGCTCAGCACTGTAGTCGCAGTAGTCGCGGGTGAACGAAGGAGTCGCGGCGCATGACCGAGCGCGACGTTCCCACCTATTTCGCGGCGTTCATCGCTGATTATTTTGGTGAGCGCGGCGCGGCGTGGCTAGTCGAGCTGCCGGACTTGCTTGCGATGTATGCTCGTGGATGGAACCTCGACATTTTGCCGCCATTCGGCGGGCTTTCGTTCAACTATGTCGCGCCAGTGGTCCGCGCGGATGGCTCTCCGGCGGTGTTGAAGGTGGGGGTGCCGGAGGATGAAGCGCGGACGGGTATCGCGTTTCTGCGCTTGTGCGACGGCGATGGTGCCGTGCGCCTGTTAGAGGCGGACACCGAGCACTGCGCGCTGCTGATGGAGCGCGCCTTTCCCGGCCTCCCACTCGCCCGCCTGGACGATGACGACGCCGCCACCGGAATCGCCGCGGAGGTGATGCGCGCACTGTGGCATCCAGTGCCCGCCACCCACTCCTTCATCACCCTCGCGCGCCGGCTGCGGGCTTTCGCGCGGGTGCGGGAGATGCATGATGGCGGTGCGGGACCACTGCCGGAGGGGTTGCTCTCCCGCGCGGAACGTTTAGCGGCTGAGCTGTTGGCCTCGGCGCTCGACGAGCGCGTGCTGCATGGCGACCTCCACCACGACAATATCGTCTCCACCCAGCGCGCACCCTGGCTGGCGATTGATCCCAAGGGTATCGTGGGAGATCCCGGTTTCGAGACCGGTGCGCTGATGAACAATCCCTACGGCCGGATGGAGACGTGGACAGCGCCCGCGCGGCAATTCGCCCGCCGCGCGGATATCCTGGCCGAGCGGCTGGGGTATCCGCGCGAGCGCCTCCTCGCCTGGAGCTACACCCAGGCGGTCCTCTCCGCGTCCTGGGAGGT
>DATGEP010000408.1:0-1232 GCA_035310125.1 Ktedonobacterales bacterium
CGCGTAGCCCGGCCAATTGGTGGTGCGCAGGTCGAGCGCCGAGCCTCCGGGTCGCCGCTCATTCTGCGCCACGTGTGGTGTGACATTGAGCGCGCGGCAGCTCGCCACGAATCCCGCCGTGTCGTAGCCCTTGTCGCCGGCCACCGTGATCCGGCGCAGTCCGCGAATCTCTTGGAGCATATCGAGCCCTTGCTCGTATTCGGCTCGACCAGTGGCCTGACCCACGCGCAGATCGATCATTAGTCCGTTGCGATTCTCCATCAGCACGCTTTCGGTGTAGCAAAGCCTAGCCTCTTTGCCGGCGCCCTTCTTCGCCAGCCGCGCTTCCGGATCAGTCGTCGACTGGTGGGTCGCGTTTTGGCGCCGTTCGCCGTGGAAGTCCACGCTCGGATTGCCGGGATCATCCGGAGGCGTACGATCGCTGGGCTTTTCGCCCTTGGGGCGCAGGCTCTTGAGCGAGGCCCACGCCTCGATCAGCGTGCCGTCCACCGTGAAGTGTTCATCGCTGGTCAGCCTCAGCTCGCGCGCCTCCGCCACCACCGTGCGGAAAAACTCACCTGCCACGTCGTGCTCCAGCAACCGCCCCCGATTGCGGCTAAAGGTCGAGTGGTCGAAGCTTGGCTCGTCCCAGTTTAGGTCAAGGAACCAGCGGAACAAAAGATTGTAATCCAACTGCTCGCAGAACATTCGCTCGCTGCGCACCGTATACAGCGCCATCAAGAGCGAAGCCTTCAGCAACCGCTCCGGCGGGATCGAGGGCCGGCCCACTTCACTGTACATCTGCTCGAACAGCGGCGAGAGTTCTTTGAGCGCTACCTCGGCCAGCTCCTTGATCAGTCTGATCGGATGCTTGGCCGGTACTCGCTGCTCGGGGTTCACTAAGGTCAGCATCGTGCTCTGTGGCCGATCGTATCCCCGCATCTTCCTCTCCCTCCTCAACCCCACCGCCCCTCACTAAACTATACAGATGCTCAACCAGCGGTCGATCCAATCGGAGAGGAATTTTTCAACATCCTGCTAGGAGTTCGCACTTCCGACTGCCCAGTGGGCAGCTGCACGTAACTGATGCTTTTCCGTCGGACGAAGCGCCACATCATCTGCTTCGCGGACCGCGACGCGCATTCGGTCCTGCTTTTGTATGCGGCATTCGTGCAATGCGGATCAGGGATCCCCGATGGCACCACGCTCGCGTGGCAGAACGGCCTCGTCGAGAGGCTCACGGATCGACTCGG
>DATGEP010000409.1:0-38696 GCA_035310125.1 Ktedonobacterales bacterium
CGTCGTCTTGCCCACTCCTGGCCGCCCCAGGATCAGGATCGAGCGCCCCTGCTCGACCACATCGCGAATGAGCGCCACCGTCCCGCGCACCGCTCGCCCCACCCGGCAGGTCAGCCCCACCACCTCCCCACGCCGGTTGCGCAGCGCACTGATGCGGTGCAGCGTCCGCCCAATCCCCGCCCGGTTGTCATCCCCAAATTGCCCGATCCGCCCCACCACATACTCCAGGTCCTCCCCGGTTACCGGGCTATCGCTCAAGATCACCTCCCGTGCTGGGAAACGGCCCTCAGGCAAACGCCCAAGGTCCAGGACAATCTCGAGAAGGTCGCCGCGGTCCTCCAGAGTGAGAATAGTCTCGCGCACGCGGGGTGGCAAGACGGAGAGCAGCGCGTCGAGATCGTCAGTGATCGTTTGTTGCATAGTGTGTCTTTTCACCTTTGGCTAAACGTGTTTGGGCTGTTCCCAGTCCGCGCACGCCATACACCACTCGAGATTCCACAGCGGGAACTTCGCGCTGCACCAGCGCACGCATCGTGAGGTGGCGCACCAACAGCGCCTGTGTGCCATGGTGCTCGAAGCCGGCGGCGCGGAGCGCGTCAACGACATTGCCTTCGTACTCACGTACCTGGCAAACGACGGGGCGCGGCCCATCGGCGGCGAGGAGACGCAAGCCAAAGCGTACGAGCGCCTGGGGCACATCCGGCTCGTCGGGATGCGCCATGACCCAGAGTTGATGCGGCAGTGTACCGCGCCCAAAGCGCAGTCGTATCCATCCGCCAAGGCGGACGCCGCGATCGTGGACGAAGGCCGCGCTCCGCGGCTCCACGAGCGGGAGATACCAGGTTCGCCCACCGCCCGCACGGGTGGAGACGAACTCGTCGCTGGTCAGGCCCTCAGCCATCTGCACACGTCGTGGCGTACTCGCATCGTAGAGCCGCAGGAGTCCCCAGGCATCATGGCGGTGCCAACCGCGCAAGGGCAGATCGGCGTGGATCGCGTCTCCGTGCTCCAGCAACGCGGAGGCCGTGCGCAAGCGCGGCAGATGGGAGGCCAGCGTGATGGAGGGCCGGATAGAGGAAGAAGTCATCGTACTGGCGGTCGTTGGTGCGGGCGCATCAGTCGTATCCATCGGGGATGGCAGCCAGTAAGTAAGCTCCCGCGCATAACGCTGGAAGCCCATCTTGCCAAACAGCTCCAACTCGGGGCGCTCGTCGTCCATGGCGGCGAAGAAGCGGTGAACGCCGCGCATCAGGGCAGCGTTAAGAGCGTACTGTACGAGCTCGAGCAGCACATCGTCTTGTGGGGTGGTTGGGGGCTGGCCACCGGGCGAGGACATAGCGGCAAGATAGAGAAGGTCCCACGCCTGCGATCCGGGGCGGGCACGCGCCTGGGCGACTCCCAACGGGTGCCAGCGGTCCTCACAGATCCACGTGAGGGCATTTGGAGTGAACGGCCAGATGGCGCTGACGAGAGCGGCGACGCCGCTGCGCGGCTCCTCATAGGCAGGAGCAATCACGAAGTTGGCGTACTCGCCGTTACGCGCTCGCATCCATCGGTCGAGCGCGAAGACGATACCCGGCAGATCAACGTAGGGTACTGGCCGTATCATTCCGCGATGCAGCCCTCCAGCGGAAATCCTTCGACTCTCCCATGGGAGAGCAGGACCTCCAAGCACCTCAAAGCTCGCGTGGAGCGGGGCGATGAGCACCCGAATGAGTGCCTACCTGCCAGCCGCTCGCGCGAGTCCGAGGAAATACTCGTGGAACCGCGCGTCTTCTGTCACCTCCGGATGGAACGCGGTGCCGAGCAGGTTGCCCTGCCGAACCGCAACGATGGCGCCAGTGCCGCCAGGCGTATCGTCTAGCCGCGCCAGCACCTCGACTCCGTCGCCTACTTTCTCAACGGCGGGTGCTCGGATGAATACCGCATGGAACGGCCTCTCACCCAGTGTGGGAACCGCAAGCTCACTTTCGAAACTCGCACGTTGCGGGCCAAAAGCATTACGCCGTGTCCGAATGTTCATCGCGGCCAGCAGCGGCTGCCCACTGAGCGCGTTATCCGTTTCGCGCGAGAGCAAGATCATGCCGGCACAGGTGCCCCAGACAGGCATGCCCCGCGCGATCAGGTCACGGAGCGGCTGGTCCAGCCCGTACTCGATCATGAGCTTGCCCATGACCGTACTCTCGCCGCCAGGAATGACGATGCCATTCACATCCGCCAGATCTCGCGGGAGCCGGACGGGATGCGCCTGCACGCCAGCCACTTCCAGCATGCGAATGTGCTCGCGGAAGTCTCCCTGTAGTGCCAGAACTCCGATGCGTGTCATATGCAGTTTACGCTTCGTTCGGGTATTCGGTTACGAGCCGGATACCATGTTGTCTGGCCGGAAGTCTCCGCGTTCGCTGATACCATTGTACCACGAAGCCATCCGGCCGTTTGTCTCTCGAGATGCTCACAACCCATGAGGCAAGTCCGTTTGGGATGACCTCATGCTTCTCCCCGGCGGGCGTCCACCGGACGCCCCTCCGCTACGGGGGCTACCAACCGCGCTGAGCCATGAGCTCCGGCGCGGGAATAGTGGAAAGCTCTAATCCGCGCATCGGCTCACCCAACCCGCGCGAGACTTCGGCCAGAACGGTAGAATCCTCGAAGTGCGTCGTAGCCTTGACGATGGCCTTGGCCCGGCGCAGCGGATCGGACGACTTGAAGATGCCGGAGCCGACGAAAACGCCATCGGCGCCGAGGCGCATCACCAGTGCGGCATCCGCGGGGGTGGCGACGCCGCCCGCGCAGAAGAGAACGACCGGCAGGTGCTTCAGCTCGCGGACCTCGCGAACCAGCCCATATGGCGCTCCCAGCTCCTTCGCCATGGTCATCAGCTCTTCCTCAGGCACGACAGTGAGCTTGCGGATGCCATCGGTGATGGCGCGCAGGTGGCGCACCGCCTCGACGATATTGCCCGTGCCCGCCTCGCCCTTGCTGCGGATCATCGCCGCGCCCTCGCCAATGCGGCGCAGCGCCTCGCCGAGATTGCGGGCGCCACAAACAAACGGAATATCGAAGAGATGCTTATTGACGTGGTATTCCTCGTCGGCGGGTGTCAGCACCTCCGACTCGTCAATGCAATCTACGCCAAGCGCCTGGATGATCTCCGCCTCGACAAAATGGCCGATGCGGCATTTAGCCATCACGGGAATCGTAACGGCTTCTCTGATGCCCAGGATTAACTCGGGATCGCTCATGCGCGCCACGCCGCCCTGCGCGCGAATATCCGCCGGCACGCGCTCCAGCGCCATCACGGCTGAGGCGCCGGACTCCTCCGCGATTTTGGCCTGCTCAGCGTTGACGACATCCATGATGACGCCGCCCTTGAGCATCTCTGGAAAGTTCCGCTTGACCTGGACCGTTCCCGTTCGCTTCTCCATGTGAAATCGCCTTCCCGGCGCGGCACTTCGCCACGCACATCGCTGACTACGCTGTCGCCGCGCCCCCGGCGGCTGGAACTCACATTGGCCTGGTCCAATTATCAATATTGTTTGATATCACCAGGCCATATCTTCTCCGATTGTAGCACAAGCGCATGGGAAGAGCCAGCGAGTCTGTCAAACTATGACGCTGACTACAGACAACCGCCGCGAAATCTGGTATACAGGTACGCAACACTGGGCGCGGACTGGCGAGCAGCCGGAAGCTCAGATCCGGCTCGTAGGACAACCGACACCGACGAAGGGAGCAGGTCTATGGAGACGGCCGCGAGTATTCCACGTAGCGCAGGCAACCTTCTCGAAGCGCGATTGCCACATCGCCGGCTGGGTGAGCTGGTTGCCATTAGCATCTTCTGGTTCGCCAATACATTTCACTGGTCCGCGCTGTTGCTGCTCCTGATTCCGGCGCAGGTCTACGGGCTGCTGCTGCGCGCGGCTCCCGCTGGCTCGCTGGCAGCGCGCGCCACCTGGGTGGATGGGCACAAAGCATTATCACTTGCGGTGGTGCTGGCACCAGGCCTCATTGTGGCGCTCCTGGCCAATCCGCTCTTCGGTCTGCTCAGCGACCGCACGCCGGGACGCTTCGGGCGCCGGCGCCCGTACATCCTGGGCGGCACGCTGCTGAACGTCGTGGGTCTGGGACTGATGGCGCTGGCGCCGCTAGTGGCGACCGCCGACGGCAGCGGCAACGCGCTGGCACCGAGTCTGCTCATTCTCATGGGCGCGCTGATGCTGACGCAGCTCGCCAATAATGCCGCCGTTTCCCCTTTTCACGCGCTGCTGCCTGACCTGGTGTCAAAGGAGCAGCGCGGCGCGGCCTCCGGGATCATGGGGCTGGCGCTCTTCCTCGGCCAGATCGGCGGCGCGGTGGTGCCCGCGCTCATTGGCTTCAATACGGATGCGCTTGCCAAGGGAACGCAGTCGCTTGGCACATTTGACGCGAAGATTATGCTCGCGTACGGCTCCGTTGCGGTCGTTATCGTCCTGATGGCTGTGCTCACGGTAGTCACGGTGCATGAGCAGCCATGGTCGCGTGAGCAGGTTGGTACGACGGCGCACGGCGGTGTCCACACCGGGCGCTCGCTTTTGCTGACGCTGCTGGCGGTAGTCGTGGTAACGGGCGCGGCGCTGGGACTTGTCCGCCTGCCCATTGGGCTGACGCTCAATGACAACACGTTGGGCGTTATTCAACTGCTGGCAGTGGTAGTGGCGGGCATCGGCGCAGCCTACGCCTTCGACTTCCGCCCCCGGCGCGATCCCGATTTTAGCTGGGTGGTCCTGACCCGGATGCTCGTGATGATGGGCGTCTACATGGTGCAGAACTTTCTGCAATACTACATGCAGGACGTTGCCGGCTCGAAAAATCCGACTGGCGACACGACACTCTTTATCGTCATCCTCACCGTCACGGCGCTGATTGCCTCGCTTATCGCCGGGCGCGCCTCGGATCGCTACGGACGTAAGCGCATGGTCTATGTGTCGGGCGCATTTATGGCGGTAGTGGGCGCGGCCTTCGTGCTGGCGCCGTATCTCGTGCCGGGACATGTGCTCACGCTGGCGCTGGGCGCGGCGGCGATCTTTGGCCTGGGTTACGGCGCGTACGTAAGTGTGGACTGGGCGCTAGTGGCCGATGTGCTGCCACGAGAAGAAACGTATGCCCGTGACATGGGCGTCTGGAATATTGGGCTGACGATTCCGCAGGTACTCGCGGCAATCTTCGGCGGCGCGCTGCTCGCGATTGGCGCCGACCTTGGGAACAAACAGCTTGGCTATAGCTTCCTGTTCGTGTCATTCGTGATATTCTGCGTGCTGGGCACGGTCACCGTGCGCTACATCAAGGGCGTGAAGCGGTGATCCTTCCGCTCCACCAGTCTTAGCGTCGTACGACCTGGAGCCGCGTCTGTATCGTCTGCAAGTCGCGCACATCGCTGTAGATCAGCGCGTTGTCGTCGAGCGCGATGCCACGCTCTTGCGCCAGCGCGAGCAGCGCACGCGCCTCGCGGCTCCAGGCGTCCCGACCCGTGTTAATTGCTTTGAGCAGCTGAATCCGAAACTGCTCCTCCTGCCGCGACTTGACACGCGGCTCAAACATCATCGTCGTCATGCTTTCCGCTCTCCTCCTGTGGCCGGTGTGCTCCCGGTCTGATAGCTGTAACACCATTCACGTCGCAGGCGTTGCAGATCTTTGCTGGTCACACACCCCTGGTACACAGTGTATCCGCGTGGTATCATCGTGTCCAATGAATGATAGTGATGCCAATCATCGAAAAATGTGATGGGAGAGCGTGATGGAGCTGCGGCAGCTAGCCACGTTTCGGGCAGTGGCGGAAACGTTGAATTTTACGCGGGCAGCGGCGGCGCTGGGTTACGTGCAATCCAGTGTGACGGCGCAAATACAGGCGCTCGAAGAGGAGCTGGGGACGCCGCTCTTTGACCGGCTGGGCAAGCGGGTGCTACTGACGGACGCGGGCCGGAGGTTACTCGCGTATGCGGATAGGATGATCAACCTGGCGGAAGAGGCGCGCGCCGTGGTCGGCGAAAGCACCGACCCAATGGGAACGCTGGTAATCAGCGCACCGGAGACGCTCTGCACATATCGGTTGCCCGCCTTGCTGCGCGAGTTCCGTTCGCGCTATCCCCGTGTGCGACTGCTGCTGCGTCCCGCGCCCTTTGCGGAGGTGCGGCGGCTGGTGGCGGAGGGTACGCTGGATGTCGCGTTCGCGCTGGAGGAGCCGGGGCCATCGTCAGCCAGTCTGCACGTCGAGCCGTTGCTGACGGAGGAGATGGTGATAGTCGCGCCGCCGGAACATCCGTTTGCCGCGCGACAGCGGGTGGTTACCGCCGATCTGGAAGGCGAGCCGCTGCTGCTGACGGAGATAGGATGCAGCTACCGGAATCTTTTCGAGCGAGTGCTCGCGGCGGGTGGTGTGCGGCCGGCGGCCACAATGGAGTTTAGCAGCATCGAGGCGATCAAACAATTCGTCATGGCAGGCATGGGTATCGCCGTGCTGCCAGAAGTGACGGTGGCGGCGGACATCGCGGCGGAGCGGCTGGTCGCGCTGCGCTGGGCGGGCGACGAGCTGCGGATCGTGACACAGATCATCTGGCACAAGGACAAGTGGCTCTCCCAGGCGCTGGTGGCGTTCCTGGAGACGGCGCGCGAAGTGCTGGCAGGTACGGTGCGGGCAGCGTGACGAGCCGGCGCGGTCACAGGTAGTCCATACCATGCTCAGAGGCGTTTCCTGGAGGCTCCTATCTCGCTGTACAGATGCGCGGCGCACGTGTACACTAGGCGGGAATGACGATGTTTGCTTGCGGTAAGGTGTAATGGACGAGTACGACCAGAACGATCTGGGTGCGGCGGCCACCGACGAAGATGATGCCTATGAGGCGCTGAATGATCCACGTCGCGTGATGATGGAAGTGGTCGAGTTGGTGGCGGATCTCCACCGCGCGACGACCCGATTAGGCGATGCTATCGTGGCGGCGGGGCTGCCCGCGCGCGCGTGGCGCGATGCGGATTCCCGTCTGCTACTGCTTGCCGATCAGTTCCCCGACATCACAGTGGATGCGCTCATCACGCGGCTCGCCGAATTCGCGGCGGATACGGGGCCACACTGGCTGCATGGCGACCGCGAAGCAATTGCGCAATTCAACGACGAGGCATCCGTTCTCTACGGCGTCGTGCGCCCACTACGCATGGTGGCACAGCGGCTGCGCATGATACCAGTCCGCGAGCGGGGCGACTTGCCGCTCGAACGGACGCTGGGCGACGCACGTGTCGGCACGCCGCTGGACCGTGTGGCGGCGCTGCTGCGCGATCTCGAATCACTTGGCTCGTTCATCGTTCCCCTGTCGGCGGAAGAGTGGAATCCGCTCGTGCCAGAGCCGCACCAGTCATCGCCTGTCTCCAACGTTGCCGCAGTGACTGCTAACAGTATCAATGGAGGCGTAATCCCGACGCCGCCGCTCGCTCCGGGCGCTTCCTTACCAGTTGCTACGCCACCTGCAATGCAGACATCGTCAACATCGCAGCCTTTCCGGCGGCTGCGCGATTTCATGCCGCCACCCGAAGAGCGACACGCAGCGCCACGAATATCGGAGCGCGACTGGAGCTGGCTGCGCGCTGACGCATCCGTTGGGGCGCACGCGCTGCTGGCATGGGCGAAGCCACGCAAATGGCTGGTGGTCGGCATCGCCATTATGTTGCTGGCGATGGGCACGGCGCTGCTCACGCTGGCGCGACAATCTCTGTCGTCCACTCCTTCCACGCCGATATCGTACCTCACTGTCGCACCGGAACAGATTACGCTGGCCTGCTCCGGCAAGAATGACACCATCAAGCTGACGCTGCGCGACACCGGGCCGCAAACAATCACGTGGTCTATCAAGACGCCACTGGGCCTCAGTCTCTCGGCGACGCACGGTACCCTCAAGGCAGGCGCCACCGCGAGCATTTATGTGAAAGTGACGAACGCGAAACCGGCGCACGGCACGCTGACATTCACCGCGAACGACGGCGCGACGTCGGTAGCTTATGAGGTGAGCTGTAATTAGCGCCTTCCGGGGGAAACCGGCTGAGTGCCCCTGTCTTCAGACGTGGGGATGCAAGCCGGGTTGCCTGAAAGACGACAAACATCCCGCAGGGGTGCCGTGCGGGACTACCTGCGGGGGTGAACCGAGAATCCCCATCCCTACAGGGAAGGGGAGCATGTCACTGCATGCTGATCCCGCCGTCCACCGCAATCGTTTGGCCGGTGATGTATCCGGCTTCGGGGCTACAGAGGAAAGCGATCGTGGCGGCAACTTCTTCGGCGGTGCCGTAGCGCTTGAGCGGGGTGATGTCGAGGTAATACTTGCGGAAATCGTCTGAGACCGTCGAGGTTAGCTCAGTGGGAATGTAGCCAGGCGCGACGGAGTTGGCCGTTATGTTGCGGCTGGCCACCTCGCGGGCAGTGGACTTGGTAAGCGCGATCAGGCCGGCTTTGGAGGCGGCGTAGTTGGCCTGACCAACCTGCCCCATCAAACCAGAGATCGAAGCGACATTGACGATGCGCCCCCAGCGCGCCTTCAGCATAGGACGCAGCGCCGTACGAGTGCAGAGGAACGCTGAGATGAGATTCGTGCGCAGGACGCTCTCGAACTCCTCCAGCTTCATCTGGAGCATCAGACGGTCGTACGTGGTGCCCGCATTATTGACGAGGATAGTAACGGGACCAAGCTGGCTCTCGACCGCGCGAAACAGCTCAATCACGTCCGCCTCATTGCTCACATCGGCTTTGATGGCGACGGCGCGACGGCCCATTGCCTCCACGGCGGCGCGCGTCTCTATGCCGCCCGGCTCGTCGCTGCGATAGTTGATCGCCACATCGGCGCCCATGCCCGCCAGCCGCAAGGCGGTAGCGCGCCCAATACCTCGGCTGCTTCCCGTCACCAGCGCGATTCGGCCCGCCAAGGGCAGCGCGCCCGACTCGCCAGCTGCGGGCGCGGCGCTCTGCTGTTCGTCCGCCATCTCGTGATACTCCCTCAAACCTGTGTATTCACGGACTGCCGTCCGCATGGCACGTGTGATCGCGCCGCCCTCTAGTGTACCGTACTGGATGGTGTCAGTCTAGCGAGAGCGTGCGCAGATAGGCCTTCAGGCCGGGAGCCAGATCGGACCGTTCCAGCGCGAAGGCGATGGATGTGGTGAGATAGCCGATGGGGTCGCCTGTATCATAGCGGGTGCCCTCGAACTCGTACGCGAAGATGGGCTCACGCTCACGCAGACCACGCAGACCGTCAGTTAGCTGGATCTCACCGCCCGCGCCAGGCGCGGTACGCTCCAGCGCCGCGAAGATATCCGGTGTTAGCACGTAGCGCCCGATAACGGCCAGGTCGGAGGGCGCCTCCTCCGGCTTCGGCTTCTCGATGAGGTCGCGAACGCGGTATGTGCGGGGGTCCACGTTGCCGGCGGGATCAATGTTGCCGTAGCGGTTGATCTGCTCACGCGGCACACGCATAGCGGCAAGCACGCAGCCACCGTGGCGCTCATGGACATCCATGAGCTGACGCAGACAAGGACGGCTCTGGTTCACCACAAGATCGTCGCCGAGCAGCACGCCGAACGGCTCATCACCCACGAGGTCTTTCGCCATGAGAATCGCGTGACCAAGGCCGTGTGGGCGCGGCTGTCGCGTGAAGCTGATCTGCGCCATTGTCTCGATGTGCTCCAGCATATCCAGCCGAACCTGGTCGCCTTTCTTCTCCAGTGCGGCGCGCAACTCCGGCGTCTCATCGAAGTGGTCCTCGATGGAGCGCTTGGTACGGCTTGTAACGATGATCACATGCTCGATCCCCGACTGGACCGCCTCTTCGATGATGTACTGGATGGTGGGCTTGTCAGCCAGTGGCAGCATCTCTTTGGGAATGGCTTTGGTGGCCGGAAGCACGCGGGTGCCCAATCCAGCGGCGGGGATAACGGCTTTGCGTATCTTCATGAAGCAAACCCTCTTCTGCTGGGCGCGCGCCAGTTGGGCACGCGACTTACAATGTGGAGTGCGGCGGTATGGTCCGCCGCGGAAGTCGCGTCAGCGTGCAGAATCACTGTAGCGGTGAAATCGCCGTCGTGTCAAGCGCCGAATATAAGCGCCGGGATGGATGTGTCTTACCAGCCGGCGCTCTCGTCCGTACGTGTGTAGTGCACGAGAACACACCGACTACCTGCATTCATGGCATACGCGGTGCGTATTGCACACCGGAAACGAGAAGTACATCCAGTCCAGCGGTTTCGCTGAAAGGACAAAATCTATGCGACAATTCGATTCGTTGCGCGATCGCTACGATTTGGGCAGGCAGTGGTTCCAAGTAGGGTTGGCTTCCGCAACGCTACTGACACCATTGCTCAAGCGGTGGAATGATCTGCGAGCGGCTGAGCAGGCACGCGCATGGCGCGAAGAAGCGGAAGCGCGCCTGCGCGATGTGCGCTCATGGAATCCGCTCCGAAGAAATGGCGCTCGCCAAAAGGCACAGGAGGCTATTGAGCAGATAGCGCCGGCGCGCGGCAATGTCAGCGCGGCAATCTGGCTTACGGGCGTCAGCATCGGGCTGCTGGCCGCCGGCACAGGCGCGTATTTCCTCGTGCGCCGGCGCATGCACCTGGCACGAGAAGAACCCATGCTCGATCTGCCCATTTCTTCTAATGGGAATGGCCATCACCCACACGCCGCGGCGCAAGTGATGGCTGAGGAAATCAGCCGGCGCGATGAGCGAACCGCAAGCGTGACATCCAGGAACGGTGCGGCGTCCGTACCCGTAATGGCGTCTCCAGACGTGCGTACGCCAGCGCCTGACCAGGCGGGTCCACTGATGCCACCGGCGCTTACAACGAACACAACGCCCGCCACTGCCCAGGCCGACGGGAGTGCGCCGGTGGATGACGATGATGCGCGGAACGCGATGTTTGTGGGCAACATCCACACGATGGTCTATCATGCCGCCGATGCTGACGATCTCCCCGCCGAAGAGAACCGCGTCTACTTCATCAGCGAGGACGAGGCGCACGATGCCGGCTACCGCCGTGTTCGCGATGAAGTATCGAGCAGCGGTGAGTAGGCAAGCAGGTGCCTACGGATGAAATGTCTGGCGCTGTAAGAGCATCTCGATGAGCTTTTGGATGCGGACGGCGCGGGTTTCGGGTTTCTTCGCTGTATGGATTCTGAACAGGATCGCATAGCGGTTGGCGCTGTTCAGACTGGCAAAGAACTCCCTGGCCTCCGCGTGTTGATCGAGCTGGCTCTGGAAATCTGGGGGTATCTGAATCGTGGATTGTGCGTCGTAGGCAGCTTCCCAGCGGCCATCGGCTTGCGCCAGATTGACCTGCCGCAGCCCTGCCGCCCTCATCCTGCCGGTAGCGATGAGCGCTTCCGCTTTCTCACGATTCACCTTCGACCAGATGCTCTTTGGGCGGCGCGGCGTGAATTTTTGGAGCCAGTGCTGGTCATCGAAAGCAGCTTTCTGACCATCAATCCAGCCATAGCAGAGGGCGCTCTCCAGCGCCGCCGCATACGAGATGGAATGCATGCCGCTTCCCTTCTTGGCGAACTTGAGCCAGAGGCCGGAGGTGGCAGCATGATGCTCGTCGAGCCATGTTTCCCAATCGTGTTGCGTCTCGAATAACAGAGTTGGGAGAGCATCCGTATCGCTCATGGCGTCTCCTCGTTTGCGCTCACGTAAGTTTCCAGCGCCAGCGCTCAATCAAAGCACCGAACGGCCACTCTCGCAGGTGAGAGTGGCCGTCGCTCGTTCGGAACGTCGCCCTACCTACATACGAATATCGTTCACCATCGAGAGATTGATAAAGAGGTCGCAGCTCTGGCGCAAGATAGCGGCGGCGGCGTCCTCGAAGGCAGCTACCTCCACGCGCACGCCGTGGTCGGAGCAGTATTCCAGCAGCGGTAGGAAGTCGCTGTCACCGCTGACCAGCACGATCGTATCTACGGCGCCGGCATCCACTATGCGCACGATATCCATACAGAGGTCGAGATCCATGTCGGCCTTCTTGGCGCCGCTGGCGAAGGTCTTGTAGTTCTTCGTCGTGATGCGGTAACCCAGACCCTTCACCGGATCCAGAAAAGCCTGGTCGGCGCGTGGATCAGGATTCGTCGGCGCATAGGCGTGCGCCCGGATGATGCGCCGGTTCCCTCGTAGGAATTCCAGCAGCTTGCCGAAATCAACCGTGATACGCATGTTACGTGACGAGTAGAGCAGATTCGCGACATCCACAAAGACACCAACGCGCTCGGTTGACGGGAACGCAGGGAACATGACCGTCATGCCTGGCGACTGTGGGTGATAGCGGAACTCGTTGAGTAGCCGGTCAGTCTGCTGCTGGAGAGCATGTGTCACCATATTGGCAAGCTGGTTCGACGACATCGGCGGCGTATCTATGCGCTCCGTGCGCCCTGTTCGCGCGAATGTCTCGCGCGCCGGTCCCGCCACACCGCGCGGCTGTGGGCCAAATCCGCGCACGACACTCGGCTCCGGCGATCCAAACGGACTCTCTGGCTGGCCGATCTGCGTCTGGCCTTGCGACACAGTCCACGGTTGACGCTCCGCCTGACCATAGGGAGTGTATGGCGGCTCGTACTCAGCTTCATATTCGGGCGCGGCGTACTGCTCGTAACCGTTGCGGCTGGCATGCTCTGGCTCGGTGATGGGAGCGGGGGTAGGCGCTGCAGCGGGCTTGCGCAGGTTGCGGGTTCGTGGTGCGGGTTCGGCCGGTGACTCTGCGGCGAGCATCTCTTCCGCATCTTCTTCGCCAGCGCCGGCGGTATGCGACCCTCCACGGCGGCGGCGGCGGCGGCGGCGTGTCGTGCCTGCCGTCTCCGTGTCGGTGGCGGTGCCGATCTCCGCGTCGGACGGTTCTCCGGCCTCTGCTTCTGCGTCCTCAACGGCGGGCGCGGTGGGCTCTACAGGTAGGCGCAGCGGCTCGCGACGCGGCGCGGCGTCTCGCAAGCCCAGTGCGGAGACGATATCATCTATGGCATCGTTTGCTGGGGTCTCTTCTTCCGGCGCGGCTCCCTCTAAGTCAGCGGACCCAAACTCTGGGTGCGCTTCGGCCACCTCACGCGCGGTTGACTCGAACGCGGGCTCAGGGGCGGGCTCAGGTAGGACCTCAGGCTCCGCGGAAGGCGGCGGTGTCAGCACCCCACTCAATCGCTCAGGACGAGACGCGGGCGCATAGGGCGCGGCGGTCGCCTTGCGGTCGAAGCGGTAGCGGCGCAGCGCGGTGGGCGTCTCCGTCGCTGGCACAGCCTGAGCGGCGGGCTCACTTGCGAGCGGCGTGGTGGGCGCGGCTGAATCCATGGTAACGGGCACTACGCGCACGTCGGCGGTGGGGGTGATCGGTGTATTCTGCGCGGTCGCTGTCTCAGCCGCGTTGTCGCCACCAGTGGCGGGCGAGATCACCAACTGCACATCACTCTTGCGCCCGCTTGGCGTGCGGCGCCGACTGCGGCCACCTGGACGCGCACGCGAGGTCTCAGTTGTTTCAGGCGGCGCGCCTGCCGGCGCGGTCGCGTCTGGCTGACTGGGTTTGGGGTGTGTTACGGGAACGACGGACGTTTCGGGCGTGGCAGCGGATTCTCCAGCGGGCGAGGCGGGTGTTGCCTGCTCTGGGTGCGGTTGCTGCGTCTTGTGAGAGGCCGGGCGACGGCGCCGATGCGTGGCGTTTCCCTGCCGCGCGGCGGATGGCTCCGAGGGGGAACCCTCAGGCGCGAGATTAGGTTCGAGGGTAGACTGACTCATATTTCTCCTGCTTCTGTTGCCGAGAGGAGCGCGAAGATGGTGATCGGGGAGGAGCGATTTGCGACGTAAGACATTCTAGGAATGGCTACTTGCTGGTCTGTTCGTCAACGAGCGACGTGCTAGACGCGATAGCACGGCGAGTGTGCCACGAGGCGCCGCGAAGTTCATTGCTACGTCTGGCTACAGTCGCGCAATCGCCAACCTCAACCCGATATCATATCTCTCCCAGCTTGCCGCCCTCCAGGTATATGGTTCGGGACGGAAGCGCTCTCTCGTCGGTGTGTCGCGCATGTGCTGGACATCACGCGGCGCTGGCCGGTGCGGGCCGGCATCGAGCCGGCTGACACCGAAATGGACTAGCTTGGGGCGGAGTCGGACTTACGCAAGCCCGCTGTGGAGGAGGTATCACGTCGCGGAGTATGCCCGTCCAGGGCAGCGGTGTCGCTGGCGGAAGAATCTTGCGTGCTACTGCGCTCACTCCATACACCTGGAGGAACGGCCGGTGCGACCTGCGCGCGCCGGATAGTGTGCCAGACGACGACGATACGCTGCACCGATGTGTACGTGCTCGTCACTGCGAGAATACCAATCACCCACAGGAGCCACGCGGCTCCGCCGATAATGAGGCCAGCGGCCAGCAGGAGCACACGCTCCGGCCGAGCCATCAGCCCAGTTTTACATTCAAGGCCCAACCCTTCGGCGCGGGCGCGGGTGTAGCTCACCATCAGAGAGCTTAGCCCAGCGACGTACGTCAAGGCAACAAGCCAGGTGCGCGCCGGTGTGGCGGGTTGCTGCATCGCATACAGGATAATTCCCAGCAGCACAATGCCTTCCGAGAAGCGGTCCAGCGTCGAATCGAAGAACGCCCCAAAGGTGGTCTTCATATCGCGAATGCGGGCCAGCGCCCCGTCTACCATGTCAAAGAGACCAGCAAATAGCAGCATCGCGCCACCGATATGCAGGTGCCCCGTGGCAATTACCGCCGCCGTCGCGCAGTTCAGTAGCAGACCAAGCAGCGTCGCCATGTTCGGCGTCAGGCCGATGGCTACGAGCGGGCTGACGACAAGTTCGGCGATATGTCGCGCATATTGCTGAATCCGTGGCCCGAACATGCGTACTCTCCGGTACTACACTGAGTCTATTGTACTATAGCGAGATAGGTTGCCTCAAAGCCGCGCGACTGGGCAATTTGGTGCGGCTGGCGATCTTCACACTGACTCACTACGCAGGATACGGAATACGCATCTTGGGTCGAAGCCGCATCATTGCCGCGCGCGGTGGCGATGATGTGCCACTACCGTGCGTCTCCCGACACCACCGCCGGCTCTGGCGGCAGAATCAGCAGCCGGCGCGCGCCATGTGTGTCGGCGAGCTGCTCACGCAGCTCCTCATAATACGCTTCGATGCGCCCACCGACGCGCTCCCAGCTAAAGTCTTCAGCGCGCCGCCGGCCCGCCGCCGCCAGCGCGTTCCGCTCCGCTTCGTTGCCGAGCAGATGGCAGACGGCCATCGCTAGATCCTCGTGTCGTCTAGGTGGCACGAGCAGTCCATCTTGCCGGTCACGGATCACCGTGCGAAAGCCCGGAATATTCGATGCCACAACCGCCCGGCCCGATGCCAGCGCCTCCAGCAGCACGATGCCCTGGCTCTCGCCGCCCGTGTTGGGTGCGCAGTACACGTGCGCCGACGCATACAGCGACGGCAACTGCTCCGCCGGCACCCGCCCCGTGAAGACCACGTCCCGCCAGCCGTGCTGCGCTACCAGCCGCTCAAAGCCCTCGCGCAGCGGCCCATCGCTGCCAAAGATGAACCGTGTGTTCGGATAGTGCGAGCGAATGAGCGGGATCGCCCGCAGCAGGAACTTGGCGCCCTTCCGCGGCTCCAGTCGCCCCAAGTAGAGCACATTCAGCTTGCCGTCCATGAACTGAGGCAGCGGCGGCGTACCTGGCGAAAAGCGATTCACGTCTACCCCATTCGGGATGATGCGGTACTCACCGGGGAAGAAGCGCGAAACGAAATCCAGTGCGGGCTGCGAGACAGCGATACGTCCGTGCAGCCGGCGGAAATACCGTCCTAGCAAGGGTTTGGCGGAGTAGTAGGCCCACTCGCTGGTTGATGTGAAGTAGCGCCCACCATAGGCGTGGAAGGTGGCAACATAGATTGCGTTTGAGACACCAGAAAGGTGCAGTATCGTCAGCGGCAGCGTGGAGGCGAACGGCTCATGCAGATGCAGCACGTCGAACTGCTCGCGTTTCAGCAGCGCTCGGATGCGTCCGCGCCAGTCCGGCGTGAACGCGACGCGCGCCACCGATCCGTTCATGCGCAACGGCGCCGCCCAGCCAAGACGGTACACGCCATATTCCACCTGTTTGGCGCGCGTGCCGGTGGCCGGTGTGAGAATGCGCACGGTGTGCCCGCGCGAGCGCAGCTCCGTCGCGAGGTGTGAGATATGCTCCTGTACGCCGCCGGGATAATTCCAGTCGTACGGCGAGACGAGTCCGATCTTCACGACGTCCATCCCTTGGGCTGGGCGCCCACCTGCCCGCGTTGTTTCGCTCCACCCATAGTTCCGTCCGCCCCTCCCAAACTGGTGTTACGCGCTCTGCATGGCGCGGCTCGTGCTCCGCCTGCGCGACCAGCGAGCAAGCATGGCACGGCGCGTACCTGGTCCCGCCACGACGTGGTCATACGTCGCACCCCCGCCATACACCATTCGATGCGAGACAAATGCCACGTACTCACGCGGCTGCCAGTATGCCCCAATCGGCGCCGTCTCTCGTCGCAGCAGCGCCTCGCGCAGCTCCGATGCCGTGCGCCCAGGAAAGATCGTGCGGGCGCAGCCGACCGCTGTGGGCGTGTGCGCATCGCTACCGCCCGTCTCCGCCCAGTGATAGACCGTGCGGGCGAGTGTCATAGCAATATGCGACGATCCAATACCCGCAAAGCTGCCGTTGAGCGTCTCGATTCCATCCGGGTGCAGCTCCGGCTGCCGCAACAGACGATTCATCACAGATCGCTGAACACTGTGGCGGAAGACCCGATTGAACGGGTGTGCGACCACCGCCAGCCCACCTTGCGCATGAACGAGCTCGATGCTGCGTTCGATGCTCTGATCCGGTGCGATAGGCTCATGCAGGAAAAGAGCCAGCAGGTGCCCCTCGCGCGTGCTGATCTCCTCGCCAACGATCACCTCGAAGCGATAGTCGCGCTCCGCGGCCAGATCACGCGCACGCAGCGCACCTTCAATAGTATCGTGGTCTGTAATGGCGATCACATCCAGCGAGGTGCGCTCCTGTGCAAAGGCGAGCACCTCTTCGACGGATCCAGTGCCGTCGCTGTAGTTGGTGTGCATATGCACGTCGGCCAGTCCACGCCGGCTCCCAGTGACACGAGCTCCTGATCCGTTCACGTGACGTTCCTGATTCAATATGCGCGATTCCAATCTGTCTGCGAGACCCCGTCAACCGTGTCCCAACTTGAGCTTCGTCGGCTCTCCTACAATGTTGGCGTCCCTGCGGGACGCTTCCAGGACGCCGCCCACTCTCCTGGCATTGTATGTCAGGAGAGAAGCCCTGTCCACAACCGTACTGCCATCGCGGCGCCCGGGTCCAATCAGCATTGGCTCCAGTGCGACTGCCGCTCGTAAGATTGCTTAGCCAAAAGTCCGATCCGTCTGTACGACTGCGGGACTGGCCCTCCCACATGTTGCATGCGGAGTGTGTCGTGTCGCACGGCTGGCCCTAGAGATCAAGCTACTCCCAGATGGGTGAGAGCGCCGCCACCCACTGCTCTGGATGCATCTCAATGACTTTCTCTAGCTCGGCGATGAAGACGCGCATCGCTCGCAGCGTCGCATCCGCCGTGCGGGTGCGCGTCGCCGTTCCCGGCTGCCCCGTGCCGGATGGTCCTCCTTCATCAGATATACCTGGCACGTTGAGCGGCACAAACCGCCCGCCATACGAATTGAGATCATTCCGCCACGAGAAGACGGCCATGAGCGGCACATTGTTCTTCAACGCTAGCGCGAACGGCCCCGTCGGCAGTTTCACCGGCTCACCGAAAACTGGCACCTCCGCGCTTGCCCCCAGCACGTAGCGGTCGGATAGGAACATGACGAGCTCGCCCCGCTTCAGCGTTTCCAGCATCTCGCGCAGGGCGTCGCGACTGTCCGCCGGAACGAGACGCAGGCCGTGGTGATCGCGCAGACGGCAGAAGAACTCGAACAAGGCTTCCGGTCGCATGCGCTCAGCCGGAGCGATCATGCGGTAGCCCAACGCCCCCAACCGCGAGACGCCAAACTCCCAGTTGCCGAAATGGCCTGTCACGATAATCAGCCCGCGCCCCTGAGCCATCGCCGCATGGTACGCTTCTTCGTTCTCGATGGTCCAGTTTGGCAGCAGATCATCATTCGTTAAATGGGGGCCGCGAAAGAAGTCGAGATAGTTGAGAGCAGTGTGGCAAAAGACGCCCTGTATGGCACGATGTAGCTGCACTGGGTCCATCGCCAGCCCCGGCACATGGCGCAGGTTGCGCTCGACGCGCCGCCGCGTGCCGGGCGCCAGCGCCCATATCACCAGTCCCAGCGCCCAGGCGCCGGGCCGAGCAATCCAGAGCGGAATCAGCGGCACTACCACCGCCGCGATACGAAGTGCCCAGTACTTCGCCATCAGATCCGCTCTCCCCGCTCGCTGGCCCGCGCCGGTTCCAGCACCCGTGCTTCCGGCAACGTGGTGCTGTCGCCGTTCGCGGTGTCTGGCCAGAAGGCCCGGAACATCGCCCACTGGTCGGGGCGCTCGCGAATGAAGACTTCCAGCGCGTCGAACATGCGCTGCGTCAGGCGAATAGTATCGGAGCGTTTATCGCCGGTATTTTCCGGGTAGATCACGCCAGAGGCAGCGAGCTGATAGGTGCTCGAATAGCTCTCGTCATACATGCAAAAGCCCGGTACTACCGCGGCACCCGACTTTAGCGCGATCTGGGCGATGCCACCGGGCACCCTGCAGCGACGCCCAAAGAACGTGATCGGCACACCTTCGCCGGGCGGCAGCGGCCGGTCAATTGCCACGGCCACCACACCGTTCTCCTGCAACACGCGCAGGAACTGGCGCGGCGATTTCTCAATGCGCAATACCTCCATGCCCAGCTCACGGCGCTGCTCTTGCCACATGCGGTCCATCTTCGTATCTGGAATGGTCTCCACGATCAGATGGACCGGGCAGTGGCTCGCAATCGCGATGCCCGCCACGTCGTACGCGCCAAAGTGTGCCGAGACGAGCAGCACCCCTTTACCGCGCGAGCGCGCTTCATCCACCAGGCCAAATGCTCCTGGCGGCGGCGTCATATCGCGGACGCGCGCCACAATCTCGTCGCGGGTGGTGTTGGGGATGGAAATGAAGTCAGAGATGTAGCGCCCAAAGTTGCGCCACGACCGGCGCGCCAACCGCCGTGCGCGCGGATCGTGTGGTGATACGCCAAGAATCTGCGCCATATTGTCAATCGTCACATGGCGCTTCGATACCCACGCCCAATAGATCAGCTCAGTCACCGATCCGGCAATGCGCAGCCGCCACGGGCGCGGCGTACGCCCCGCGAGCCAACTCGCGAAGCGGATCAGATAGTAGACCATCGCTCGAACTCCGCTGGCGGTTGAAACCGCACCTGGACGGCCATCGGCCATATGGCCCGCCATCGCGGGCCAGGTTTCCCCCTTCTCGTGATACGAGAAGGGGGAGGCGGGAGTTTATTCGGCCTCAGGCAGATTCTGCACTGCGACCGGCTCGCTGGCGACATGCCCATTCGCCTTGCTCGCCGTCGTCGCCTTGGCGGCCTCGGCCATCGCCTCGCGGCTGCCCTGGCCGTACTCACTGATGAACTCCTCGACCATCAGCCGTGCCTGCTCATCAGTATACTGGATGGCCGGCGATTTCATGAAGTACGCCGAGGGGCCCAGCAATGCGCCACCAAGACCCGCGTCCTTCGCGAGCTTCGCGCAGCGCAGCGCGTCAATGACCACACCCGCTGAGTTCGGCGAATCCCACACTTCCAGCTTCAGCTCCAGGTTCAGCGGCACATCACCGAAGGTGCGACCTTCCAGGCGGATGAACGCGAACTTGCGATCCGTCAGCCACGGCACATAGTCGCTCGGGCCGACATGCACATTCTCTTTACCCAGGTCGTAGTCGAGCTGGCTCGTCACTGCGTTGGTCTTGGAGATCTTCTTCGACTCCAGCCGCTCACGCTCCAGCATGTTCATGAAGTCGGTATTACCGCCGACGTTGAGCTGATAGGTCCGCTCCAGCTTCACACCGCGCTCGCGGAAGAGCCGCGCCAGCGAGCGGTGAACAATTGTCGCGCCGACCTGGCTCTTGATGTCGTCACCCACGATAGGCAGATTCGCTTCTTCGAAGCGCTTGCGCCAGAAATCCTCGCGCCCGATGAAGACTGGAATGCAGTTGACGAAGGCGCAGCCTGCCTGAAGCACCTGCTCCACATACCACTTCGTCGCCGTCTCGCTGCCCACCGGAAGGTAGTTGATGACCACGTCGGTGCCGGTATCCTTGAGGAGCTTCACGATATCCGCCGTCGAGCCAGGCGCCTTCGTGATGACCTGCGAGAGATACTTACCCAGACCATCGTGTGTCATGCCGCGCGCCACCTTCACGCCGGTCGCGGGCACGTTCGTGAATTTGTAGGTATTGTTCTGGCCGGAGAAGATGGCTTCGTTGATGTCTTTGCCGACCTTCTCCGCGTCTACGTCAATCGCGGCGGAGAATTCGATATCGTTGATGTGGTAGCCACCCAGGTTGACGTGCATCAACCCCGGAATGAAGTCGGTCTCAGCGGCGTTCTTATAATATTCGACGCCCTGAACCAGCGACGACGCGCAGTTGCCCACACCGACAATCGCAACCCGTACTTTCTTGTTGCCCAAGCTAGTCCTCCTCGTTGCGCGGCCCTGATCCGGGTTCACGCGCCAGTGTCGTTCAGATCCGCTGATGCGGCGCCACTACATCTGCCTTGGCCTCAGGATACGAGTCACTGGGTGTGCCCGGTGGCGCGACAAGCTGCTCCAGCATTCGTAGGCACTGCTCGTAGCGTTTCCGGTCGAGCGTGCAATAGACCTGCCGCCCGTAGCGCCGCGTACGCACCAGTCCCTCTTTACGCAGTTTTGAGAGATGCCACGAGACGAGTGGTTGGCTGATGAGCCGGCCATCACGCAGCAGCGCTTCGGTGAGATCCGTGACGATCATCTCATCGCAGCTGGCCAGGATATGCACCATATGCAGGCGAGCCGCGTCCCCCAGCGCCTTGAGCGCGTACTTGAGCTTTCGGTATTCGGCCTCGCTGATCGGCTCAGGTGCGTAGCTCATCTGCTCTCGCCTCCGCCTCGTCGCACGACTTCGTGCGACCGCGAAACATCAACGGATGTTATAGCGAAAAACGCTATATAAACATCCATACATATGTGTATCCGAAAATAGCCGTCTTGTCAAGCGTGATGTTGGGAATGCCGGGTATCTCGCCGGAAAGCCGGAGGAGCTATTTTTCTTGCGGTGACCGGTCTCGCCAACCACACACGTAGCGCAGATATCGCAGGCCCATAGCCCGTACCAGCGCGCGTCCACGGCAGCCGCGAACACAGCCCACCCTGCGCAGGCTGCCATCGTCACAGGAGGTGCAATGCACCACGGCACGAGCTCCAGATCCTGCCGCGCGGCGAGAAGCCCCTGGTCGCCGCGAGCGAGTATACTGAGGGTGCGCGGCGATCTTATGGCGCGAGGACGAAGTACTTATGGCGGAGCATGCGTACATAGACGGGTACAAAGTGGAGGCAGCATGAGAGGACAGGACGAGATTCGCGCTACGTACGATGCCGTGGCGGAGCAGTATACAGAGGCTTTCGTTGACGAGCTACAGCGGAAGCCGTTTGATCGGGAGCTGCTCGACCGCTACGCGGACCTGGTGCGCGGGCGGGGGATAGCATGGGAAATTGGGTGCGGGCCGGGGCATGTGGGCCGCTATCTGTACGACCGCGGCATTCCGGTGAGCGGATTGGATCTCTCGGCGGGGATGGTCGCGATTGCCTCACGCTTGAACCCGGAGATGTCGTTTACGCAGGGCACGATGCTCACGCTGCCCGTGGCCGATGCGGCGCTGGCGGGGATCGTCTCGTTCTATGCCATCATCCATCTCGCGCGCGCGGAGGCGAGCCAGGCGCTGTGCGAGTTTCATCGCACACTCCAACCCGGCGGCTATCTGCTGCTGTCATTTCACGGTGGGCAGGGTGAGATACAGAACGACAACTGGTTCGACCAGGATGTTCGCGTGTCGGCAACCCTCTTCGAGGGCGACGAGATGGCGGGCTATGCGCGGACGGCGGGATTCGCCGAGCTGGTCGTGTCAGAGCGAGCGCCGTACGAGTTCGAGCACCAAACGCGCCGGGTGTACATGCTGGCACGCAAGCTGGAGTAGCGTGGGGCCAGGGCCGGAGAGACATGGGCCCCACCCGCTCGTGGCGCGGTTATGCGCGGCGGCGCGACAGCTCGACGAGCGCCTCGGCGAGGTGAACATCGGTGATATTGCCCGCGCCAGATGCGACGCGAATACGATGGGCGGCGCTGAGCACGTCTGCTATGGTGCAGCCTTCCGGCGGCACGAATTTGTAGCAGGCCATCTCAAGCAGCTGCCCGTTGGGGTCGCGGAAATAGATCGAATCCATGAATCCGCGATCAATGGGACCAGTATTCCAGATGCCATGCTCGTTGAGACGGCTGGCAACCTGAGTATAGACGGCGCGCGAGACCATGAAAGCGATATGGTGGACGTTGCCGATACCTTCGGGATTGGGCGTGGGATCGTCGTCGCGAGTGGGGCGGACGAAGAAGGTGATGAGCCGTCCATCACCAGCGTCGAAGTACAGATGCTCTTCTTCAGGCACATCCAGATTGGGCTGCGAGAAGATGAATGGCATCCCCAGCACGCCCGAATAGAAAGCGATGATGGTTTCGCGATTGGAGCCAACAAGGGTGATGTGGTGAACGCCCTGGACTTGAAGTGGTGTCATATGGTGCCTCCGAGATGGTGGCCTCCCTTCCACCCTCCCTCCAGCGCGGAGAGGGAATGGAAGGGATGGGAGCGGCGTGAGACGCCGAGCTAGATGCGGAAGAAGAGGTGGCGGAACTGCTCGATGACTTTGGGGTCTCCAGAAGCCTCGCCACCCTCGATACGCTGGAACGCCGTCAGCACGAAGTCCGACGGGTGATGGAAGTGAAAGACGGCCTGCGTACCAGTAAGCGTCTGCGCCGGCTCGTACGTGAAGGCGCCGTTCTTCACGGTGACGCGCCACTGGCCACCCCATTCGCCGTCAACGATGATGCCGACGACGGCATCTACGTCTCTGGCCGAGTTCTGGTCAACCGTCACTTGCATCAGAATGAACATGTACGGTACCAGGACGCCAGCGGTGCGCTCATCCAGCCGGGCGTTCTTGCCCAACCCCCATTCCATGTCCCAGGTATGGACGCCGTAGTCCATAACGTGGAAGGCAGGATAGAAGAGCGTCGGCAGCGGACCCATGTAGGGATGGGTGACGTTGTAGCCGCCCCATTCTTCGGGTGTGAGCGCATCGAAGATGCTCATCATCTTGTCAGAGGCGGACTTGAGCCGGGCGATCACTTGCTCGCGAGGCATGCCGCGGAATGCTTGCGCGTTCTGGTTGAGCCGCTCACCCATCACCAGCAGCCCAAGCGAATCAGCGGGTGTGCCGGCTCTCGCCATCTCCCAGCGGTCGAGATAGCCTTCGGTGACATCAATCAGGTGCCCGGCGATGTCACGCACTTCCCAATCGGCGCAGCGTGTCTGCACCTGCCAGTTGTCCGAATTGTCAATGATGTCGTAGAACCGGGCGCGCTCTGTGCGCACCACATCGAGCACCGTGCTCTTGCCACTGTAGTCCATGGAATTGACTGCCACGGGAACCCCCTTGTCGCGAAAGCGGCGCTACTGCAATTCAGTGGACGCACTACGGACACGCTACAGACGTACGAAAGCGGGTATCACCAGGCGGAGCGCAGGAGGGACTCGATCTGCGCCGGATCGGTAACGGGCAAGGGATTCGCCTGGACGGCGCGACTTTGCATCGCGAGCAACGCCAATGCCGGAAGATCCGCTTCGCGAACGCCAGCATCGCGCAGATGCTGGGGAAGGCCCATGCGGCGCGTGAGCGAGGCGACAGCATCGGCGGCGGCGATGGCGGCAGCATCAGGAGACTGGCCGGCGATGTCCAACCCCATCGCGGCGGCGACCCGTGCCAGCTCGGGAGCCGTCGCGTTCAGGTTGAAACGCATGGTGTAAGGGAGCATGATGCTGTTAGCGAGGCCGTGCGGCACGCCCGCCGTGCCGCCGAGGACGTGGCAGACACCGTGGTGCAGGCCCATTGCGACGCCAGCCAGCGCCACACCCGCGAGATGCGCGCCAGCCAGCATATCGGAGCGCGCCGCTACATCGCTCCCGTCGGCATGGCAGCGCGGCAGGACGCGCGTGATGACGTGGATGGCTTCGAGCGCGGCGGCGGTGGAGAGCGGATTACGGGTGATGGAGTAGAGCGCCTCGACGCAGTGCGCCAGCGCGTTCATGCCAGTGGTAGCAGTGAGATACGCGGGTAGATCAAGTGTCAGCAGCGGATCATATATAACGAGGCGGGGCGCGATTCGCGGGTCACTCACTGTGGTTTTGACGGAGCGCTCGCCATTGTCGCGAGTGACGCCAAAGACTGGCGTCATCTCGGAGCCGGCGTAGGTCGTGGGGATGGCAACCACCGGAACACGCGCGGAGGCGGCCGGGGGAGAAATCTGGGTGGACGCTGGCGGGTGAAGCACCTCCATGCGCCAGCTCGCCGCTTTGGCGAGACCCAGAGCGCTGCCACCACCGAGGCCGATCAGCGCGTCCACAGCGAGGGAATCCGCGGCCACTACCACTTCGGCAACCTGGGCATCCGGGACGTGCGGAGCGGCGGAATCGTACATGCCGGCGAGCCGGTCGCTCAGCAGCGCTTCGACACGCGCAACATGGCCATTCGCGCGCTGTGATCGAGTCGTGCAGAGGTAGAGCCGGCGCCAGCCCGCGTGCTCAGCAAGCTCGCCAATGTGGTCAAGCGCACCGGGTGCGAAGATGACGTCGCGCGTCGTTGTGGCGTAGCGGAAGTCTCGCATGCTAGCGCCTCACGATTTCTCCTAGCTCTCTGCGATTAGCCGCGCACCCTCCGCTGTACAGTATATGCCTATACGGTATACACCTAAACAATATGGCCTGTCAATGATGACCAGATGATGCGTTGTGGGGGCGGCAATGACACAACGGGCGAAGTTGCGCTACGATTCGCTGTCGTGCGTGAGATGCGTACAACATGGATACCAGGAGGACAAGCAGATGGCAGGTCAAGCGGGTGGGCCGCCGCCGGTAAATGGGCAACCAATCGTGACACCAAGCGGATTGCAATATATTGACGTGGTGCTGGGCACGGGCGACGAGGCGCGCGCGGGCCAGCGTGTGACAGTCCACTACACGGGCTGGCTCACCAACGGGCAGAAGTTCGATAGCTCGCGCGACCGCAACGATCCCTTTCAGTTTGGTCTGGGACAACGGCAGGTTATCGCGGGCTGGGACCAGGGAGTCGCTGGCATGCGCGTCGGCGGACAGCGCCGCCTTATCATTCCGCCGGACCTGGGCTACGGCGCGCGCGGCGCGCCAGGGGCGATTCCCCCGAACGCAACCCTGATCTTCGACGTGGAGCTGCTCAAGGCTCAGTAACCGGCGCGGTGGGCTGGGCAACACGCCGCAGATGATGCGGCACGTTGACGACGACGACGCCAGGATCGGCATAGAGCGCCAGCTTAAGCCTCAAAGCAGTCTGGTTATGCAGGATGCGCTCCCACCAGTGCGCGGGAACGAACTCCGGCAGGATGACGCTGACTGTTGCGCTGACGTTGGCGTCGCGAAGCGTGTCTATGTAGGCTTTCAGCGGTGAGACGAGCGAACGATACGGCGACCGGATCACGACCAGGCGCGGCGCTTTCTTCAAGAGCGCGGCAGCGCGCTCGTGCGGCACGCCGTCCCGCGAACCGGCGTTGAGTGGCGCGCCCTCGTGCTCCGCGATACTCGCGAGGCGCTCCTGCCGCCCCTCCACCCAGCGCGCCCAGTCCGCGCGGAAGCTGGCTTCTTCGTCGTCGTCAAGAGAGACATGGACGGCAATGACTCGCGGAGTAAGCGAGCGCGCATACGCCAGGCTCTGCAACGCGGGACGATTGAGCTCGGCAATGGGCACCAGCATGATATGCCTCACCTCCTCAGCCTGGAGCGGTGTCAGCGCTTCGGTCTGCTTGTGAACGGTGGTGTAGTGGCGCGAAATACCTCTGAACATAAACACCAGCAGCGGCACAAGCAGAACGACGATCCAGGCGCCGCGGTCGAATTTACTGATCATGATGACGAGGGCCACGATGCCGGTCGCAATAGCGCCTATCAGGTTGATGGCGAGCGAGCGCCGCCAGCCTCCACCAGCAGCATCTTTGAGCCGCAGCCATCGGATCACCATGCCACTCTGGGAGAGTGTAAACGCGGTAAAGACGCCCAGCGCGTAGAGGTTGATGAGGGCATCGGTATTGCCGTTGAAGATCACCAGCAGGACAATGGAGAGCACGGCCAGCACGCCAATCCCTGTCGAGAAGGCCAGCCGGTCACCCCGAAATGAGAACTGGTGCGGCAGAAAGCCGTCGCGTGCCAGAATCGAAGAGAGGCGCGGGAAGTCCGCAAAGCTCGTGTTGGCAGCCAGCACGAGAATGAGCAGCGTCGCGAACTGCACCACGAAATACATCCAGGCGAAAGGTCCGACGAAGAGTATTCGTGCGATCTGCGAGTCCAGCGTGGGATTCTGCGTAGCATACGGAATCACGGAGAAGCGCCAGGCCAGGTAGGTGGTTCCAAGATACAGCGTGGCCAGTATGCCGATCATGACGGCGAGCGTTCGTGAGGCATTGCGCGATTCAGGCGGCTTGAAGGCGGGTACGCCGTTGGAGATAGCCTCTACGCCTGTCATGGCGGAACAGCCGGAGGCGAACGCCGTCAGCACCAGTAATACCCCGAATTTCTGCGATTCCCACCCGTAGAAGCTGATGGGATGTTGGGGAAGCGGCGCGGCGGAGAAGAGTCCACCGGGGGATGTGGCGGCGTGGAGCACACCGGCAAGAATCATGATGAGGAACGACACGACGAAGAGATAGGTTGGCGCGGCGAAGATCGAACCCGATTCGCGGATGCCGCGCAGGTTGATGACCATGATGAGCGCGATGAAGAATACGCCGAGTGGCACGGCCAGCGACGTGAGCGGCGTGATCGCGGAAACCAATGCGCCGACACCAGCGGCGACACTGACGGAGACCGTCAACACGTAATCTATCAGTAGGGCGGCGGCGGCGATGAGGCCGGGCCAGTCGCCGAGATTGTCGCGAGCGACGATGTAGGAGCCGCCGCCGTGTGGATACGTATGGATGGTTTGCCAGTACGATGTGCCGACGATGAGCATCAGGAGCGCAATAATCGCGCCGATCATCAAGTTGACGTGAAGGATACCCAGGCCGGCGGCGATGAGAATGCCGAGCGATGCCTCGGTGCCGTATGCCACCGATGAGATGGCGTCTGAGGAGAGGACGGCTAGCGCCTTCACTTTCGTCAGGCGCTCGTGGATCTGCTGGGCCGTCGTCAGCCGCCCGCCGATAAGCGCGCGTTTGACGCGAGCGGTGATCCTGCCAGTTCCAGATTGTGGCTCAAGGGCGCGCTCGGTAGCTTCGACGACGTTCTCGCCACGCTGCCGGAACCGCGCCGAGAGCGAAAGATTGCGGCGCAGGTAGTTGCCGCCCAGGCGTGCGCCTGGCACGATGATGCGCTGACCAAGGCCCGGCAGCACCAGATCCTCGTCGCTTTTCTCCACCGCGGTGGCTCCAGCCATGGGTGGAGTGGGGCGGTTGCCCGCCGCCCGCAAGGTGGCCGCTCCGTTCGATCGAGACAGCGGCTCTTCCGCTTCGAGGATGCCCTCATCCCGCCAGCGTAGAGTCTGCACTTCGGGTACTCGAATGCGCACGTAGGCGCTGCCCGGCTTACCACCTGGCATCAACTGCCGGGAGCCGCCATTCGCGGAGGAGTCAGTTTTGCCGCTATCCATATCGCGAATCTCACCAGATAATTTCTCGTTCACACCTGTTACCTGCTATGTCGGAAGAATGGAAATGCGCCCCTGAACGGCCACACCGAGCTCATGGCGCTGTCCGCTCAGGAGCGGAACGGTCGCTGGATTTCTCGGCCTGAGCGGGACGAGGCCTGGCGCTGGATGCCGTCGGCGGAGCGGGCCTGAAGTGTGCGGCGAAGACTGGGATGAGGCGTGCGGGAAGGACACGCAGTCGCGCGGTCAGCCATCCGGCGCGCTCCTTGCGCTCCCGCGAGCGGGTGAGCTGCTCCGCGTGGGCTTTCCAGGCTTGTAATCGCAGCAATGCCTCGTGGTCGCGAATCCTCGCGACCTGTTCTGGCGTCGCCGGCACCAACTTGACGCCACACCAGACCCAATATTCGATATCGTGCTCACCGAATGCGTCCTCGACGTCAAGCGCCCACTGATCGCCGGACGGAGGCGGAGGCAAGGTATTCACGGAACCCGCTCTACCGGCTGTCGCATGCGCCGGAAGCTTTCAGATGCGCGGGCCGGATTCCCGCCGTTGTGCCGGCACGTGCTGGCTCGTCGCCGCAGAGTGCGGTGAACTGCCGAGCAGAGGATACGCCAAGCGCGCTCAAGAGGGTCTAAAGACAGTGGGGGTGATGGCTCAAGAAAAGCTCAAGATTTGGGCTACTCAGGGCTGCGCAGGCGATAGCCGACGCCTGGCTCAGTGAGGAGATAGCGTGGCCGGCCAGGCTGCGGCTCAATCTTGCGGCGCAGCTGACCGACGAAGACGTGCAGGTAGTGGTCTTCCGTCTCGTACTGCGGTCCCCAAACAGCTTGCAGCAGCGTACGGTGCGTGATTACTTTGCCGGCATTACGCGCGAGGTAGGTCAGCACGGCATATTCGGTTGGTGTGAGATGCACTTCCCGGTCGTCCACCGTCACGAGCCGGTGCTGAATATCAATGACAAGGCCGCCGGTTTGGAAGCGCGCATCGGCGGCGCCCCCAGCGCCGGATGCGGGCGAGGTGTGGCGCAAGGCAACGCGCACACGAGCTACCAGCTCGCCACTGCTGAACGGCTTGGTGAGATAGTCGTCGGCGCCCAGCTCCAGCGCGGTAATTTTATCGGCGTCGGCGGCACGAACGGAGAGAATGATGATGGGAGTCCGAGACCACGTGCGCAGCTCGCGGACAACCTCGACGCCGTCTTTATCAGGGAGTGACAGATCGAGAATGATCACATCAGGATGCCAGCGCACGGCGAGATCCATGCCCGCCGCCGCCGTCAGCGCGCCCTCGACAGTGAATTCAGCGCCCGCCAAGCGAGCGCGAATGGCGCGTTGAATCTCCGGCTCATCGTCAATCACGAGCACACGCACACCGCCGGCCCCCTGTCTGGCGAGGATGACATCCACGATCGGCCGCTCGTGCTCCCGCATCTCGTCGCTCATCTCATGGCCTCTGGCATCATGGGGCTCGTGCTCGCGGCGTCTCCATTACGTGCTCCGGCTCCGCTTTCCACGGAGAGCGCTGCGTCTCCGGCGCTCTCGAAACCATCAGCCGGCAGCGCACCGCGCGACCGCTCTGGCGGTAGTGGCAGGGATATGACGAATGTCGTGCCTTCGCCGGGATGGCTCTCAGCCCAGATACGCCCGCCGTGCGCCTGCACAATGCCGGCGCAGATTGCCAGCCCCAATCCCGTGCCGGTGGGTGGTCGCTCGACAGCCCAGGGCAACCGAATATGCTGCACGCGATAGAACTTGTCAAAGATGGCGCTCAGCTCGTTCGGCGCAATACCGATGCCGCGATCTATCACGCGAATCTCGACGGATGCTGTCGCTTCGATTACGTGCGCGCACACCACAATTGGCGGTTCCATCGGGGAATATTTGAGCGCATTTTCCAGCAGATTCGTCATCACCTGCTCAAATTGCGCGTGGTCAATCAGGAGGAGCGGCAGGTCATCGGCGAGGTCAAGCTCGATCTGCCGTCCGCGCAGCTGACCGGCAAGCTCAAGCCGGTCGAGGACTATGGCGATCACGTCGGCGAACGGATACCAGCGCCGCTGCGGCACCGCGACGCCCGCCTCAAGCTGGGAGAGATCGAGGAGATTGCTCACAAGCCGGCTAAGGCGGTCCGCGCTGGTCTTGATCGTATCCAGAAATTCGTGACGGTCCGCATCACTCCAGACAACTCCCGGCTCCAGGAGACTTCCGGTGGCGGCCTGAATGGCGGCCAGCGGCGTGCGCAAATCATGCGTGACGGAGCCGAGGAGAGCGTTCTTGAGCCGGTCGCTCTCGCGCAACGCCTCGGTATGCACGGTGGCCTGCTCCAATGCCATGCGATCAACGGTCAGCGCAATCTGGTCGCAGAAGGCAGTGAACAGCGCGGTCTGCGGGTCACGCGCCGCCATCTCGGCGACCGGCAGCTTGTTGCCGGGACGGGCCGCGTGGCTGGTGACGAGACGGCGCACGTCCGCCTGGCCCCCGACGCCCACTACACCGACGACGCGCTGGCTGCTGCGCAGCGGAACGTAATACGCGACGTACTCCCCGGCGGCGTGCGGGGTCGCGATATCCACAGTGCCGCCGGCTGGGGCGCCGCGCTCGAACGCCCATGCCGCAAGCGCGGCGTGCTCGCGGTTAGCGAGATCCAGCGCGGCGAGTGTGCCTGCATTCGGTGGGGCGGCGGCGCGCGCGGAGAGGCGATTCTCCGCGTTCGGGAGGAAGATTGCGCAGACCTCAACGCCAGCGGATGCGAAGACATCCGTGACGCGCGCCGCGAGGGCGGCCAGCAGCGCATCTGGTTCGACGGTGGAGACGAGCAGCTGCGCGAGCGAATACAGCAGCACTGTACGTTGCCCGCTCTCTTCCGCGTCGTGCGCTCGTGCCCGTGCCGCCGCCGTCACCTGACCGAGCACGAGGGATGTGGCGAGCAAGGCGCCAAGGGCCAGCCACTGCGCGGGATCATCCACGGTCAGCCGGTGCAGCGGCGGAATGAAGAAGTAGTCGTAGGCGAGGAAGGCCAGGAAGGAAGCCAGCAACGCCGGACCGCGCCCGAATGTAGCGGCGAGCCAGAGGACGACGAGCAGGTAGATTAGCGCGAGGTTGCCGACATGGACGGCTGACTGGACGAGGCCGATAGCAATGGTGACCGCCGCGACTCCCAACACCGCCGCGAGCGCGCCGCGCGCGACATGGAGCCAGCCGCCGGACGGCAGAGAGCGGCTCAGCGTATCACGCAGGCGTTGCGACGGAGGGCGAGTTGCCATCGGTGTTACTTCTTGCCAACTCAACTGGCCATTCGGGTGGAGCGGGCGTTACTGCCCACTGGCTGGCAGGAATGACGGCTCCGCCGCTCGCAAATCCATTTAGGCACTAAGGAGCGCATTCGGCAAGTTCACGCAATTGCTGGTCAGAGTAGCGCGATTCCAATTGCGCGGCGCGGCTGACATCGCGCTACAACCATCAGTCTCATGACCTTGCCGGGTACACCACTGAGGTACCACCTCAGTATACGCCTGCTGACATGGACGTCGTAACGCTACCGGTAACGCTCAGAGGACGCTCCTCTATTATACTCATCTTGACAGCAGGTGTTTAACGCCGCCGTGCGTGAGCTAGAGTGACGCAATTGCTGAGCTAACGCGGCGCATGAGGCGCAGCTCCCCACGAGCGATGCCTGTATTGTGCCCTAGATCCTGGATACCAGGTTGGAGACGTAGTCATACCAAATCTGTCTGGGTAGTTGTCGTATCATGAACTGCAGCTCTGATTTCAAGGGCTATTACCCATGAGCAAATGACTCCAACCCAGGCGAACTTGGTTTATTAGCCAATTTGTGAAGAAAGTGGCGGGCATGGCAACATTTGTACTGGTGCATGGGGGATGGCATGGGGGCTGGTGCTGGCAGAAGGTCATCCCTTTCTTAGAAGCTGCGGGCCATGAGGTCTATGCGCCCACCCTCACTGGCTTGGCTGAACGTGCATCCGAACTTTCCCCTGATGTCGGATTAGATACCCATATCCAGGATATCGTCGGCTTGCTGGAGGGCAAGGACCTGCAGGGTGTCATCCTGGTGGGGCACAGCTATGGCGGGATGGTCATCACCGGCGTGGTTGATCGGGCGCCAGAGCGCATTGCTCACTTGGTCTATCTGGATACCCTCGTGCCCCGTGATGGCGAATCGATAGCCAGTGTCTCGCCGATGGTTTTCCGTCTGCTGCGCAAACAAGCCCAGGCCCACGGTGATGGCTGGCAAATCGCTTCTCACGGCGACTACGGGGTGACGACAGAGCCAGATCGAAGCTGGGTACTCTCGAAGGTGACAGCACAACCCCTGAAGACGTACGAGCAACCTCTTCATCTGACGAATCCGGCTATCGTGTCAACGAAACCCCGGACGCATATTGACTGCACAGGTAGTGGTGTCGTCTTCGCGCTCATGCGACATCTGCTGGCGCCGAGAGCTCTTCCGCCAACGGAAGCGGGGTGGCGTCTGCGACAGTTGCCAACTGGCCATGATGCGATGATCATGATGCCGCGAGAACTGGCCGAGTTACTGCTGGAAGTCGTTTGACACAGGACTGCTGGGCTTTATCTGTACATCTCAAGCACACTTGCCGAGGAGCAAATGACAACAACCCAGGCGAACTTGGTATCAAAAGGATAGCAGGATGGAACACTCTCAAGCGTCCGCGCCCTCTGCCATGACGGTCCTCATTATGGGAGGAGGTATTGGCGGTCTCGCTACAGCGCTTGCTTGTCAGCTCAACGGCATCAGGTGTTTCGTATTTGAGCGCACCCAGCAACTTCGCGACGTAGGCGCTAGCCTGATTTTGGCGGGCAATGCCGTCAAAGCGCTGAACAAGCTCGGCTTCGCCGATGTGTTGCGCACCAGCGCTGCTCCGCTCCGCTTTAGCTCTCTTCGCTCCTGGCACGGAGGTGTGCTGGTAGAATTGCCCATGCAGGAGATCGAACGGCGCTTTGGGGTAACCGCGGTGGCGATTCATCGGGCTGAACTCCAGGCGGCTCTCGTGCAGGCGCTCGAGCCGGGAACCCTCCGCACGAATATGCAGGGGATCGGATTTGAGCAAGATGGAGAGGGAGTATGCGTGCGGTTCGCTTCTGGCGATTCCCTGCGTGGAGATGCGCTGGTAGGAGCTGATGGATTGTATTCCGCAGTTCGCTCTCAACTCGTTGGGGCGACAAAACCGCACTATGCCGGCTACGTCGCGTGGCGCGGTGTGACCCCCTTTAGCATGGATGAGCGAGAGGAACAGACAACATTTGAGACCTGGGGAGCTGGTAAGCGCTTTGGGTTCATCCCGCTCACTCGGGGACGCGTCTCCTGGTTTGCGGTTGCGAACGCGCCAGAAGGAGCGCGCGAGGGAAATGCTGAGCAGGAGAAACGACGTGTATTGGATCTCGTTGCAAACTGCCATGCGCCAGCGCATGCAGTGGTTGAGGCCACAGAGGCCTCAGCGATCATTTGCACGGACATTTACGATCGTCCTGTGCTCACCGCCTGGAGCCAGGGGCGCATCACACTGGTGGGAGACGCCGCGCACCCAATGACCCCAAACCTGGGTCAGGGAGCGTGTCAAGCAATCGAAGACGCCTATTTTCTGGCGGAGAGTCTCAGGAGCGCGCCCACCATTACCTCAGCGCTGCAGCGGTATGAAGCGCAACGGATCAACCGAGCGAATGCCATAGTCCAGCGCTCCTGGCAACAGGGGTGGATCGCTCAGGCGGAACACCCATTGGCAGTGCGGGCGCGAGATACGTTAGTGCGTCTGGCTCCCCAGCGTATCTTCCTCAAACAGATGCAGTGGTTAGTGGATAATAGCATCTCATGAGGTGACGAGTGTGAATAGCGGTTCGTAACCAGAATGATGAAGGCGGGAAGTTATGCCATCTGGCAGGAGACAGTCAAAGATTCAGCAGAGTCTTCGCTCGCTTGGAGACAGCACGGCGGCTCGGATTGCTCACTCACTGGTTGTGCGCCAGATAAGTGGCGCCTTGCTGCTTGCGTTTAGCATCGCGATCTTTGTGGTCAATCTTCCCGCGCAGGTCGCCTCACTGCACGCCCTGTTTCAGGCTGCGGTCGCTCCTACTCCACCCCCCATGCTTGATGTCGCACGCCTTCTCCATGCGTTGGGAGTCTCCGAGGCCAGTTACGTGGATATCAATGTAGCGCTGCTAGTGGCCGCCGCGCTCGCCAGTTTCCTGGTCAGTGGTTTCATACTCTGGCGCAGAGCCGATGATTCGATAGCGCTGCTGGGCGTCGCGATGTTGCTTGCTATGGGCGTGATTGGCTCGACCGTCCTGATAGGAGCCTTTGATTCCTTGGTTCCTTCCTGGCCATGGCACGCGCTCAGTCAATGCTTGATTTTCGTCGTGGTGCTCAGCTTTCCTCTCTTCTTCCTGCTCTTCCCCAGTGGGAAATTTGTGCCTCGCTGGACCCGATGGCTCCCGATAGTGATCGTTCCGTTGGCTTTCATGTACGCGTTCTTTCCTCATGTCCTCTTCTCCTTGTCGCTTTCTCTGGTGCGATCACTCCTTGTCGTTAGCTTGTCACTTTGTCTGATCGTCGCTCAGGTCTATCGCTACCGGCATGTTTCGAGTCCCGTCCAGCGGCAGCAGACGAAGTGGGTGAGCCTGGGCGTAATCGGAGGGCTAGCTATTCAAGCTCTTGAGACGATCTCACTCGCGTTGCTTCCCGCAGTCCACATCACCACTGCGACGCATGCGCTGTTCTTCACGCCCACCGTTACCTTTTTCATTCTATTAGGCCCCCTATACGTCGGGATGGCGATCACTCGCTCCCACCTGTGGAACATCGACGTCCTCATCCGGCGGACGCTCGTCTATGGCACATTGACGGCTGCTCTGGCCCTAATCTATTTCGGCTTGGTCATTGGGGTGCAATTCATGACGCAGCGTGTGACCGGGGCGGTAAATCAAAATCCAGTCGCCATCGTCACCACAACGCTGCTCGTCGCGGCGCTTTTTGCTCCCTTACGCCGCCGCATCCAGGCGCTGATTGATCGGACCTTCTACCGCAGTAAGTATGATGCCGCCCGGACACTGAACGAGTTTGGCGCGAAGCTGCGGATGGAGATAGACTCAGAGGAATTGCGTGAACAACTGCTGAAAGTGGTCGAGCAGACGATGCAGCCTACCGACCTCACCCTCTGGCTAAGCCAACACGAACGACGCCCCGAAGTCCCGCGCCACCACTTGGGCAGCCTGGACATGCAGGGAGAGGCAGCCACCCAATCGATCCTGTCGGGGCCGAATACAGCGACGACGCACACATCGACTACGCCTCACCCCCAATAGCATGGGCCGCTCCCTCAGTAACGCGAACTTGGCGGATGCACCCCTGAAGAAGGAGAGCACTTTGATGAACACCAGTAAGCCCACCGTTCTCATTTCGGGAGCGAGTATTGCCGGGCCGACCCTGGCGTATTGGCTCAAACGCTATGGGTTTACCCCGACCGTGGTCGAGCGTGCGCCGCAAGTGCGCGAAGGCGGGTACCCAGTTGACGTGCGCTTCGAGGCCGTGCAGGTGGCCAAGCTGATGGGGATCTGGCCGCGTCTGCAGCAAGAGAAGTCGACCATCCAGGAGATGTTGTTCGTCAACAAACGCGGTCAGCGCGTCGGCCTGGTCAACATCCAGACTGTGCCCGGGGCGCTGGGCGTGGAGGTGGTGGAGGTCATGCGGGGCGATCTGGCCCGGGCGCTTTACGAGCTGACCAAGGACGAGGTGGAATACTGCTTCGGGGACTCCATCCAGGCGCTCGAGCAGGACGAGGCCGGAGTCGACGTGACCTTCGAGCGGGGCGGCTCCCGCCACTTCGACCTGGTGGTGGGTGCCGACGGGCTGCATTCCGTAGTGCGCGCGCTGGTGTTTGGCGACGAGGCGCACTTTGAGCGCTATTGCGGCTTCCAGGCCGGGGTCTTCACCACCGACAACTATCTAGGTCTGGCCAGGGCCTCCATACAGATGTATGGGGTTCCGGGCAAACTGGTTGCGGTACGCAGTCCACAGGGCGACCAGACGCTGGCCGCGTTTTTCCTGTACAAGCAACCCACCAAGCTACTCTACGATTACCATGATGTGGCGCAGCAAAAGCAGCTGCTGGCTGAAGCGTTTGCCGGAGAAGGTTGGGAAGTCCCGAGACTCTTGGAGAAGATGCGGACGGCTCCCGACCTGTACTTTGACTCGGTGAGTCAGATGCACATGGAGAGGTGGTCTCATGGACGAGTGGTGCTGCTGGGGGACTCCGGCTATTGCCCGGCACTGCTGACCGGGCAAGGCTCGACCCTGGCTATGATGGGCGCCTACATCCTGGCGGGAGAGCTGAAGGCGGCACAGGGTGATCACACGCTCGCGTTTCCCCGGTACGAACAGGCCCTCAGGCCCGTGGTCAGGCAGGAGCAAAAGAAGGTCGGAGCCACTGCCAGGATTTTGGTTCCCGCGACGCCATTGGGGCTGTGGATGAAGACGCACGTGTTCCCGCTGCTGGTGCCACCTCTGCTCGTAGCAATGGAGCAGGGGAGGAGATTACGCCCCAGGCCCTCCTCAAGGCCCAGCAGGCTAAAGGCCTATGGGAATGTGCTCCCGCCGTCTTAGTGGTGCATCCGGCAAGTAGGTGGTAGAGTAGCGAGACACGCGCCTGTGCACTACCGCCGCGCATATCCTGCCAGGCGTGGGCGTCGTTGCGATTGCCGTAACGCTGCCGGGACGCGAGGCGAGTATCCTGTGAGTAGCGTGTTTAGCCGCTGCACTGTCTGGCCAGAGGCAAGCCGCGCAGCTGGCGGGCGCGGATGCTGTGATGCTGCTTCTCACCCGAATCAGGGAGGCGCAACTGTGAATGACACCTCAGAGCGCCGTGCACAGATCTCGTCCCAGGCGCCGGGCGCGCCGGGTCCAGCACTGAGCGGTGCCTGGCTGGTCGCTGGACGTGTTCTCTGGCCGCTGCTCCTCGCGCTCATCCTCGTCCCTTTCGGGCTGTCTGTGCCCACCTATCGGGACAGCTTCACCCGGCCCGCGCCGCAGAGCACACTCCTTTCGCCGGGCGCCGTGGCCGCGCTCGCCCGGGCGGGCGTCAATCTGGCAACCTACGCGTGGATTTCGTTCGGGGTTATGGGTGCGGTTGTCGTCTTCTCGCTGCTCGTCGCGCTCGCACTGTTCTGGAGGCGCAGCTATGATCGGATGGCGCTTCTAGTCTCGCTCTTCATCGTGGTCTACACCGTCGGCAGTGTTAACAACCGCGGCATCGGGGGAACCTCTAGCAGCGTCACTGTCCACGCCTCCGCGCTCCAAGCGGCGCTTGCGGCGGCACAGTCTGCCCTGCTCTTCGCGCTCACGACCGGCGTGTCTTTGCTCTTCCCCACCGGGCGCTTCGTCCCGCGCTGGTCGTGGGTTCTGCTCGTCGGCGCCAGCCTCTGGGGGGCCACGCTGGCCGTCGCGCCACTGCTCGGTGGCGGTCTGCTCTTCCTGGGCTATCCCATCCTCGTAGGGGCGTGCGTCGCCAGCATAGTCTATCGCTACCGGCGTGTCTCCACGCCGACGGAACGCCTGCAAACTCGGTGGATTGCCGCTGGATTCATCGTGACACTGCTGGGCAATCAGGTGTTCTGGCTACCCTCATCGATTCCCTCGTTGGACCAGACGGCGTATCCGCTCCTCGTGTATCAGGTCTATCAGCTCTCGCTGGCCGTCGTCCCCATCACGTTCTTCGTGGCCGTCCAGCGCTACCACCTCTACAACATCGACACGATCATTAATCGCGCACTGGTCTATGGCACACTCACCGGCATGCTGGCCGGCATCTATTTCGCGGTGGTGCTTGGCGTGCAGACCGTCGCACGGCACCTCAGCGGCAACACTGGCCAGCGGCCGCTCGTCATCGTCGCCACGACACTGTTCATCGCCGTGCTCTTCACGCCACTGCGCCGCCGCCTCCAGGCCATGGTCGACCGCGCCTTCTATCGCACCAAGTACGATGCTGGCCGAACGGTGACGGCCCTCGGGACGAAGCTTCGCATGGAGACAGACCTGGATGGGCTGTGCGCTCATCTCGTGCAGGCAGTGCAGCAGACGATGCAGCCGGCGCACGTCTCGCTCTGGCTGTGCGAGCCCGCGCGCGAACGTGAGCACAAGCAAGGCCCGGACGCACTGGATCACGGCCCTGAGTTGAGCTCTGGGTGACCACTTCAGCACGGGTTGGTTGGAGGGGCGACGCGGCCGACTATCTAGCGAGGCTCGTTGCGCCAGGAGTCTCGCGCATCGGACACCAGCCGCACACCGGAGAATGTGGTGTCGACTCATGCTGACTGCTGGAAAGCCCTTCGCCGCCTTTTCAGAGGGAGTCGACGTAGGATTGCCCCCGTCACGTCACGGCGCACACCGTCATACGATTGGGCGAGTGGCGGTAGAGAGTGTACGTACTTATCGGATGCACCACTAAGCATATCGCATTCTCGCACGGCGCATTGGACTGTGGGCACGCTTTCCTGTGTTATCATTCGTAACGTGTCCGCGGAAGGGCGCACATGGAGGTAATTCGATGGCGAAGCAATACGCATCACAGCCACAGATGGGCATTGATCCGAACAAGCGCTACCTGGCGACGTTCCACACCAACCGGGGCGACTTCACGGTGGATCTGTTCGCGAAACAGGCGCCGGTCACGGTGAACAATTTTGTA
>DATGEP010000410.1:0-2018 GCA_035310125.1 Ktedonobacterales bacterium
CTGTCGTCACCGTCGCCAGCAGGCCCAGGAGCGGGTGCGACGGCGGCGCGGATCTGCGTCTCGATAGCCTCGGCCACGTCGGGATTATGCCGCAGGTATTCCTTGGCGTTTTCGCGGCCCTGGCCCAGCCGAATATCGCCGACGGAGAAGAAGGCGCCGGCCTTTTTGACGATGCCCATCTCCAGGCCGATGTCCAGCAAACCGCCTTCGCGCGAGATGCCTTCGTTGAACATGATGTCGAACTCGGCGGTACGGAACGGCGCGGCGACTTTGTTCTTGACGACCTTCACCTTGACGCGGTTGCCCATGACCTCGGTGCCAACCTTGATGGATTCGGTGCGGCGGATGTCGAGGCGGATAGAGGCGTAGAACTTGAGGGCGCGGCCACCGGGAGTGGTCTCCGGGTTGCCGAACATGATGCCAACCTTCTCGCGCAATTGGTTGGTGAAGACGACCGCCGTCTTGGAGTTGTTGATGGCGCCGGTCAGCTTACGTAGCGCCTGACTCATCAAGCGGGCTTGCAGGCCCACATGCGCGTCGCCCATCTCGCCTTCGATCTCCGCGCGCGGCACGAGCGCGGCGACGGAGTCCACCACGACGACATCAACGGCGCCGCTGCGCACAAGCATCTCCACGATCTCTAGCGCCTGCTCGCCGGTATCAGGCTGCGAGATGAGCAGCTCGTTGCGGTTGACGCCCAGCCGCTCGGCATAGTCGGGATCGAGGGCGTGCTCGGCGTCTACGATGGCGCAGATGCCGCCGCGCTTCTGCGCGTTGGCGATGATGTGCAGGCAGAGGGTTGTTTTGCCGGAGCTTTCCGGGCCGTAGATTTCGGTGACGCGCCCACGAGGGATGCCGCCGATGCCAAGCGCCAGATCGAGTCCAATGGAGCCGGTGGGCAGCGATTCGACGTGGACATGGGCGCGATGCTCGCCCAGCTTCATGATGGCACCCTTGCCGAAACGGCGCTCAATCTGGGTCACCGTCAGCTCAAGCGACTTTTCGCGCTCGCCGGCGCTGGCGCCGTAGGCAAGGGTGGTGGCGGTGGTGCCGCGATCTGCTGGCATGCCTCTCTCCTCTCGTGCCGTCGCGCCTCCCGCCTGGATGCTGGTGACGGCTGCTCGTGTACATGGGAATGAAACGGAGGTTGGGGGAATGGGTATCTAGCGACGGACCGCCGGATCACGGGTCGCGAAATACTAGAACATATGCTCAAAGTGTACGCTACAGGACCCGGCGCGTCAATAGGGATGTTCCATATGGTGGACGCAAAACCGGAAAAGGGCGTCACGGCTCCCTCCACAGTACTATACCGCTCCATCCGCATGCTTTGTCGTGGTGGCGGTTACCGATGCTGCCAGGAGACGAGGTATTGGACCACAGAGAGCACAGAGGACACGGAGAAGCACAGAGACGAGAAAGCGGGAGGGCAGTTGCCGATTCTGCCGGAATCGGACGTTGAACGCGGATTCAGTTGCCGTTCTTGCCGGAATGCGAAACCACGCCAAGACCGCGGCTCATTCTGCCGCGATGCGGAAGGAGGGCGCATGCGGTGCGCCCCTACGGTACGGGCCGGTGGATGTGCCGGTTGCCGTTTTTGCCGGAATCCGGCTCGTGGTTGCCGATTGCGCGATTGTGGTGGTGAGATGCATGGTAACAGCTCCTCCCTGCCGCTTTGGCGATCAGCGTGTTTGGTGCGGGGTGGCCGATGCCGGGGCATAGATGGGCGCGGAGAGGCGCGGCAATGCCCTGAAGGCAGGGTAACACGTGGGAGGGGCGGGGTGGTACGGTCAGAGGCGGTTAAGAACGGGCAGGAGCGGACACGAGTTGAGCGGGGTCGTTTTCAGATGGCACGGCGACCGTAGATCCCCAGCTTGACGCGATGCCGACCGAGCCGCTCGTCTACCTCACGACTGATCTGGGTTGCCGTTTTTGCCGGAATCCACATCCACATGCACACCAAAGCTCTCGCTGATCTCCTGGTGATGCGATGCTTCGTGGCTGGTCAGGTTGCGTAG
>DATGEP010000411.1:0-18742 GCA_035310125.1 Ktedonobacterales bacterium
GTACTTCTGGCGATGTGGGCTTCGTCGCTGTGAGGCTTGAAAGCGATGTTGTGAACGAAGGCAATGCCGGTGTTAAAGAGCGGCGTCAACACGCCAGTCTGGCGGTCCAGCGTATAGATTGTCGATCCTCCGTCGGGCAGGTCCACGTGGTCGGCGGCGTATAGCTTGTCGTTCTCATCAAACGCTATTCCCATGATGAGCGGAGGGTCTGTGGCTGCGCCGACGAAATCGGCTACCTTCGTCGCCGTAGGCGTCGTGCCGTCAATCGTGTAGAGCGACATCATGCTTGCGCCATACATATTGCCGCCGGAGTCGAACGTAAAGCTCATGATGAACGCCGACTTCGCTCGATCCCCGCCGAGCGATCCGACCCGATGGGCCAAGCCTGTGGCCAGATCGAGCGTATAGAGTGAATTGAACGTCGGGGAGGTGGGATCATAGTCTCCTGCCGCGTACAGTACGCCGTCAGGAGAAAACGTCATTCCCATGATGTACAGGTCTTGCCCCAGGGGTTGGCTTCCGACCAGTCTCTCCTCACCCGTTGCCAGATCGATCGCGGCCAGGTGCGCCTGGCTCGGAGTCTGAGTGGTCGCAACGGTGTAAGCGGTTGTTCCATCGGGAGTGATTGCCATCCCAAGAGAGGCGGGCGGAAAGCCGGTATTTCCGATGACCGTGCTCGTTCCCTCGTCTACGTCCATCGCAAGCAGCACTTGCCCGTTTTGAGCTGTTGCGAGCAGCGATGCGTTTCCGGGCCCATCCCCTCCCTCGGCGCCAGCGCCCACTGTGGACGCGGGCGCTCCGATCGTGCCAATGCCGAGAACGAAGATAGCAAACCCGATCAGCGAAAATGTCCGTTGACCAGTCGCCAGCACGTCACGCCTGACGACAGTCGCGATCAGTGGGAGACGCCGGTCTCCGAAGTCTCTAATGGATAGCCGGATTGGCAAACTGCGTTTCATCAGTCCCCTCCTGTTCCAACCCGCGGGTTGACTGTAGTCGTCTCAATCGTCAGGACGGCAATGCCGCCACGGCGGTGAACATGGCGGAGTGAAGCACCCGCGCCGAGCGGGTACCACCCGAAATCGCCGACACAACCTGATCGGCCGACGCGGACCGGGCTGACTGAGATACTGATCAGCCTACGAGCGGCGCAAGTGAGGAATCATCGGTGAGGTCCCTCATTTGTGGGCCAACCGCGGAGGCGAGCTCTGTGCGATTGCGTACGCCAACCTTGCGCAATATGTTGGAGACGTGCCGCTCCACCGTCTTCCGTGAGAGGAAGACGGCCGACGCAATTTCCGGATTTGAGGCGCCCTCCGTCACCAGACGAAGGATCACGCGTTCCCTTGGGCTCAATTCGAGCAACGGTCCTTCGCGCGGATCGGCGGTTCGCCTCCATGTGCGCACACCGAACGACCGCAGCGCCGCATCTGCGCGCTCGCGGGCGCTGCCGGAGCCGAGCGCTTGGGCAACCGCCGCGGCACCCTGGAGAATCGTAATTGCCCGCTCGCGGTCGACCGTGGCCAGCGCCTCGCCCATGTCGATTGTCACCCACAGCGCCTCGAGCGACGCACTCATTCGTTCGGCCTCCACACGCGCCGCTTCAAAGAGGGGGATTGCCGAGGAGAACCCTCCGGTGTGAGCGACCAGCAGCGCCCCCGCATACTGACGCAGGAAGCGATACCACGGATGCGGATTCGGATAATGTGCATCCCATTCGAGAGCGAACTCGTGCGCCTCCTGGTGGCGGCCAATTCGAGCGTACGCCTCGATGGCTGCGAGAAGGTGCTCCCAATGACAGCGCTCGCAACCGGCCGCCTTGACCTCGTCCATACCTGTCGTGACTTGGCGTCGGACCTGGTCGGCTAGCTGAAGTCCGCCGAAACGCGCCAACCAGCGCGCAAGCTCCCGTCGCCCGAGCGTGCGGTTGTGCGGGTTCGGCTCCGCTGCGAGGACATCCGCGAGTGCGCCAAGTTCGTGGTGCCAGTCTCGCTGTGAAGCGGCGATCCGATGGAAGATCTGGCGCACCTGCGCAGCTGAGTAGTGAGGAGGCAACACTCCGCGCCCGCTAAGCTCCACCGCTTCAGTGGCGAGGGAGCGCGCTTGCGCGAGCTGTCCGCACGTGAAGTGCACCACGGCCAGGTTGAATGCCGCGCTCGCAATAATCACTGGCATGACAAGCCGGCGCGCCTCTTCAAGAACGCGCCCGGATCGGATCTGAGCCTCGCGGAAGCGGCCCATTGGGACCCAGCAGAAATACGCAGCTTGCAGAGTTGCCGTCAGGGGGACATCGCCTAGCGTGCGTCCAGCATCGATTAATTCCTCGGAGATCGTCAGCATCTCAGCGACGTCGTCGTTCGAGAGTGCCGCGTCGAACGCGGCTCTCAATCCGGAGACGACGGCTCGACGCTGAGCTGCGCTCAGCCGGTGGACGCCGCCCGCAGTCACGACCATTCTGCGAGCTGCGGCAGCCAGACGACCCGCGCGCCCGCGTGCTTCGGCCGTGCGATTCTGGAGCCAGCTCATCGTCTGGGCCTCGAGGGCTTCGGCCTCGATCTTCAGCACCGGGTCATCGCTTGCGAGACAGCGGGCGAGATAGACGTGTGCCTCCTCGGCACGCATCAACTGGTATGCCGCCGTGGCTGCCCCATACGCGGCTCGGGCGCGACCCACGGGGGAGGACAAATCGTCCTCGCTGAGACTGCCGAAGCGATCGAGCGCAATCTCCCAGCTGCCAAGCTCGAGCGCGAGAGAAGCGACGTGTCGCCGCAATGCGAGCGTCTCGTCGGCACCCGCCTCCCCTTCATCCGCAATCGTCGCAAGTTCCCGAAGACCGTCAGCGCCCAACAACCGCCGGTTCGGTGCGCGTGCGAGCCGCAGCGCAAGATCAACTGTAGGCAGTCCACCCCCCCGGCGGTGCTCCAAAGCCACGCAGCAGTCCCACATCATCGCCCGCGTCAGCCTCCAGCGATGCCGCAAGCTGGCTGTGGATCCGCCGGCGCTCCGACCGTGGCAACTGATACAGCGCTGCCTCTCGGATGAGATCGTGCGCCAGCCCCAGGGAAGCGCCCCTCTGGACTATGACTCCGTGATTGATGAGTTGCGCGGCCGCGCTGTCAAGTTGGCTCGGAGCCCAGGCCAGCAGGAGCCCAAGCGGGGGAATCGCCAATGGCCGGCCGGCTACGCACAGAACAGCGAAAAGCGTCGTAGCGTCAGCATTCACACCGTGCAGACGAGCGCTCACCACGTTGCCCAAGTCGGGATCGGTAGCACCGCTGCGAACGAGCGCCTCGATCCAGAAGGGCGAGCCGCGTGCCTGTGTCCACACCGCCTCGGCGCGTTCCGCTGGGCACCCCGGCGCCAGCGTGGTGGCGAGGCGCAACCCTTCAGTTCGAGACAATGGCCCCAGCCCGATCGTCGCAAGGCTCTCGCGTGGCAGAAGCTGTTCGAGCGATGCCTGGAGTGCATCGGCGTTTGGACCGGGTCGGGACGCGACGATCAGGCCGAGTGGTTGGCTCAATGTCTGCGCTGCTCGCATCAAATAGTGGCAGAGGGCAAGCGTTTGTTCGTCAGCCCACTGGAGATCATCGGCAATAATCAACGCAGGGCCGAAAGCGCGTAGCGCGCGGTGCGCGGCCTCGAAAATGCGCAGCGGCTCCAGCCGGCCAAACAGGACTGGACTTTCATAGAGAAGATCCCGAAGTCGCGGTCCGTCACGTGGTGCGGCAGTGATCGCTCGCAACAAATCGCTGGCCGCTGCTAGAGGTACCTGGCGCGCTGGCTCGAAACCGACGATGCGCAATTGCTGGCGTAGCCTGATCCGGCTCGAGGCCTCAGCGAGCAGCCGACTCTTGCCGGAACCCGGATCACCGACGATAAAGGCGGCAGCTGGACCTCCACGACGGCCGACTCGACTGCCGAGCTCAGTCAAGACACCGAGCTCCTGGTCCCGCCCGACGAAAGAAGATGCGCGGACGGCCACGGGTGGAATACTAATTCTGACGCGACTTCCTGTCACTAGACCGACCACCGGCGCTGGGGCCAGTGTCTGGCAACAGCATGGCGGTACGCCGGCGCCGTGAACACCTGTCTTTGGGCAGGCATCAGTCCTAACAGCCACCGCTTGACACCGACCGTCGCGCATTTTCGCCCGGCATGCTCGTGACGTCGACGTTGGGATCAGCGCAAGTCGGGGAGAGCGGCGATCAGCCGCACTCAGCTGCCCGAGATTGACGGATGTTCACTGCAACGCTGAGAGCGCGGCCCATGACTGGCACGATGGACGTGATTGCCGTTCCCCTGCCGTGTGCATTTGCTGCCGCTATGTAGAGTTCAAGGCTGGCGTTCATCCTCGCTGTTCAGCAACTCAAGCCCGCTGGAGAAACCAAAAGGGAGCGCTGCAATTGTCGTCTCGAACCCGGTTTTCAGATCGATTGCGTACAGCCTTGAATTCTGGGTGAAATCGGTCGCGTACAGTTTGTCGTCCTGACCGAAGGCCAGCCCCATGATCGAGTTGCTGCCAAACAGGACGCGGTGCTGCTGTGCTTCGCCAGACTGGACATTGATCCGGTACAAGCTGGCCGGCACCGTGGACGGGTTATCCGTGCTTGTTACGCCGAACATCTGGCCGTTGGGACCGAGCGCCAGATCCATAAAGAATTGTGGTGCACCGGTGGAGCCGACTCGGGCAAATGCTCCCGAATGCATATCGACCCTGTAGAGCGAGTTGTAATTCGGGTCGGAGCCGCGCGTACACTCGAAGTTGTTGTCAGGGTTGCAGTCCCCGACCGCGTAAAGATTCCCGTTGCGGCCGAAACTCAGTGCCATAACGGCGAGCCCAGACACCGGGGCGCCGAACAGGTCTGCTTGCCCGGTGCGTGTATCGATGGTCGCAAGCTGCTGAGTCCCGAAAAGCGGCCCGCACATGCTATAGAGCTTGCCGGATGCTGACAAAGCCAGGGAGACGCAGTCTCCACCATTGGTTGGGCCGACGTCGCGAACTGTGACTGTCCCGCCCTGTACATTAATCGCGAATATCTCTGCCCCATTGCCGGCGTCAGAAGTCGTGTAAAAGACCTGTCCAGGCTGACCAGCGGCCGCGGTGGTGTCCAGTTCGTTCGCCAGCACCGACGCGATCGGAACCGTCACTAGCGCGCACAGAATTGCGAATGTCGCCAATACCCCGAGCCTACCGCGCGTAAGACTTACTATGACCTTCATCCGAATCGCACGCATACTTCCCCCACTCCGTTCTTGTTGCGGGATCGCCCTCACTCAATCCGCACGTACCTCCACCCTGATCGACGGTCATGCGGATCCAGGTACACCCAACGATGTCACATAGCGCTTGTCCCCCCTCAACCGATAAACTGAACGAAACAACGCCATAGCCGTCGCTTCAGCACCGCGGCCCCGGATGTAACCGGCTAAGCCTGAATCGATTGAGTTACCAGCAAGTTGCGCAAGGTAAACGTTGGGTTACAGTTCCCGCGTGAGACGGCTATAGATTGTTCCAGATCGCTCGGAATCTGTCTGCCAGGTCCGGGACGTAGCGGCAGTGGGGGCCTGGCGGCGATCCGGTCTGCCGCTCGACTGGCAATTGTACCTTCAGGACCAGGCGTGCGCGCCCTTGGCTAACCGTTCGGAAACGGGCTAGTCGGATCATGAAACGCCTGGTCGCCCAGTTGTTCGACCAGTTTCAGACGGTCTCGCTCCGCGGCCTGCAGGCTGTAGCCACGCGGTTGAACGCTCCGGGCGACGCGGCCGAGCTCGTCCTGGTGGGCACGGTGGCTAGCGCCGGTTGAAAGCCTCGGCGTTGGCGTAGCGTTTCCCTCCTGCCGGCCGGACGCCAGTTTATCGCTCACCGGTCCCAACGTGGACTATCGACACGCGGCCTCCCGCCCGAACCTTATATAGCGATACACGCGCGGTTTGCAGCCAGCCGATGATTTCGTTGGGGGACGGGATCCGCCCGGTTGCCACCACCTCGTCATCGATCACCAGACCCGGAGTCTGCATGACACCGTAGGCCACGATGTCGGGGATGTGGGTCACCTTCGCTAATCGGCCAGACCTGCTCATCGGGATGCGGTCATTGCCGGCTCCCGAGCCGAGGTTTCAGCCAGGGTATCCGGTCAAGAATAAGTGCGTTCAGCCCTGGGGGGCTGGCAGAAAGACCGTCGGATCGGCGACCACCAGCGGCGCGGCGCTGCGGAAGATTTCCGCGTACCGCACGCCCAGCAGGCGTCCGTAGAACTGGTCCTCAGCCCGGTAGAGCGCGAGCAAGTGATCCTGTTCGGTGGGCGCAAATATCGACGTGTAGGCTGCCAGAGCCTGGCGCTTGCGCTCGTACGCCGCGCTGACGTCCACGGCGAAGGCGAATTCCGACCAGGGTGGCTCCATCTTGCAGTGGGGAAAGAACAGCCGCTCCACAATCCACGGCTCCTGATCGGCGAGCGCCTCGGCGCCGGGCACCCGGTCCCATTGGCCGAGTCGCGCCAGAAACACGGCCGCGCGAGTGAGGCTGACGGTCGCGGCGTGGTCCGGATGGACGCACGCTTCTCCGGTCGTATACACCCAGCGCGGGCGGTGGATTCGCATCAGCCGCGCAAGCTCGAGACGGGTTTCGGGTGTGTCCTGGAGAAGACGGTCGCGCAAACCAAGATTGCAGCGCTCGACACCCAGGATGCGCGCGGCTTCTAGCGCTTGCTTTGCCCGGACGCCTGGAACCGCGAATTCGGTTGGTTCGCCGTCCGTAAGATCGACGAGCAGGATGCGCTGGCCGCCATCGCTCAACTTTGCGAGTGTGCCGCCCATCTGGGTCTCGGCGTCATCGGCGTGCGCCGCGATGACCAGCGCGTCGTAGCTCATGGCCGTATGAGCTCATGATGATCGGGGTGATGCGTTTGCGCCTCGTCGGGATCGAAGCTCAGCACCTCCAGTGGAGGTCCGCCCGCCAGCGAGCGCAGATACGCACCAAGAGCGCCCTCGACGGATTCGGTCGGCGCTCCCAGGACCTGGATCCCGAGATGCGTGAGCGAGGCGACCATGGGTGGACCGATGTGCGCGGCAATCACCACCTGGCAGCCGCGTACGAGGTCCAGCATCACGCGGTGATGCCCCGGATCGAGGTGCTCGGGATCGGGATTGACGCGGTCTTCGCGACTGATGACCTGGCCGTCCCGGACTCCGAAGACGGTCATGGATTGTGCGCGCCCGAAGTGGGCAAGGTACGCTCCGCCGTCGGTCGGGATTGCGACGTACAGAGGGTTCATACTGTCTCCATAGTGATTCATGCCGCGGCGGCGAGCACGCCGGTCTGCTCCTGGCCCGACGCGTCGTCGACCAGGCGGTAGCGCTCCTCAATGTGGGCCACTCGGCCGAGCATGGCCGCGGCCGAGCAATAGCGGGTAGCAGACAACTCAACCGCACGTCTGACGGACTCCGGGTTCAGACCACAGCCGTGGACTACGTGCTCCACGTGGATGCTGGTGTAGATCTTCGGATGCTCGGAGGCTCGCTCGCCCGAGACATGGACTTCGTAGGCCGTCACGTCCTGGCGCATCTTGCGGAGCATGCTGACGACGTCCATGCCCGTGCATCCGCCGAGTCCCACGAGCAGCAGCTCCATAGGGCGCGGACCGGTGTCTGTGCCGCCGACCTCCGGAGCCGCATCCATGATCACCTCATGACCGGACTCGGTGATGGCGCGCAATGCCATGTTCCCCAGAAGTTCGACGGTGACCGCATGCGTGTTTGTCATGAAATGTTGCCTCCCTATCTCGAGTGCAGCGAGCGCTTCGCGAAGCGACCGGTTCGAGCAGACAATGATGGGCTCGCCGGCCGGCTATCGCGTACGGCGCAAGCCTCACTCTTGCTGATCAACCATGCAGCGCGATGGCCCCTTATCGAGCTATGGGTGTCGAGCCGCACTGCCCGGTCGACCGAGTGCGAAACAAGCGCATTCATCGCGTGACTGGCGTGCCAGCATGCCACGCATCGTTTAGACGCCCACCGGCGAAAGGAACGGCTGCAACTTGTTTTCGAGCATTGGCTTGGGCATGAATCCGACCAATCGCGTCAGCAGTTTGCCGTCGCGGAAGAGCAGCATGCTCGGAATGCCGGTGACGCCGAACGCACTGGCCTGGCGGTGGTACTGGTCGACATCGATCTTGGCGACGCGCAGGCGCCCGTCATACTCCAGCGCAAGTTGCTCCAGGACAGGTGCGGCCATACGACAGGGTCCGCACCACGCGGCCCAGAAGTCAACCAGCACCGGCGTCTGGTCAGCGATGGCAGCAGCGAACGTATCGTCGGTGAGGTGAGTGATAGCACTCATGGGATTGTCTCCGTGTGGTCGAGTTGTCTTGAATATACCCACCTGGGGTATATTTTGCAACTACCCCAAGGGGTGGTTTTGGCCGCGCGTGAGACGCGCTGAAACGACGGGATGGCGTTTCTGACCGAAGCTGACCAGGACCAACTGAAAGAGATCTTCTCGAGGCAACTCGAGCAACCAGTCCGATTGCGCGTGCTGACAAGCCAACCAGCCGGCGGTACATTCCGGGCCAGGCGATGAACACTGTCAGCGGCAGTGTGGCAGCGACCTTATCCTGCTGGCGGTGGGTGGACTCGACTCTGGCACACGCACCGACCGCGATTGCCGTCCGGCGCCACGACTGGTTGTATGGTTGCTGCAGTCGCTGGAATCGCTGGCCGTCCTGGTAGCGCTTGCTGGCCTCGTCATGATGGCGACCGCCTGGCCGCGTTTCCGGCGCCGAAGCGACCCCGCTCGCCCGACCTGAAAGCCCGCGGGGCCGCGGGCGTTATCGGAGCAATGACGCGTACCCCTGCCGCGAAGGGCGGCCGCTGCGGCTCGGCCGTCATTCGCGGTAGGTATTGCACCCGGCTGCTGAGGCGAGGATGCTACGGACGTGCCGTTGCACGTTCGCTGGAAATCTCGCCCATGGCTCATGTTCGTGAGCCTCGTTGCACTCGGGCCTGCAGCGGCGCTCTGGGCTGCAGCTCTCGCGGACTCAATCGGGATGAGCCATCTGTTGATCGACTTGCCTGTGCCAGCCGCCGCGACCAATCGACCAGAGCGCCTGCTACTGCTGCTGGCATTCCTCGCGGTCACGCTCGTGTTGCCGCTTCTCGCCGTGCTTTCTGGCGTGTTGGCGACAACCTCCTTCGAGCTGCGAATCTCCGGCTGGGAGATCACAGCCCGGGTGCGCCTGCCCGCTCCACCCTGGACCCCGCGTCAACTGGTAATCGCGGTGCTCCTGCTCGTCGGGGCGGCGCTTTTTCTGGCCATGGCCGGGCATCTGGCGGCCGATTGCCTCCTTGGCGCCGATTGCGTCTCGCGCTGACGAATACACAACCCCGCCATCGGACTATTTCGATGCTGGAGCAACCCAATCGCGCTGATCCCGATCGCCATGTCCGCTACGGCCGTGGCCATCGTCCTGGTTCCACCTGGCGTTTGTCGGCGCTGCACCGGGAGGCCAACACCTTCGACTCGCTTTGGCGGTCGCGGCGGCGACTCTTCTGGCCGGCGGTGTTGGCGAACCGAGCATCGCTGCACACGGTTAGCAGCGCTCGCGGTCAGCGGTCAGATAGCCCAGGGTCGCTGAACGTGGCACTGGTGCTCGACCCTTGCCGGGCGAGAGGCGCTGCAACCTGGCGCCATGCTGCCTCTAAGATCGACCGAGTCCTCGATCGGGCGGTGGATTCGCTGAGTTGTAGCGGACAGCGTCCGCGTGTTGAATGGCGGGAATGCAACGGATCCTGTGTCCGACACTCGTCGGCCGGCGCGCTGAGCTGGGTCTCCTCTCAGCATTGTGTAGCCGCCTGCCGCACGGACGAGGCGGAACCGCCGTAATCTTCGGCGAGGCCGGGGTCGGCAAATCCCGGCTTGTCCGTGAGGCGGCGGCGACGGCGCGAGCCGATGGTCAGGTCGTACTCACCGGACGGGCCGTGCAGACGGGCAACCACATTGCCTTCAGGCCATTGACAGAGGCACTGCTGGCAGCCTTTCGCGCAACTGGCCCCCCAGCATTGCCGGAGCTGGCACCGTTTCGCACTGCGCTCGGGCGACTCGTTCCAGAGTGGCATCAGGCTAGCGGAGTGGATCATGATCGATCGGCCGTACTGGTTGGTGAAGGGCTGCTGCGGCTGCTCCGTGCGGTTGGCGGCCGCAATGGGTGCGTACTTGTCCTCGAGGACTTGCATTGGGCCGATCCCGACACGCTGGCAGTGTTGGAATACCTGAGCGATCATCTGGACGAAGAATCGATCGCCTGCCTTGTAACCCTCCGTTCCGACGAGCCAGGCATCGGCCTCAATGCGGCTCACGCGCTGGTTGCGCGCCGCACTGCGATGCCCGTGGAGCTGTCGCGTCTTGGCCCAGGGGAAGCCGACGAAATGGCCCGCTGCTGCCTGATCGCGTCGGACCTCGAGCCGTCCTTGCGCGGAGTATTGTCCCGCGCTGAGGGGCTCCCGTTTCTGATCGAAGAGCTCCTCGCTTCATCGATCGGCAGTGGCGCACTCGTTCGAGAAGGCGCGGCGTGGACCATTTCGTCCAACCCGACCGTGGTGATTCCACGCACCTTCGCCGACACAATCCGGCGACGGTTGAACTCACTCGGCGAGCGGGATGCCCACATGTTGCGCGTTGCAGCGCTCCTGGGGCGCGGGTTCAGCTGGTCCGTGTTGGGAGCCGTGCTTCAACTGGACCAGGCCACCGTATCCACCGGTTTGCGTCGGGCAGTCGACGCCCAGCTTCTCGAGGTTGAATCGGATGGCTGTCGGTTCCGCCACGCACTGACGCGCGACGCCATCCTGGGGGAGCTGTTGCCACACGAGCGAGCGGACCTGGCCCGCGCGGCGCTGGTCGTCATTCAGCAGCTCGAACCGGCCCTGCCTGAAGCGTGGTGCGAGCTCGCGGCGCATCTCGCCGAAGAAGCCGGCGACCGGCCTCAGGTCGCACGCTTGTTACTGACGATTGGCAGACGCGCCTTGGAGGCGGGGGCGCTCAGCACGGCGGAAGCCACGCTCGAACAGGCGCACACTCACGCCACCGGTGACGTGGGGCTCATGGTGGACATCGACGAGGTGCTCAGCGAAGTGCTCGCGCACGTGGGTAACACCGACCGAGTGTTCGAGGTGAGCCAACACTTGCTGCGCATGCTCGCCGAGATTCCCGGTTCATCACGACGTCATGCGGAGGTTCATTTGCGGCTCGCGCGCGCCGCCGTTGCTTCTAATCAATGGTCGCTCGCCGACAAGCATCTGACATCCGCGCGTGAGCTGGCCGCCCCGACGGCCGATGCTCGCTTGTCGGCGCGCATCGACGTGGTCTCTGCTCAATCCGCCCTGGGTGAGCGACGTTTCGACGAAGCGGTCGCGCTGGCCCAGGCCGCCCTGGAATCAGCCGAACAAGTCGATTTCGCCGAAGCCGCCTGCGAGGCGCTGGAGGTTATCGGACGACGAGCACGCCAGCAAGATCTCGACGAGGCTGAGGCGCCGTTTGCCCAGGCCTTTCAAATCGCGGTCACGCACAATCTGCCGGTATGGCGCCTCCGCGCACTCCATGAGCTGGGCACGATCGACATGCTCCGATTCGGTGGAGTAGACCGGCTCGAGCAGGCACGCGAGCTCGCACAACAGTCGGGCGCGCTTGGCATGGTCGCCATTCTCGACCTCCAACTCGCCGCGGTGCGCGGCTTCCGCTTCGAACCGGAGCTGGGCATCGCCGCGGCTCGGCGGTGCGCGGCGGCGGCGCGACGGCTGCAGCTGGGGGTGGCGCTCCCGCGAGCGCTGGTGCAGGAGGCCGCATGTCAGGGGTTCCTCGGGCGCAAAAACGAAATGGAGGCAGCCATTCGCGAAGCCCTGGTCCTGGCAGATGGCGACATCGACGTGATGATTGGTGCGATCGGTCTCGGCCGCGGGCTGTACTTCATGTTTCAGGACCGTCGACGGGCGGCACTGGTGGAGTTGGACCGGGCGATGGAGCTCGTCCGTCAGCAGCCCAGCGTGCCACCCTATCTGTTTCGACCGTTGTGGGCGCTGGTGCGTACTGTCGAGGACACAGGTGGTGAGGTGGCGCAATCGGAGGTGCGCGCCGCGGACGTCGCTGGGGTCGGCCTCAACCGGGCGCTGCTCGGCTACGCCCACGCAGTGACCCTCGGCAGGACAGGCCCGGCTGACGCCGCGGCCGCGGCATTTGTCGAAGCGGACCATGACCTGCTCAGCCAGGGCTCGTGCGAGGCCTTCCGTCAGCTGGCGCGACGTCTGGTGGCCGAAGCGGCGCTCGTCGATGGCTGGGGCGAGCCGGTGCGGTGGCTGCGTGAGGCGGCCACATACTTCGAAGGAACGGGCCATGGCCGTCTGGTAGCGGCCTGCCACTCGCTCCTGCGCAAGGCCGGCGTGACGACGCCCCGCAGAGGGCGTGGCGAGAGCGTGGTCCCAGCGGCATTGCGCAAGTTGAACATCACCAGCCGCGAAATGGACGTGCTGGTGCTCGTCGCTCAGCGACTCCCGAATAGGGAAATCGGGGAGCGGCTGTACCTCTCAACACGCACGGTCGAGAAGCACGTGGAACAACTGCTGTCGAAGACGAGCACGCACAGTCGCTCGGAGCTCGCGTCCGTGCTCCATAGCGTCGCCGCGAAAGACGCCCCCCGTTAGCCGAAACAGATTCTGGTTCTCTTCATTTTGCGTCGCAACCGTCGTTAACTACGTACACATCGGCGACTAACTGCGTAGCGATAGCCGATGCGGCGCGCCGCCCGTCGCGGGAAGATGCCCGACGTGAAGCCGTATCAATTGGGTCCAGAGCAGGGACACGCAGTCTGGAACTCGGGTGGCCTCATGACCTTCAAGGCCACTGGCGCCGATACCAGTGGGCGGTTCTGGCTCATGGAGTACCTCGTCGGTCCTGGGACGACGGTGGCGCTCCACAGTCATGCTGGCGAGGACCAGGCCTGGTACGTGATCGAGGGCGAGCTCCGTTGCACCGTCGGCGAGCTCTCGTTCAGGGCTCAGCCCGCAACGTTCGTCTACCTACCACGCGGCGTGCTGCACGGACTGACGGTCGAGACGAGCAGCGCCAGGCTCCTGGTGCTGGGAACACCTGCGGGCGCTGAACACGTCTTCTGGGAGACGGGTGAGCCAGCCGCAGCCCTGACACTGCCACCTCGTCAGCGGCTACTCGACCCAGAGCGGCTCGCCGCCCCGCGCGCCATGTACGGCGTGCGGCTCGCGGATCACTCGACACTCTGAAAACAAAGGGGACCTGTCAAATGCGCACAGTGTTCATCGCCATCATTGCCGCGCTCACAGCAGCCGGAGTCGGGCTGCTACCCGCCAACGCCGCGTCGGCCGTCTCCGGCAAGACCGTTCAGATTGTTGGCACGGAATCGTTCCAGCCGGACGAGTTCTTCTCGATCACCTACCGGTTTACGCCGCGCCACGTGACCGTCCACTCGGGTCAGCCGATTACCTGGAACAACCAGACCACCGACGGGCATACCGTGTCGATCGTCGCGCCTGCCGACGTCCCGAAAACGGTCAACCAGGTAAACAACTGCGGAATTTGTAACCAGCTTCAGGCCGCCCACTTCCCGAACGGCGCGCCCCCCGCCGGTCAGCCGGTCCTGGTTCTGGAGGATTTCAAGCCGGCCAATCCACCGGCACATTTCGATGCGCCAGGCGACTCGGTGGTCGTGCCTCCCCCGGGTCTTGGCCTGCCGCTGTCGGTGACCGCCATCGTGACCGCGCCAGCCGGAAGCGAGCTGAGCTACATTTGCGCATTTCACCCGTGGATGCAGGGCACCATCCGCGTCCTACCACCCTCGGATCCGGATGCGGATAACTAGTCGAACAGGAGTACTGATCATGGCATCATCGTCCTCAGTTTTCACCAACCGGCGCGCACAAGCCACGCTGTGCTGGATAGCCGCCGCCGAGCTGCTCGCGCTGATTCTGCAACTCGCGGGCGCGATCCCTTATGTGGGCGTCCTCGACACCGTGCTGAGTGTTGCCGCCCCCACGCTGTTTCTGGCGGTGTTTGCCGTCCTGTTCAGCCAGTTGCGTCCCAGCGTCTGGGCTTTGATTGCCGTTCTGTTCCAGGTGGTCAACAGCACGATGGTGCTTACAGGCGACGCACTGCAGCATGTCGTATTCCATTCGACGAACACGGCGATCGACAAAGGTAGTTTGTGGGTGATTACGGGAGCCATCCGCGACACCGTTGGCAACAACTTCCTGTATCTCGCGCTGGTGATCATGGGAGTCTTGCTGTTGGCCGAGCAGCGTCGCTGGCTGGGTGTGCTGGCCCTGGTCAATGCCGCGTTGGGCTGGCTGGATCTGGCGTTCGCCCAACAAATGGGTCTGCCCCCACACGTCAACTTCCTGCTGTTGGTGGTCTGGCTGGCGGTGCTCGGTGGGTCCACATTGCGCATGTCACTGGTCGGTCGCCCCGTGCACGTACCGTTGCTGGTGCCTCAGACGTAGCTCGGAACTGACGACCCCTCCCTCCCTACCCGATTGTCAATGACGCCAACTGACGGAAGCGAAACCGTCACGATCACGTGGACCTCACCAATCCCTGAACCCGAAATCGCGCCACCTGGAGACACTTGAATGCACAACAACCGAATCGATTGCCTCCGCAGACTTCTGCTTTGCCTCATGCTTGCGGCATCCGTTACACCGATGACGCTGCCCGATGCTTCTGTTGCTCACGCCGATGGGAGTGGGAGTCTCAGTATCTCGCCGGGCGTTGGGGTAGTTGGCTCCCGGTTCCACCTCCAGGGGACCGGCTTCCAGAACTTCTCGCTCATCACCCACGACCTGAACGTCACCGCATTCGACGCTTCAAACACCATTGTTGACGAGGGCTCGGTCACCGCCGGCGACGACGGCAGCATTGAGGTGGATATCGATACCAGTAGTGGTTCCTATACCAACGGAACGTACTGGGTACTCGCCACGTATACGTACTGGGGCGCACGCCATGACCCGGCCGATCCCCAACGCATCCTGTGCGACTTCTGCCCGACCAAGACCGTGCCTCTTGCCGACTCCGTGACGTTCACGCTCCAGTAGGTTAGGAGTCCGCCAACTGTGGAGTCGCGGTCGATTGTATCGCTCAGGAGTCGCTGGCAAATGTCGCGAGGCAAGCGCACGCGCGCCACTGCACGTTGTGTTCATACACTGGATTGCCAGGCCCCGGAGCTGAGTCTGAGGGTGACCGACGGTTGCCGCCGATTGATTGGCGACCTCTGCCGACAGATTAGGCGCAGGGACACGGCCACACGGACAACTCGAGGGTGATATCACGCCGAGTGATATTGCTTTCCAGCCGTTGCCGTGGTCAGGTTCCCCAGATGACACCGTTGGCCGCGAAGGCTGGAACGATGTTGATCAGGGCCGCAGTGCTCAGCGCGGCTCCCGTATTGCTTCGCATCGCCTCGACGCAGTGCGCGGTGATCGCGCGCCACGAGCTGCCTGGCGGCCCTTTGCGCCCTGGTGACTTTGTCGAGCGTTCGCCGCTCGCATCCGACGAGCGCTGACTCGCATGATCGGGTTGCCGGACGACCTCCGTGCGGAGTACTTTGAACTCCACCGCAACCGCCGAACTGGGTCCGACGCCTGGCGGATGCCATGCAGCCGTGTGGTCAGGCCGTGGGGCTGAGCACGCCGCCGGCCAGCAGCCGCCGAAAGAAATTCACATACATTCAACGCCGGCGCGCCTGGTGTCCGATGTCCGAAATCCGCAACTGGCGCCGACGTACCTGGTGAGAGCACGGCTCACGTGCCGATCGAAAGGACACGGGTTCGGTGGAACGCACAACTCCGCTAACTGCTGCAGCGCAGATGTCGGGCTTGGCCGCCTGGGCAGCACTTGTCGCGTCAGGTGCGGCGCTCGCCCTCCTCCTCAGCCTGCACGTGCTGAGCCCCGAGTATTCGCCCGCCTGGCGCATGATCAGTGAGTACGCCGATGGCCGATACAGCTGGGTACTTTCCCTCATGTTCATTGCCTATGGCGTGAGTTCGTTGGCGCTCGCCGTCGCGATCAGATCCCACCTGCGCATGCGTCGCGACCACATTGGCCTGGCCCTGCTCGTCGCGTCTGGAATCGCCCAGGCGTCAGCGGCGGAGTTCGATCTCAACCAGGCGGTGCTTCACGAATTGGCCGGCGTTGCTGGCATCCTGTGCCTGCCTCTCGCGGCGATTTTGATCAGCCCCAGCCTGGCGGCGACTGAACACTCCGATTGCCCAAACAGGTTGATCCTGTTCGCGGCCAATCTGACCTGGATGAGCGTCGTGCTGTGGATCGCGAGTTTCGTACTCATGGTTGCGACGTTCCTGCACGCGCTCGGCGGACTGCCCGCAACTCCTCCTGCGGAGCTCCCGGCGGGTGTCATCGCAGTCGTTGGATGGACGAATCGCATGATGGTCCTGTCCGCCTGGTGCTGGGTCGCAATTGTCGCGTGGCGCGTAGTCATCTTGCGTGCTAACGAACGGCCCGATTCGCAGGACGAACACTCTTGCATTGCAGCACGACAGGAGGCTGTTGAAGGATGACGACGATGCGACCGTTGGGGAGGACATTGCGGTGCACGAGCCGGAGGTCCGCGCGAGATTGCACGACCTCCGCAACGCGATCAGCTCCGCGATGCCCGCCCTTTCTCAGCACCACTTGGGGATAGGAGCGGACCGAGCGCAGTTCACTGCGTCTTTAGCTCTTCAGTGCGTCCGCAACACGAGCCTCATCGGCGGCGACGCGGTAGTCAACTCCGAGCGGTGCGCGACCCACGACCTTGTAGCGAATGTGGGTGGCCTCGGGTGTGTTGATGACGCGCAGCGGCTCGAGCTCGATACCTTCTTTTGGTCGCACACCGATGTCCGACTCGAGCAGGCGCATGCCTTCGCCCAGAATGACCGGGACGATGTGCAATTCCAGTTCGTCGAGAAGTCCGAGTTTGATGACCTGATGCAACAAGGTGCCACCACCCGCGATTGCGACGTTCTTGTCGCCGGCGACGGAGCGGGCTTGCTCTATGGCGCTGGCGATACCGCCGGTGACATAGGTGAAGCGTGTGCCACCCAGACGCTCGATCACCGGATGCGGGCGGTGGGTGACCACGAACACCGGCGCGTGGAACGGCGGCTCGTCGCCCCACGGGATCTCGCCGCCGTCCATCATGCGGCGACCCATCACGTACGCACCCGCGGCGGCGAAGGTCTCGGAGATGATTTCCGAGTTAAGAGATGGCTGGCCGCCTTCGAAACCCAGGCGCGCGCGCCAGGACATCGCGTCGATGACCCAGCGAGTCACGCGCATGAAGCCGGCCGCTTCGGTGCCGTTCAGCCAGTCGTGCATGTCGGCCTGGCGTGGGCCCGCGTAGAAGCCGTCGAGAGAAACAGACATCTGTGCAGTGACGAGTGTCATGTGAGCTGGTCTTCCTTTCTGCCTGCGATCAACTGAGGCGGGCGAGGACAGCACCGAGATTGTCGAGCAGCCCGCGGGTACCTGCCTCGCGGCCCTCGACGGTGTCGAGTCCATCGAAGTGCACGCCCTGTTCGGTGTAGGTGAGCCGTGTTCCTGCGGCGGCGGGCTCCAGAACAATGGTCGTGAGCGATGTCGACAGGTGTCTTTCGTTCGCCCACATGTCGTAGCTGAAGACGATGCGGTGGTGCTCGACGATGTCGGTATACGTCGCTTCAAACCGGGAACTCGGCCCGCCATGCCATCGGCCGGTCTCGACAGCGCGGCCACCGACTCGGAAGTCGTGGGATTTCTCCTCGAGATCGAATGCTGAGCCGCCGCCGAACCACTGGTCGCGCGCGGCAGAATCGGAGAGCGCGTACCAGACCCGCTGGAGCGGGACGTCGAAGGTCCGCTCGATGACGAACGTTGCGTGGGTCTCCGTGTGCTGCTTGATGCTGGTCATGGGTTCGGTTGCTCCTCGTCGTGGTTTGCGTGGCTGGTGGTGTCCGGTTCGCGAAGAAATGCGCTGAGGCGATCCAGACGGCGCTCAGCTGGCAGGCGCTGTTTGCCGATCCATTCGGCGGCGGGCGTCAGAGCCTCGGGCGCCAACTGGTACGTGCGGACGCGGCCAAGCTTGGTCGAGCTGACGATGCCGGCGGACGCGAGCACGCCCAGGTGCTGCACCACCGATGGCAGGGCCATGTCGAAGGGCCGCGCCAGCGCAGAGACTGACGCCGGTCCGCGGGCCAGACGTTCAACCATGGCGCGCCGGCTAGGGTCCGAAAGCGCGTGGAACATGCGGTCGAGGTCCACATCCAATACTTAGGTAGTTGCCTAAGTATGTGCCGAATCGGCCTGCTCTGTCAAGAGCGCCCGGCGCAGGTAGGCCGTCATGCCGGTGCCGCCCGCGACCCGAAGCAGGAAGTTCGTCAAAAACGCGTTGTGAGTGTGTGCGACACGACTGCCGGCCAGACGGAGTCGGCGCGCAGCCGCAACAGGGGCACGCTGAGTCCAACGGCGCGCAGCGTGCAGCACGCGAGTCGGTACAGCGCCGGCGTCATCCCGATCTAACCGGCGAAGGCGATCAAACGGCGCGTGCCAGATACCCCAAAACCGCACCAGTCGCAATCGCCGCGCGGTGAAAACCACAATGTCGAGCTAGGGTCGGCATCAGCACAGCAGAGGAAGCCGGGCAGCTGGCACTCGTGCGTGCTGTCCTCAGACGCGATCAACAAGGAAAAGCGG
>DATGEP010000412.1:0-3250 GCA_035310125.1 Ktedonobacterales bacterium
GCCCTCGTTCGTATGTTTGCCCCGATCTATTCCGCCGGTCTGCCCCGTGTACGCCCTGAATCGTGCCCGATCACACACCCACACCTCTACCTATACATGCTCACCAGACACGCTACGTCGCGCCTGGCAGCCCACCACCACACTAAGCCGCACCCCAACACATTAGCCCACCCAACCGATCTCTTGCTCTTCTCACCGCGTTACACAAGCACGCCCGGACACAGACCCAACTAGCCCGCCCTACCGCAGCCCGTTGCCGCCCGATCTCTGCTGTCCCAATCGGCCAATCTCTCCTAATCCCGTCGGCCCAATCTCGCTCTCTCCTATGCCTGGTTGTCAGCGTAACCCGGCGTGCCTCCCTGCTTGGCTTGACAGACCGCCGAATATACCGCGTATCTCGTTATGCTTATCTTGCTGGTTGCCTGTTGACTACCGGCCTGCTCTGTGCTAGACTGCTGGTGTTGGCCTCTGCCCAACCGTAGCCCAGTAGAGCAAGGGACTACGAGGTGTTAGGCAAAGGACCGCACTGATTAGTAGCCGCTGCTTCCTTCAGCGAGGGTGAGCGCAAAGCGGGAATAGCTCAGTGGTAGCAGCAGGCGATGGGCGTACCCACTGGAACGGCCAGCGCGTAGGGACTCATAAGCCCTTGGTCGTGGGTTCAAATCCCTCCGCCGCCACCCTCACTCCCTGGCGCCCGGCATTCTGGCTGGGCATTTTTTTCATGGAGACGGCTCGCCGTCCGTTCTCATCACCCAATCCGTCATTCTGCTCGGATCAGACGCGAGTGACCACTCTCACAGCCATCATCACCGACGACATCGCGAACAACGGCCCGATGACCTTCGCCCACTTCATGGCCATCGCGCTCTACCACCCCACCCTTGGCTACTACAACGGCGGCGGCCAGGGACACGAGCCGCTCGGCTGGCGTGGCGACTACTTCACCAGCGGCGATGTCCATCCGCTCTGGGGATGGACGCTCGCTCGCCAGCTCCATCAGATGTGGGAGCTGCTTGGCCGCCCCTCCCGTTTCGATGTCGTCGAGCCGGGCGCGGGTCGTGGCTTGCTCGCCCGCGAAACCTGGCGCTACGCCCTGGAGCGCGCGCCAGAGTGGGCTGCCGCGCTGCACTACACGCTCGTTGATCGCGCTACACCCGGCTCATCGCTGCGAGCCGCCCGTGAGCGGCGCCTGCTGGCCGAGCTTGCCACGCTCGCCGTGCCCGCCGGTGGCATCACCTGGGCAAATACCCTCGCCACTGCCGCTCCCAACGGCCCGATCACCGGCTGCGTCATCTCGAACGAGCTGGTGGATGCGTTGCCGGTCCACGTCGTCACATCCAACGGCGGCGAGCTTCGAGAACTCTACGTCGCGCCGGACGAGCGGACGGGTACGCTTACTGAAGTCCTCGGCCCACCCTCCGCACCAGAGGTCGCCAGCTACCTCGACACCTATCGCGTACCCTGGCGCCGCTATCCCGACGGCTGGCGCGCCGAAATCAGCCTCGACGCCATCCTCTGGATGCGTGAGGTTGCCGCTCTCCTCCGCCGCGGCTTCGCGCTCACCATTGACTACGGCGACACCGCCCGCCGGCTCTACACGCCAGACCGCTATCGTGGTACCCTGGCTGTCTACTCGCGTCATCAGATGGGCGGCGACCCACTGGTCCATCCCGGCAGCCAGGATCTCACCGCCCATGTCAACTTCACCGCCCTCATCGAAGCGGGACGCGCCGCTAGACTACGCCTCGCTGGCCTCACTACTCAGGGTGAGCTGTTGCGCCGCCTCGGCATCATAGACGAAATGGAAGCGCTGGGCGCCCGTCTGTATCCCGCCGCCGACACCGAGCGCCACACCGATCGCGGCCAGGCCGACCAGCTTCGCCGCATGTCGCTGCGTGGCGCCACCTCCACATTGCTCAATCCGCGTGGACTCGGCGGCTTCCGCGTGCTGGCGCAACAGCGCGGCGTACCGGGCGCCGCGCGCACACTTCAGGGATTTGTTCGCCAGCTACATGGCAACGCGCGGTAGTCATGTGCTATCGTGACGGGCAACGATCCCGCGCACCCAACCGCGTACTGTACACGCCGGAGCGACCGCACCGAATGCGTGAGCTCCGGCGAAGCTCTCAACCAGTCAGGAGTAGCGCATGGCAGAGCAGCCCACGATGGACACCATCCCCAACTCCTTCATCGCCCTTCAGTCGGGCTTCCTTCCCGCCAAAACTGCCAACGTCAACCGCACGATCCAGTTCGACTTCACCGGTGCCGAGGCCGGCTCCTGGAACATCGTCGTCCAGAACGGCACCTACGCCTACCATCAGGGACCGGCGGAGAATCCCAACGCCACCGTCACCGTGGACTCCACCGACTGGCTGAAGATCCTGCGCGGCGAGACCAATCCCGTCACCGCCTTCATGGGAGGCAAGATCAAAGTCACCCCCGCCAGCGCCGCGATGGACCTCATGCAGTTCCAAAACTGGTTCGCGCGTTAAGGCGCTCCACCTCGCATACACCTCTGGCTGCTTGCCAGCCCATGCTTCCCCCTCTCCACATTGGAGAGGGGTAGCGTGCGGTTGCCGCTAAATCGCGTTCTCGATATTCTTGTAGACAGACGCGATCTGCGGCCCAAAGAGAATCAGCGTCCCCACCACCGCCAGCACGATCAGTGCGAAGATCAACGCATATTCCACCAATCCCTGCCCACGCGCCCATCGCCACACCTGCTGCTCGGTTTCGTTTCGCACATTTCACCTCCGCACGCCACCGTGCTTTCCGTCCGGGCGTCCCTAAGCGATCTCGTCATACCTCCTACAACCAGTAATAACTGCGCCCACCGTGAACCGTAACATGGGGTAGTGCTGATTCTCTCCGTTCTGGGTGGTCATGTGCTAGACGATGACCGCCTGGCAATACGAAGCGGAATGGCCCGATGATGAAAAACGTGCTCATCGTGGACCTGGAAGCATCATGCTTCCCCGTAAAGAAAACTCCGCCGATTTGGTCGGCAGTAGATGGCATTGGTAACGCTCGCGCTTACGCTGTGGGGAGAGCTTTGAGCCGCAGCCAATCTCGAGCAGCTTGGCAGCCCATCATCGTGCCCTACTCCAGAAAATGGCACGAGCAACCAACTGCTGAGTCAGTCTAACATGCCATCGGAATATCCGCAATCCTTTGTCGTATCAAGATATATGTGCTTGCACCCACCTAACCGCGCGCGGCCCCATCGCCACCGCCAGCACTGCTATCCACA
>DATGEP010000413.1:0-7360 GCA_035310125.1 Ktedonobacterales bacterium
AAGTCGCGCTTCCGCCGGCTCGTGCGCGACTACGAGCGCCTCGATGCCACGCTGGCCGGCCTGCACTTCGTCGCCTTCGCCTGCTTGATGCTGCAGCAAGCCCGTCCGCTCCTCATCGAAAGTACATAACAGGCTCTAGCCTGACCATAGCAGCCGGACGGCTTGACACCGGTGGGCCGTTCCGCTGGCAAACGAGGCTCTGAGCGCCAAATCTGACGGCGAAAGCGACAGGGGAGGAGCTGGAGGCCGAGGATGCGTGCCCACCCATCGAGTCCAGTCTGGATGTCGGCAAAGGTGGCGCAGTGCTGGGCACAGTACTGCAGGAGCTGAAACAGCCCTTCGCGAGTGTTAGGGAAGACCGGCGTCAGTGGGGTGCCTTCGGTGGTTGTCTCGTAGACCGCAACACCCATCTGCTCGGCAGGCACGGCAGAGAAGTCCGGCATGAATTCCGCGTCTAGCTCCTCGCGGGTGTGACCTTCGGCGACCAGCTCGGCTATCTCGTTCTCGGTGTAGCGGTAATCTCGTGTCCGGAGTGGAATCGGCTCCCCAGTAGCATCGACCGGATGCTGCCAGGTGAATGGCACGGCTCGCACCTCGCGATTCGACGCGATGAAGACGACCGACTTCTTCTTGGGGTTCGTGAATAGTGGCATAGATACGTATCGGTATTATATCACACCATCACAAGCGGGCGTTTTGAAGAAACGCCCCAGCGGCCAGGCACATGGGGTAGCCGTGTCAAGGTGGAGAGGTGCAGCCGAACCTTGACACGAGCGGCAGGGGTGGAACCCCTGCTCATGGGTGGGGACATGGTGGCGGCAGCCGTGATGTCAGGGGATCTCCCGGAACTATCAAGCGGCCGTCACACGGCGGCACTGCCGCGGTGTGACGGGGGAGCTCGCCAGGACGTGGTTTACGTCAGTGACTCATGCGTGCGGATGGCATAGTAACGTTGCTGGTGCAATTTCTGGTGCTGCAACCGGTCAATAATAGGTGCTGGATATGAGCACCGGGAACGCCCAGAATCGACGCTTCCGCCTGGTACTTTTTTGATGCCAACTGCTGCGTAGCAGCCCTGCTCGTCGTCTTCACTCCCGTTCATCCTCCTCGCATGACCGTCTGAACACCCCAGTACCATCACGCGATTCCCTGATGCCCGCCCACGCGACCTGACCAACGCTGCGCTGCCGTTCCCGTGCCATCCCGCTCAGCCGAGCAACGTGCGGGGTTCAGCGCTTTGGGGGACAAGCCAGATATCCCCGAAGGGGTCGGCGGTGAACTGCGCGATAGTGGTCGCCCAGAAGAGTCGCGGCTCGGCGATGGAGGGATGGTCGACCGCTTCCCGGAGGTGCTGTGCTCGGGTCGGCGTGTCGGTGAGGGCCAGCACCCGCAGCGAGCGAAAGCCGAAGCGGCGTTCGTAGTCACCCGAGGCGTAGAAGCGGTGGTACCCCTGCGCCTTGAGCCGATAGGCCCGCGGCTCGCTTGTGAGTTGCACTTCTACAAAACGGGGCACGGTGGTGCTGCCGTCCAGGACGAAGAAGGCGTCGGGGCGAACCGAGCGGCGTTTGCCCTCGAGTTCGGCCGTGAGCTTCATCCCGGCGAGCTGCTCGTCTCCCGTCCAGGTCAGCAAGGTGCCGGCGTGTTCGCAGGCCCGAGAGAGGGCGAGATAGCAATCTGCGGCTGCCGCGCGGTGCCGCCAGAAGAGCCAGGAGAGCTGCCGGTCTTGCTTGATGCGGGCGAGCACGTCGGCAATGGGCAGGTCTAGCAACCGGCTGAGCACTGGGGCTGCGCCGGTGGCAAGGAAATAGACGAGTGGGGGTCGTCCGCCTCCCCGTCGCTCAATCGGTACGGGACGGCAGGCAAGAAAGCCCGCGTTCACCAGGTGCCGGCACGCGCGGCTCGGCAAACTGCTCTGCCAGAGCCCCGGTCGTTCGCTGACATGGGCATAGTGCGCCTGGCGAATCTGCGCGAGCGTCAGTTGGCGCACCGCCCAGAGGTCGAGCAGCAGCCGCTCGACCAGGGGGGTGATAACGATGCCGGGTTCAGGGCTCCTCGAAGAGCGGGGGCTCGGCCGTAGGGCAAGGATTGTGGTCAAGGCAGTGCTCCTTGGGCTGGGGAATCTGGTTCATCCGACGGGCGATATCCGCTTCGACCTCGGCTCTCGGGCGAGCAAGCAGGCGCCGTGACTGGTCCCGGACGAGCTGGAGATTGGCGGGATTGCGCCGTGGCAGGGGCGGGAGCGCTAACGCGTCGACGGTGCGGAGCTGGGCGTCGGGCTCCTGCAGTGGGGTAATCAGCACATGGTGGGTCGCCTTGCCCGTGCGCTGGTCCTCGCGGCGTTGGCACTGCAGCTTATACGCACAGTTCGCTTCAATCGTCAGGCGCAGCGGGGTCGAGAGCTGCCGTTCGAACTGACAGGCAGCCACAATCCCCAACCCCTCTGAGCGCCCTTCACTGAGCGCGGTTTCGAAGCTGCTCACCGCGAAGTTCTGGAACTCGTCGACCACGAGCACCGTGGGATGGCGCGAGACCGCCGGCGTATCTGCGCGGCTCTGGGCCGCAAGCTGCACCTGCGTTGCCGTGATGGCGGCAAGGAAGGCGCTGGCAAGCTCGCCAATCACGCCCTTGGAGAAGTCAAAGAGCAGAATTTTGCCCGTATCGATGCACTGGCGGATATCGAGCTTGTGTTCTGGCTGGCCCAGCAGGTTGCGCACTTCGGGTAGCGCAAGCAACCCGCCAATCTTGTTGATGATGGATTGCACGTTCGCCGTACTCGCGTGCTTGCCGACAATGTCGTCGTACTCTCCACCGGCTTCCCAAAACTGACGGACCATGACGTTGCTGTGGACCTGGGCTGCGGCCCAGGCACGGTACGGCCGGTCACGCAGCAGCCGCAGAATGTCCAGCATGGTCGCGCCGGGAAGCTGGCAGATGAGGAGCGTGGCCATCAGCAGGATGTATTCGAGGCGCGGGGCACTGCTCGTATCGAAGAGTCGGCGATAGCAAGAGAGGAACTCGGAGGCCGCAAGGCTGCGCCGCTCGGGGCGAATGCCCGCGAGAAAGTTCAGCGAGGGCGGAAACGCCGGGTCGGCCGCGGTGATGAGCAGGCAATCGGCGAGACGGTGTGGCGGAAGCGTTTCGATAATGTCGGAGCAGAGTGCCCCGTCCTTGACGTCGATGACCACCAGGGACCACTGACTGGGCAAGGCAGCCACTTCGTGGCAGAGGCTGGTGAGCAAAACTGATTTTCCCGACCCCGTCGGGCCTGGCACGAAGAGATGGCGTAGGAGGGTCCTCGCAGGCACGGTGTAGGGCGTACGACGGACCAACCCGAGCACGAGCCGGTCGGGGTGATGTCGGGGACGCCAACGCACGAGCACCACGCCGATGCCGGCGATGGCCACGACAACGACGAGGATGAGGGCGACGGTCATGAGGCACGCTCCTTGAGGGGGCTGGCGGCGAACGAGTCCACTGGCGTGCCGGCGGACTCGTTCCTGAGAGACCGGACGACGGGTGAGTCAGCCGCCGTGCTGGGAGCAGCCGAGTCCGTAGTCGTCGACAGTGTCCCGGTAGAGCTGCGCCGGGCTGTCGGCAGCCAGATAGCGCAGGGAGGCGAAGAAGGACTGGTCGGTCTGACCGAGCTGGTCGCCGACCCGGCCAGGACTCGGCCACTTGCCGAAGCGGACGACCAGGTCCGCCAGATAGCGCTGTTCGGTCTGCCGGGCCCGCACTTCGCGGTCGATGCAGGCCGGGTAGCTGTCGTCGGTGTCAACCCCGGCCGCAAAGTCGGCGACGTGGCGGAACTCGTGGCTGAGGAAATCGGCCAGGATGACGATGCTCAACGACGCATTCGGCTCGGCGATGGCGACGAGATGCTGGGCGGGGAAGTAGGCCGCGACCGGGTCGGCAACGCCGTCGGCGAGGTCGCTGGCCGCGACCCCGATGACATGGATGTGCTGTGCGGCGGCTTGGGTGATGAGATCACGGCCTTCGGGAACTTGATAGAGCAAGACGACGGCTTCGGCAAAACGCCGCTCGCTGATGAGGCCAGGGGCGAAGGCGAAGCCAACCAGGTCACGCGGTTGGTTCTCATTGCGCAGCGCCCACCAGGGCTGCGTGATCTTGGCACACCCCGGATTGTCAGGCAGGCAGAAGAGGCTCTGGTCGCTTGCCGGGGCGAGGATGGTCTCCGACACGGCCAAAGCGGTCGCGTGCTTGGTCGGGGGAGGCGGAGCGGTATCCGCCTCAGCCGAGGACGTACAGGCAGTGAACTGCACGAGCAGGGCGACAAACAGCGCCACACTGCAACGGGTCAGCACGGATGACGAATGCATCGAAAGAACCTCCGGAAGAGGGCGGGGTGTGAACGAATCGCCGGACGAATAGGGTCAGCCTTTGCCAAACCACGGAGCGAGAATGGCGGCATGCGGGCCGACCGCCGGGTCCTCGGTGCGCCAGTCGAGCACCAACAAGAGCACGGTGGTCGCAAAGGCGGCGACGGCAAGCGGAAGCGCCGAGGCGAGGACGACGGTGCCGCCGATACCCGCGCCGAGGAAGGCGAGACCGAGTAGCAGCAGGGGCGCGTCGCTTGTCTTGGAAACCTTGGCGATGATGCGGATGGCGTTGGTGAGCGTCACAAAACAGAGGGCGGCGAAGAGCAGCACCGCGAGCAGGAGCAGGAGCAGAACGCCGGAGCCAACGGTGTCGAGGAAGTCATCGTCGTAGTGTCGTTGCATGCTGAGTCTCCCTAGGGGGTTGCCCGCGGGGTCGGCGTGCCGGCGCCGAGGAGGTAGGGTGCGAGTGCGGCCGGAATCGGCTGGTCGGCACAGACCTGGAAGTTCAACCCATTGAGCTGGCCCCACAGCCAGGCTGAGCAAGTTGCGGGCGGCGGCGGGCCTGCTGGCGGAATGGTGGGCGCAATGGTGGGTGAAGGCTGAGGCGTTGCGACAGGTGTCGGAACGGGGGTAAGGATCACCGCCAGCCCAACGGGCTTCGCCGAGTGGGCGGGAGCGGGCCTGCTGGCGACGAAGACGACGAGCGCCATGGCGAGGAGTCCGCAGGTTGCCGCGAGTGCCACGGTGTGAGGTCGCAAGCCAGCGGGCGTCGCACGTGCCGTTGGTGGCTGCTCCTCAGCGGGTGCAGTGGCAGCGGGCGAACGCGGGGTGCGATAGCGGAGAAAGTCGTCGCCATTCATGGTCATTCCCCTGGATTAGCTGCGGGCGAGCAGCGCGGCCACGTCGTCGATACCGTTTCGTGCGGCTTCCAGAACCACGATGGTCATGGGGCCACCCAGCACGCCGTCGTCGTGCGGGACGCTCGTGTTGGACCAGAGAATGGTGGTGTCCGCGTCATACCAGCGGCTCGCCGCGAGCATCGGCGCCACCTGCTCCTTGATGCTCAGTAGAAACTCGCTGGTGAGTGGCAGGTGCAGCAGGATGACGCGTTGCGTGTTCGCCTTGCGGGTCGGCAGGTCCACGAGCTTGGTCTTGCCGGCGAATACCGCTTCCATGCCATCGCGAATGGCCCGCACGACCGTTTCGCGGAAGGTGAGCGCCGGGTAGGCGCCATCGCAGCTGGGCCGGAAGGGCAGCTCGCGCGTCCAGACGGTGGGCACAACGATGGTGTTGGGGTCGTCCGTACCGAGCCAACGCAAGGTGTTCACGGGGTCGGCGTCCGCGTTGTAGAGCCCCGCCAACCAGGTGGCATTGGCACGGTCACAGAGCGCCTGGCCGTTCCGTTCGTCCACCAGCCGGATGAGATGGACACACGCGAGCTCGCAGAGGGCCCGCAGCCCATCCAGGAATTGGGCGCGGAGCTGGGGATTCGCCGGGATGATGTTGGTCACGGTGAGCATGGCGAGCGGAAGTTCTGTATGCAGCACTTCTGCTGTGTACACGCTCGGGCGCCAGTGTCCCCCGGACGAGGCGAGGAGTTCGACGTGTGACGAGTCGTAGGGGGCCAGCAGCGGGTCGCTCGTGTCGAAGCACGGCCGTTCCGTGCCGCGAATGAGGCGCATGGTATCGGCGAGCCAGCGGTCGAACTCGGCGCCCCAGAGCATGCGCACGGCCGGCTGGTCGGCTTGGGCGACGCTCCGGCCAAGAAGCCCGTCTGGGAACAGGGTCGTCGGGCTGAGTTCGAGGCGGGCGGCGATTTCGGGCACCGCCGGCACGAAACGGGCAAAGCGGTTGCGTTCGCGCTGGGAAAGGTCTGCCACCGCGGCAACACCAATCGCGCTGAGGCGTCCAGCATTGCGGAACGCCAGCAGCGTCCGGGCGGCGAGCTTCACCCCGTGCGTGCCGACCCCCACCAGGGTGAGCCGACCAGTATCCCGCTCAGGCTCATAGGCAAACGCGGTACGACTCCCGCCGGAGGTCAGACCCTCAGGAAGATGCCGTGGTGGTATCGGCGTGGCCTCCGCATCGGCCTCACGGCGGGCGACGTCGCGCTCGTGCTTGCGACGGAAGAAGACCACGACGCCCCCAAAGGCCATGAGCACGGCGGAGACGAAGGTGAGCAGAAACGCCAAACTGTCACTACTCATCGAAGGCTGTCCTTGTGTACTGGTCACGCTTGCGTGCTAAAAACGGCGAAATACGCGGTATGCGCGTCGACTGTAGTGGTTACCGTTAGTCTTGGCCACCGTCGTCTTGCCATCGAGCATATTCGGCGCCTTCTTCCGAATCATCCTGTTCGGTGTCAGAGACTTCGGTGGACCGATAAGTTGGGGCGTTCATCAACTCCTGCTCTGCCATGATGGCGATACGGTGCATACGAGACAGCGAGCGAGTGCCGAGCAAATCAGAGCCTTCGCCGGTGTTTGTGGTTTTCGCGTCGTACTCGTTCATTCAGTACCGTCCTACGAGATATGGGAACTCGAGATGCGTTTGGGGATGCGGTTGCGGATAGCGGTAAACCGGCGTGCGTTCCGCGCGTGGCAGGGTGCCGTGGGAATGACCACAACCTGAACGCGGAGCAGTCCCGAGCGAATCGCCGCGTCGAGCAGGTGGGTGGCGTCGGCCCGGGCGACCAACAGGGCTGCATACAGGCTCTCGGCGGTGTCGTAGTAGAGACCCAGGGGCAGCTGAGCCAGGAGATGGCCGGTCAGGACTTCGCGAGCCGCCTGGAACGGGAGCTCCGTATCACGGGGAATGAGTTCCGTGATGAGGTCACCGGAAACATCAGCGGCGTTCGGCGAGCGCGAGAGATAGCGCTGTGTGGACACCTCGTCACGACTTCCTGCACACATATGGTCCGCGGGCGGTGGCAATCGGCGGAGCAGTGGGTGGGCGTCGCAAACTCCTCCTGACGAGCGACGCCGCCAGACCGTGCTCGGCTACGCCAGGCTGTCGGCTCTCGC
>DATGEP010000414.1:0-15437 GCA_035310125.1 Ktedonobacterales bacterium
TGGACGTTTTGCTCTGCACGGCGGTCGAGGTCAACACCTTCACATCTTGCGCGCCGGATTTGACGAACGCCGACTGGATCTGCGTTGTGCTGACGGCATTGGCGAAGCGCAGCGTGGCGGTGGTGCCGTTGGTGAAGTCAATGCCGAGGTTGAGGTGCCAGAAGATGAGCGCCAGCAAGCCGGGCACGATGACTACGCCTGAGATGGCGAAGAAGATGTAGCGGTAACGAGTCAAATGAAACACGATCTACTCCTCCACCTCATCAGATGTGCTGGGCGAGTGGGAGCTGCTGGCGGGAACGCGGCCATTGGCGGTGTTGCCGACGCGCTCCAGCGTCTCGCTGTCTTCTGTCTCATCGGCCTCTTCGTCTTCAGCCTCATCCAGAGCCGCGACGGGCTTGCTGGGGGCGATGACTGAGCCGGCGGCCAGCCGGCTTGCGGCAACGCGGGAGGTCGGGCGGTTGTAGCGCGAGACCGGGAGCGCGGCCTTAGAGAGACCATAGAGTGCGGGATGGGTGGCAATGCCGGTCGGCACAAGCAGGTTCAGGAAGTTGCGTGTGACAACGACGGCGGTAAAGAGGCTGATGGCGACGCCGACGAAGAGGTTCACCGCGAAGCCGACGATGATCTCGGCGCCGAAGTTACTGCCGAACCAGTACAAAATGGCGCAGGTGATCATGGTGGAGGCGTTCGAGTCGCGGATGGAAGGCCAGGCGCGTTTGAAGCCGATATCCACCGCGGCGTTCATCGTTCTACCCGCGCGTAACTCTTCTTTCACGCGCTCAAAGATGAGCACGTTGGCGTCCACCGCCATACCGATGGTCAGGATGACGGCGGCGATACCAGGGAGCGAGAGCGTGACGCCGAGGAACTTGATGACCGCGAACAGGAACAGCGCATAGAGCAGCAGGGCAATGTCGGCGAGGAGGCCGGGCAGGCGATAGTAGATGAGCATGAACAGCACAACCATGCCGAGGCCGATGATGGCGGCACGGATGCTGAGCTGCAACGCTTCCTGGCCGAGGGTGGGGGCAAGCTGCTGCTCACTGGCAACCGTCAGCGGAGCGGGCAGAGCGCCGTACTTGAGCTGTGTCGCGAGATCCTGCGCGGTTTGGGTGTTGGGAAGGCCGGTGATCTGGCCGTTGCCGTCAATCTCGGACTGAATGGTGGCCGATTCGATGACAGCGTCATCGAGGGTGACGGTGAGGAACTGCCCGATGTGGTTGCGGGTGTAGGTGCCAAACTGACCCTTGGCGTTACCGGCGAAGGCGAAGGTGACAATCGGCTGGCCGGTCTGGGAGTCAAGTCCGGCGCTGATCTGATTGGCGTCGAGCTGGCTGCCGGTGAAGACGATTTTGTACTGGCCGGCGCCGCACTTGACGGTGCAGGTCTGACCCTTGACACTGGTGCCAGGAGCAACAAACTGGCCGCCGGTATCAATGATATTCATCTGGCCGGTCTTACCGATCAGCTGAATAGCCTGCGTGTCGCTGGTGAGGCCAGGCAGATCTATGAGGATGCGGTTGCCGTTTTCCTGGCGGACGACGGCATCGTTGACGGCGAGACCCTTGGCGACGCGCTGCTGCACGTTGTTGATGAGCGCGTTCATGTACTGCGATGGATCGCACTTGGGCTTGTCCGACGGACATCCGGCCTGCATGACAAGCTCGATGCCGCCCTGGAGGTCTAACCCCTGCTTGACTGTGAGGTCGTTGTGGTAGCCGCCGATGGTGATGCTAGGACTGCGGCCAAAGCCGAAGTCCACGAACCAGGCGCCTGCGCCTAACAGTACGATGAACAGGAGGAAGACAACGGTGCCACGACGCATGGAAAGCCTTCCCTCACTTTTCCTCCTGGGATCCGGCGAGACTCAACCCCACCACCACATGCCGCCCCAGGGATCTGCCAGCCGGCATGTGCGCCGCATCAGAGAAGAGGCGACATGCAAGATGCGAAATAACGGACGATATCAAACGCAGTATAGACGACCTCCGTACCGGTGTCAATTTTGCCGGTACACGCCGAAACCGCTTGTTATCAGGACCGAGGGCATATTGTCGCGGCGATACCAGTCTCTTCCGCGATGGCGAGAAGGGCCGGGCAGATGGGGACTGTACCAGCGAATACGCGCGCGCCTGATGTGTGCGGGTGCTATGGGGTTTCTCGCGTCTATGCCGCACCTGATGCAAGACGTGCGAGCCGGGACGGCGGCTACATATCGCGAAGAAGTGTCCCTACGCATGGCGCCAGCGGAGTAGTGTAGCGCCGGTTCTATCACAAACGGGCGTCCGCCGGACGCCCCCAACTCGTGGGGGCAAGCGGGGATGGAAGAAGTTGCGAATCCATGCCACAATTTGGGGTGCTGATGTCTGTTTGAGAAAGGATGAGAACGCCGATGTTCTTCCGACTCACCGATGAGCAACAAGAGATACGCGATCTGGTGCGGAAGTTCGCGCAGAATGAAATCGCGCCCAACGCCGAGCGATGGGACGAAGAGGGCATCTTTCCCGAAGGATTGCCGCGCCAGATGGGCGAGATTGGACTGGCGGGCATGTTCGTCCCTGAAGAGCTGGGCGGCTCTCAGCTTTCGCGCCTCACGGCGGCGCTGCTGCTGGAGGAGGTGGGGAAGGCGGACATGTCAACCGCCGTCTGGCTCTCAGTACACAATATGGTCACGGGATTGGTCAACAAGTTCGGCAATGAGGAGCAGCGCAACCGCTGGGTTCCGCGGTTGAGCGCGGGCGAGCTATTGGGCGCGTTTAGCCTGAGCGAGGCCCACGCCGGCTCCGATGCCGCTAATGTTCGCTGTCTGGCGCGACGTGAAGGCGATACGTATGTCGTGAATGGGTCGAAGTATTGGGTGTCGAGCGCGGGCGTCGCGGATGTGTATGCGGTTATGGTGCGCACCGACGAAAAAGCGGGATCGCGCGGGATCACAACGCTGCTGGTGGAGAAGGAGACGCCGGGGTTCAGCATTGGCAAGGTTGAGCGGAAGATGGGGCTGCACTCCAGCCCGACCGGCGAGCTGGTTTTCGAGAATTGCCGGGTGTCCACGAGCAACCGTCTTGGAGAAGAAGGTGACGGGCTGCGTATCGCGCTTTCGTCACTTGACGGTGGACGCATCAACATTGGCGCAATCGCTACGGGTGTGGCGCAGGCCGCACTGGACGTTGCTATGCGCTATGCCCAGGAGCGTATGGCGTTCGGCAAGCCCATTGGGGCATTCGAGGGCATGCAGTTTCTGCTGGCGGACATGGCGATGAAGGTGGAGGCGTCGCGGTTGATGGTTTACGAAGCGGGCTTCAAGATGGATGAGGGTGAGTCGCCCAGCCTGTATGCCGCGATGGCCAAGTGCTTCGCGACCGATGCCGCCATGCAAGTGACCACCGACGCCGTACAGGTGCTCGGCGGCGCGGGCTACGTGCGTGATTGGCCGGTCGAGCGCTACATGCGCGATGTCAAGGCGGCGCAAATCTTCGAGGGCACAAACCAGATTCAGCGGCTCGTGGTTGCGCGGGCGCTGCTGGGAGAGGTAGCCACGCAGCGCTAGGTCGTTGTGCGAAGCTGAGCGTTCCGGTATAATGGCGTGGATTCGCGTGGGACGGCGGCGCGACTGCTACCAAGTCTGGGTAGGTGCTCGCGGCCTTGAAAGGTCGGCGCACGGGACGGGAGGCGGGCTGAAGCCCGTGGCGAAGGCCAACGTCCCACCTGGAGCTGGTATGAAACGGTCGTGGCGCCATTCCACCGGGAGAATGTGCGCCCATGACGATAGAACCCATTCCAGCCAGCCTGCCATTGGAGGCTGTCACGCTTATCGCGCAGCTGCGCCGGGAGAATGAGCGGCTGCAAAGTCGCAACAGCCACCTCGACGACCAGGTGCGGGCGCTGCTCGTGCTTCAGAGCATCGCGAATACACTGAGCGCGGAGCTGAATCTGGCGCCATTGCTGCGCCGTGTGGCCGCAGCAGCGCTCAAGCTCACCTCCGCGCAGGCGAGTATGGTCTATCTGCTCGATTCCACCCGCACGTCGCTGATCGCGGAAGCCGTTGAAAACGAGCAGACGGCGGCGACCAGTGGGTCTTTCGCCGCACTGGGGCATCCCGGCAACTCCAGACCTGGCGCGCTCACGGCAAACGAGGATGATGGGTATAAGCCGCGCATCGGGCTGGATAATGGCGTGGCGGGCTGGGTCGCGGCAACGGGGTCGGTCGTGCTCATCGCCGAAACAGCGGGCGATCTTCGCTTCTCACCGCAGGCGCTCGCTGTGGATGCCGGATTGCTGGGGGTGGTACCACACAGTCTCGTCGCCGTGCCGATGGTGTTCAAGGGCGATGTGACGGGCGTGCTGGAGGTGGCGCAGACGACCGGGGGGGCGGGGTTTGACGCCAGCAGCCTGGATCTCATGCGCACCCTCGGCGCTCAGGCCGCCACCGCCGTCGCCAATGCGCAGCTCTACCAGGGTTTGCGTGCGGAACGCGACCTCATCATCGAGACGCAGGAGGATGAGCGCAAACGCATCAGCCGCGAGCTGCACGATGGTCCCGCGCAGGTGCTCGCCCAGATCGCGATGTCGCTCGAATTCGCGGTGCGGCTGGCCGCCGAAGAGCCGGACCGGCTCATTCCTGAGCTACGCGAGCTGCGCGAGCGGACCATCAGCACGACCCGCGACATTCGCAACCTGCTCTTTGATCTGCGTCCGCTGGTGCTGGATGCGGAGAACGGCGGCCTGGTCGCCGCGATGGAGCATTTCCTCGAACGCTTCCAGGATACCTCCGGTCCGCAGATACATCTGAATGCGGAGTATGCGAGCCGGCTTTCGCACAATGCCGAGCTGACCGTGTTCGCCATCCTCCAGGAGGCGGTGAATAATGTTCTGAAGCATGCCCACGCGCAGAACTGCTGGATCGAGATTCGCGAGCCGGAGGGATGGTTTGTCGCGACAATTCGCGACGACGGCGCGGGGTTCGATGTCAATCAGGTGCGTGATGACTATGCGAGCCGCGGTAGCTGGGGGTTGCTCAGCATGTCGGAGCGCGCGGCGCTGATCGAAGCACGGCTCAATATCGCCTCGCATCCCGGCGGCGGGACCGTCACGACGCTTGAGGTGCCGCGTTGACCGGCTCAAAGCGCCTATGCTACACTTCGTTGTAGTCTCGGCGTCGTACGCTCACTTGCACATGCATCGCTTACGCATCAGGGGCCGGGTGATTAGCCCCGGACGCTGTTCGGTACAGTACACAGACAGGAAGTGGATCCGTGCCAAAGGTCACCTTCGTCAATGAGAAACGCACTATCGAAGTGGAGCCGGGCGCTTCGCTGCGATACGCCGCGCTCGAAAACAACGTGCCGCTCTATTGTATGTGGTTTGGTCTTTCGAAGATTGCCAATTGCCACGGCAACGGCCTTTGCTGGACGGATCGGGTGCGAGTCTCGCCCGCCAGCGCCATTACGCCGCGCACGCCGCTGGAAAAGGCCATGAACAATGTCGGCACCCTCAAGAAGAATCGCGACCCGCGCGTTCGCCTTGCCTGTCAGGTGCAGGTGTGGGAAGACTGCGAAGTCGTGACGCGCTGCAAGGTGCGTAAGTAGGCACCCATCACAGGAGTACAATTCTATGCGTCTTGATCGCGTGTACAGCGAAGGCGAGGCGCAGGTAGCGCTCCAGCGGATGGGCTTTGACGTTCATCCCGCGCCGATGCGGCCTGGTCTCTATGAGATTGCGCATCCGGCGCTCGGCGGGGAGCGAACCTGCACGGTTGACCAGATGTGTTTTTTTGCTGAAGGCGCCTCCGCCGCCGAACAGCTTGTGCGTCAGGGTGCCGCACGGCCGGTGTAGGAAACCTCACCCCCGACCCCTCTCCCATAGGGAGAGGGGAGCTACGGACCATCACCTCTGGCGGGCGCGGCAGACAGCGCCCCTCCCGCATCCACGGCATACGGCGGGCGCAGCGGGCAGCGTAGGCGGAAGGCCGTCGGCGCCCCTATGAAGTCGCGGGCGATGGAGGGGTCGAGATGAATGGGTCACGCATCTACCGATTTCCTCCGTCTGTGATGGTCCAGATGGAGGCTGGCGACACATTCTCCAGCCAGCCAGCCGGCGCGGGGCAGCCACTCGTTGCCGAGTCTGCCGAAGTGGATATGGGCAGACAGGCGCAGGCGAAGCGGTACGCCCGCCAGCGGCAGATGCTTTCGCTCGTCAATCTCGCCGTCTCCGCGGCTCTCGTCGGCGTGCTGCTCGTTACGCCGCTCGGCTTCGCGCTACGTGACGCTCTGGCCGGCGCGGCTGGCTGGCAGCCGCTACACGGCTGGCATCCGTTCCAGGTCGGCGCGTACTTTCTCGTGTTCTTTGTCGCTGCCACACTTCTGACACTGCCCGTCTCATTCTATAGCGGATTTGTCCTTGCGCACCGTTATACGCTCTCGACCCAGACGGTCTCTGGCTGGACGCTCGATCTACTCAAGGGGCTGCTTATCTCGCTGCCATTCGAGCTGCTCGCCGTCGAGCTCGTGTACGCGCTGCTGGCGCTGACGCCCGATACGTGGTGGGTGTGGGCTGGCTTCGCGGTACTTGGCGTCACGGTGCTGCTGGCGAACATTGGGCCTATCCTCCTGCTGCCGCTCTTCTACAAGCTTGCGCCGTTGCCCGATGGTGAGGTACGGCACATGGTCCAGATGCTGGCCGCACGCGCCGGTACGCGTGTGCGCGGCATTTACACGATGAACATGAGCAAGCGCACGACTGCCGCAAACGCGATGGTGATGGGGCTGGGCAACACGCGGCGCATCGTCATCAGCGATACGTTGCTGGACCGCTATACGCTGGATGAGATCGAGGTGGTGCTGGCTCATGAGCTGGGCCATCAGGTGCATAAGGATATCCCGAAGCTGATCCTGGTGGAGGCGGTGACGATGCTAGGCGGCCTGTTCGCCGTCAATCTCGCGCTGCATGCCGCTATCGGCGCGGTGCCGGGCTACGCGGGCCTCGCGGACGCGGCGACGCTGCCTCTGGTGGCGGCGGCGCTAGGAATCTTCGGGCTGGTGACGCTGCCGATCACGAACGGTTACAGCCGGCACATCGAGCATCAGGCGGATGTGTACGCGCTGGAATCCACCGGCAAGACAGCGGCCTTCATCAGCGCCATGACGCGGCTGGCGAACCAGAATCTCGCGGATCTGGAGCCAGCGTGGATTATCGAGTTTTTGCTGTACAATCACCCCTCGACGGGGAGGCGGCTGGCCTATGCACGGAGGCGGGAGGCGCGGGATAACGCATAATGCGTCTCCGGCTGCTTGAGCATAGTCAAGCAGCCGGAGACGCTTGCCGATGTCGGCAACGTGGCTGTTTTCGCCGCCTCTGACCTGGCGCGCTCCATGACGGCGACGGCGCTCAACATCACCTATGGTCGCCAGGCCGACTAGGTGTATCGGGCAGGTGGGGCGCAGAAACTGTACATCCAGATCGTCGCGCTCGCAAGGAGATGTGCAAAGCGGAGAAGTGGACCCGGCCGTCTGGGTTCCCAGGCGGCCGAGTCTGGGTTGCTATGGGGTTACTGACGCCGTGTAGATGTTCTGGTCCAATCCGCCGGTGTGGTCGAAGCAGGTAGAGAGCGACGACGTGCACGAGCCGCCGGTCTCAGGGTCGCCGGACACGTCCGCGGCGTCGTTGTCACTGCCAGCATCGGACGCTCCGACGGTGTTCCGCTGGTCGGTCCACACGGCACCGATCGTGTCGCCCTGAGCGGCCACGGTGATGTAGTCACCGAAGAATGGCACCCTCCGGCCGCCGAACTGCTCGTAGTCGGGGTTTGTCGGCGCGTCGGTCACCTGGATGCTCGTTCCCCAGGTCTTACCGCCGTCGGTGGACTCCGCGTACCGGACGTTCAGGCACGCGGACGTCTGTCCGCTGGCATTGTTGCACGGCGCACGAGTGGGCGCGTAGTTCGCATCGCCGCGCGAGTCGTACCAGATGGCGCTGACTCGCCCATTGGAGGCCGTCAGGAACGGGAAGAACTGGTGACCCGTGGAGGCTGGCGCGAGAAGCGCCGGAGAGTTCCAGGAGCTCCCACCGTTGGTCGAGACCAGGACTTCGATCTGTCCCTGGCCGGAGGATTGGGCTGCCTGGAAGGCCATGACCAGCGTTCCATGGACGTTGTCAGCGGCGAGGTACGGGCTAGCAAGGTCGAAACGTGGGAAGGTGAATCCAGTCGAGCAGTTGAACGGGGCATCGCCGCATTCCCGTGCGCTGCTCCCAGAGAACTGGCCAGAAACGAACGGCGTATACGTAACAGGGATCCGGGCCTTGCTGAATGTCTGCCCGAAGTCCGTGGAGGATACGAACCCCGCGCCGTTCACCGCACCCGGCGCCGAGTTGAACGCCCCACCGGTGTTCGCTTCCCATGAAACGTTCACCTGCCCCGATGGCCCGATCGCAATCGAAGGACCCTGGTTGCCGCAGATCCCGGAAGAGATCTTGAGTGGGGGGCTGAATGTCGCGCCGTGATCGGTTGAGCGGCTGAAGAGAATCTCGTTGCAGCCTAAGCCGTGGAAGTCCGACCATGCCGCATACACGTTGCCGGTGGCCGGATCCGCGACGACGTTGGTCTTGTCGTTGAACGAGCCCTGGCCGAACGTGTTGGAGGCCAGAATGACCGTCCGCACGTACTTCGCGCCGTCCGTGGAGTTGTCATTGGGGTTGACTGGAGCGTAGGTCGCCACCCACACATCGCCGGTATTGTCTCGCGTGAATCCAGAGCCGCCATCCGAGATGCCACGGTTGAAGTTGTTGCCCATGAAGAAGAGGTCGCCGTTGCCGTCCCAGGACATCACAGGGTCACCAGCAGCGACGGCGCCGCCAAGCACCATCTGGTGTACTGGTGAGGCCAGGCCCTCGGCGGACGCGTCGCCCTTGTAGCCGGGCAGGAGGCTGTCGGTCCAGTGCGCCCCCGAATCGTGGCTGCGGTAGAAACCCGCCCAGGCGTCGCCCGCGGTTGGCACGGTGCAGTAGTCATTGGACCCCGCGCTCCACACAGATGCGTTGCGAGGGTCTATGGCGAGGGTCGGTTCGTTCTGCATGCGCCGGTCAATGCCGCAGCGTGTCAGGACTCCGTCGCTGTAGCTGCCGCCGGCCAGCTGGTCGGCACTCTGGTATGTACTGCCAGTGTCAACAGTGACGCGCACGTTGGCGCTCGCGCCAGGCGCGGCTGCCGCAACTCCGCTCCGAAAATACAGGGTCGCCGCGAACAGGGACATCAGGGCCAGGCCCGCCACACCAAAGATGGCGACCCGCTTGGGAATTCGCATAGAAAACAGCACCCTTTCGTCTAGTGACTACATCGCCGTAGTCGCAACGACACGGAGGAACTACTCACGGGAGGTGCCCAGATGGGCATCTCACACGTAGTGGAAGGTGGGTGGCTCCCGAACGTGGGGTTATCCGCAGAGTGTCTCGTCCCCGATCAGGAGACGCAAAGCTCGCGGTCGGGTCTGTCTTTCCTCCTTCTAGGCGCTAGGAGCCAAACAACAAACGATCACCAAATTATAGCAGTGCCGAAGCTACATGCACTACGGCGCCCGTTACACAGCTCTCACGGGCATTTTCCTCCAGTATCCAGGATATGACAAGCACTGGATCGTAACATCCTACATCTACGGAGGTAGCGCATTGGTCGCAATAGAGACAATAGTCATCGCTCATCGAGGAGTGGGCGAGGCGATACACCCGCTCGTGACAGTGCGGGCAGTTGGCGAAACCCACATGCGGCCAGTTAACGTCGTCTTGCATGTAACCACCCATCTTACAAGAAACGTAACTACTCCAGTGCCCCATGCACCAGCTCGCCGCCGACGAGGGTGGCGGCGACCTGCGCGCCGGCCAGCTGGTCGGGTGGGATAGTGAAAGGATCGTCGGCGAGGACAACGAGATCGGCGAGCTTGCCGGGCGCGAGCGAGCCCTGGTGCGCCTCCTGGCTGCCAGCGTAAGCGGCACCGGCGGTGTAGGCCCAGAGCGCCTGCGCGATGGTGAGCGCCTGATCGGGCAGCCAGCGTGAGCGGTCGGGTGTGGTGTCGTCGCGCCGCATGACGGCGGCGTGGAGGATGCGCAACGGGTCGCAGGTATCCACCGGGACATCTGAGCCGAAGGCCAGTGGAATGCCAGCCTCGCGCATGGTGTTGTAGGCGTATGCGCGGGTGTGGCGGCGGCCCCAATAGCGCTCGGCGGTGTCGCGGTCTACGACGGCATGGAACGGCTGCACCGAGGCCACGACGCCCAGCCGCGCCATGCGGGCGATGTCTTCTGGCGCGGCGAGCTGCACATGCTCCAGGCGAAAACGCCGGGCGCCGAGTGGCAGTGTGGTATTCTCGCGCAGGCCACGCCGGACCGTCGCTTCGATGCCATCCAGCGCGACATGGACCGCGCGGTCGCCGATGGCGTGGATGGCGACACCAACGCCGCCATCCGCCGCCGCCGCGACGGTTGCCGCTGTTTCATCTTCGCTAAGCGTCAGCAGGCCGAGGTTGTCAGGCTCGCCCTCGTAGGGGTCGAGCATCGCGGCGGTGTGCGGGCCAAGCGCGCCATCCATGAAGAGCTTGACGCCCGCGAAGCGCAGCGTATCGTCGCCGAAGCCCGCCCGCAAGCCCAGCTTCAGCACGTTGGGAAGCGCCTGGCGCTGGATGTAGACGAGGACACGCGGCGAAAGCTCGCCCGCCGCATGCAGCCGCTGGAGCAAGCGTAGGCTGCGATCATCCTCGATATTGTGGATGCCTGTGAGGCCGCGCGAGCGCATCTCCACGAGAATGCGCCGCAGCTCGGCCAGCAGCGTCTCGTCATCCGCTGGCTCGATCACGGCATCCATCAGGTTCATGGCGCCGGCCTCGAAGAGCATGCCCGTCGGCTCGCCGTCACCGGCCCGCCCGATGGTGCCGCCCTCTGGGTCGGGAGTCTCGGCGGTGATCTTCGCACGGCGAAGCGCCTGAGAATTGGCCCAGAGCGCATGGTGTGAATGGTGCCAGAGCGCGACGGGGTGGTCCGGCACGGCGGCGTCGAGCGAGGCTTTGGTGGGGAAGCGCTGGCCCGGCCAGAGGTTCGAGTCCCAGCTTTGGCCCATGATCCAGCCGCCATGCGGAGTTTGCGCCGCGCGCTCGCGCACGCGGGCCACGGCTTCGTCCTCCGAGCGCACACCGCGCAGCTCCACATTTAGCCGCGCCTGCGTGTAGCCGAGGATGTGCGTGTGGGCATCAATGAAGCCGGGCAGGACGGTGCGGCCCTTCAGGTCTAGGGTACCGGTCAGGGGGCCGGCGAGCGCGCGGATATCGGCGTCGTCGCCAACGGCGAGAATCCTGCCGGAGTCGCGATCCACGGCCAGCGCCGTTGCGCGCGGCTGGTCGGGATTCATGGTATGGATGGCGCCGTTGAGCAGGAGCAGCAGCGGGCGGCGTGACAGGGACATAAATTTTCCTCCTAACGGGCATGTGGAATGGGTGGAGCGCGGTGTAGCTCTATCCATTGTATCCAGTCGTCCAATGCCGCATGTGGAGCCGCGCCATCGGAAGATGTTGCCTGGCGCTCCGTTCCAAGCAGGTCCAGCAGCTCATTCCAGGCATAGGCGAGCGGCTGGCTGGCATAGGAGTTTCCACCTGGGTTCGTATGCACCGTCAAATCGCGCGGGATCGGCCGCCAGCGACCGGACTTCGTGCGCAGAGCCAGATCGCTCCGCTGGGCATAGGCGAGGTAGCGAGCGACGGTGCGGCGCGTGGAGCGCGGATTGAGGAGCGCGGCATCCACGTGGCGGCCGGATATTGCCAGCGCCATCGCCAGCCGGTGGACGGCGATGGCCATCTCGGCGAGCGTGAATTCGTCCCGGTTTGTCTCGGCCGCCCACACGAGATAGCCGCTGGCGAGCTGTGTGCAGGTGAAGCGCATGGCCTGGAGCCAGGCGCGCCGCAGATCGGCATAATAGTGGAGTCGCTCCAGGCGCGCGGCGACATGGGGCAGCGACGGCGCGAGGTCCACGAAGACGTGCGGGCGGCCGGTCCGCATGAAATCGTAGACGATGACAAGGGGCAGGATGCGTGTATCGGCGGGAGCATCGCGCAAAATACGATGCAGCCCGCCGGTGATCGGGAGCACATGCCCATCCGGCGAGAGGTCGCCTTCGGGCGCGCCCAACAGGGAGCCGCTGGATCGCAACGCCGCCACGAGCGCGCTCAGCTGCGCCCGCACCACCATCACGAGACGCCGCTGCGCGTTGCGGCGCCGGCGACCGGCCAGCAGATCCGGTCCACGTAGTATGCGAAGCTCGGCGAGATAACGCCACGCGAATAGCGTGGAGATGGGCCTGGCGGCGATAACTGACGCGCGCTCGCCCGACGCGGCGGCGAGCCGCTCCAGTGCGCGCGGCGAGAGTACAGTACCGGCGGGTCCGTCGCCGTCCAGGCGCAGCGTGTCGCGCAGCCACTCTTCGACGGGGCGTTGCAGGCTCTCGATAGGCAGCGCGCCCAGGCCGCGTATCACACCGCCGAGCGCGAGGGGACGGAGCGCCCACGCCAGCGGCCCCGGCCCCAGCAGGCGGGCGAGAAAGCCGGGGGTGAACGCATCGGCGCGAAGGGCGAAACGGACGCCGCCAGTGAGCGCCCGCCAGCCGCGATGGCGCAGTAGTGGCGGCAGCAGGATGATGGGGTCCACGTCGCGCTTGTGGGAGATCGCATAGTAGGTGTGCGGGGCGCGCTCGTCGTACTCCAAACCGCGAATCTCAACGGAGTAGAACGCGCGGATCACGATGTGAAAAATTCCGGCGAGCGCGACGCGAGCGCCCGCGGCCAGAACGCTCGCAATGCGCCCCACCGCCTCGTACACCTTCTCCCGTAGGCAAGACTAGCTGGCTTGTATGGTGGAGCGAGCAGGAATGCCGGCCCCACCAGCACCCAATCTGACTAGACTTGCCACTAGCCCTATCGTGTTAGCTCTGTACTGCCGGTATACCAGCCGCCTGGAGAATCCGCTTTGCTTCGGCGGCGGCCTGCGCAACATATCCGGGAATGTCGGCGACCCGAAAGTCGGAGGGCAGTGTTGTCAGCGCAACCTCGGGCCGCACGGGAATGACACGTACTTCGGGGAATGTTTTGGCGAGCAGCGCCTCCTGCGAGAGGACGGCGGCATACTGTCCAATACTTTCAGCCAGGAGCACCGTGTCAATGAAATTGCGCGGCGGCTTGTTGGATTCCCCGGCGTAGCCCACATCGCAGGCGTAGATCACGCCGCAGCCTTTCTGCGCGAGATGGAACAGCGGGAGGTTATCGGATGTGCCGCCGTCAACGTAGAGCTGGTTGCCAACGCGCACGGGCGGAAACAAGCCGGGAATCGCCGAGGAGGCAAGTATGGCGGGAACGAGCGGCTGATCCGGCGCCTCGAACCATGCCTCCTGTCCCGTGAGCACATCTGTGGCGGAAATGCTCATGGGGACATGGAGCTGCTCGAAGGTGTTGGCGGGCAGGTGCTTTTCGAGGAGCTTACGAATGCGTTTATTATCGTTCAGGCTCTGCAAATGGACCGCGTGGGGACCGCCGAACATGTAGCGGATGGCGGCGGGAACCAGCCGAAACAGGACGCGAAAGACGGACGGGTGTAACGCGGATACACCCTGTTGCGCGGTCTTTATGGCGAGCGGGAGGTATTGCGCCGTACGTGGATCTGCCGCATGCAGCACGCCCGCGTAAGCGCCAGCGCTCACACCGGCGATGTAATCGGGCACGATGCCCAGCTCGATGAAGGCCTGGACGATGCCCAGCTCGATAACTACCCGGTCGCCACCACCGCTGTAGGCGATACCGACGCGCCGCTCCGTGCGAATTCTGGCGGCATCAATCGGGGGTATCGCGGTTGGACCAAACGGGTAGCGAGTGCTCATACAGTCCTCCTGGCGGAATGTAGACGTTCGGGCGCCGTGTCTTCAGTATACAAGCAGGCACAAGCGGCGGACAAGTCTGGTGGCATGCCGGTGACATCACAAACGGGCGCACGCGGCGCACGCTCCGACGTTATGGAACCCTTGCCGGCACAACACCAGATACCATCGCGCCCTTTCCAGCACGTAGCGTGCCGGCGGCGTTCAAGTTTGCGGGACCTATGACACGTGTCATACCAACCTTCTGACGGCGCTCACTACCGGGCGCGGGCCGCAATCCGTACACTTGAGGCAGAACGACGGACACTAAGAGAAGGGAAGCGACCCATCATGATGACGCAGCTAACACAAGAAACCACGACGACCCCAATGAGCCACATGGCCCCGGCAATACAGACCAATAAAGGCGTCTTTACGCGCCAGATTGCGGGCATCCTGCTCATGGTGACCGGAATTGGCTGGATCGGCGGCAACTTCATACCGACCGGCATGCCGAACGGTGTGACGGCGATCAACGAGGCCATCCACTTCCTGCCGGCGTTGCTACTGCTGCTCTTTGCCGTGCGTTTCTTCCACGCAAGCGTGGCGCACGTACCCGCTCGCGGTGCCGTCATCAGCATCACGGTGCTGGCGGTGATTGTGATCGTCGCTTGCATCGTGCTAGGCGCAATGGGCATCAGCAATCCCGATCCGAGCTCCGTGGGCGCGCATAACCTCAACGACTGGACGCCGGTGATCATCGCGAACGCGGGCACGTTCCTGTGGCTCTCCACGCTTGTCTTCCGGGGGCGCGGCCGGTAACTGTGCGCTCGCATAGCGGATGGCACGCCGGTCGCCCAGTTATCGCACTGTGTGCCATTCCGGTCGCGTTCTACAGGTGATAAGGAGTCGAACATATGAAAACCGTCCCATCCACCACGCCATCCACTACCGCCACCACGCTCCAGCGCGACGCTCGCCCGCCGCTCTCCGCACTTGGTCGCGTCAGCCTTACCGCGCAGATCGTCAGCGCCGCTCTCTCGCTGGTGGGTGGAATCATCTTGCAGGTCTTGGTCGGCCACGGGGTGCCGCTACTGATCGTCGCCGCGCTCTTCGCCACCGGCGCTGGCCTCACCGCAGCCCGCTTCCGCTGGGGACCGATCCCCGGCGCGCTGATCGGCGCCGCGTACGTGTACTTCCTGATCGCCGGCAATCCTTACCCGCTCTACCATCTCAGTCACCCGAGCGATCTGTTCCCCGTCTTCATCGGCATCGTGTTGGGTTTCGCCCTGGCATTCCTGACATTCGGCACCAGCGCCGCCGCCGCGATCCAGAACTACCTCAGCGGCGAGCGTGGACGGCCCACCTGGCTCACACCGGTCCTGAGCGCCCTGGCGGGCGTCGTTATCGGTGCGCTCCTACTGGGCGCGCTGGCCCAACCTGCTCCGGCGACCGGTGCCGCCGCTACCATCAATGGTGTGCCTGCCATCCATCTTGGTGCCACCAGCTTCGACCAGTCCTCTATCACCATCCCGGTCAGCTCCAGGCTCATCTTCGCCGA
>DATGEP010000415.1:0-7293 GCA_035310125.1 Ktedonobacterales bacterium
ACCCCACCGACAAGTACGCCGCCATGCGCCTGCTCGAAGAGGCCCACCAGAAGCAGGAGTTCATCACTGGCCTGATCTACGTCAACGAGAGCCGCCCCTCCCTCCCCGAGCTGGAGCGCCTGCCGGATACTCCGCTGGTCCACCTCCCCGAGGATAAGGTGCGCCCCTCCCCCGACGCCCTCGCCATGCTCATGCGGGGCATGATGTAAGGATTTCAGCTCCTCTTTGCCAGCTCTTGCTGCTTCCGTACGCAAGAGTTGGCAAGAGTAACCTTCCATATCCCGTCCCGTGCGCCGATCTTCGCGGGCGGCGAGCGCCCTATAAGACGAAGCATGAGAGTTGCTGGCGGACTGCCTGGCACCGGCACGTCGCGTGTGGAGTCTACTTGCCTTCTCGCTAACTCCGCGACGATGAACCCTCCGTCTGCGGTAGAATACGTGTAAGGCTGCGGAGTTGAACGTAGGGGAGGTAGTATGGCCGAAGATACCATCGTCGCGCCGGGCATCGTGCGCAACCCCGAACGCCGCTCTGGGCGCCCAAGCATAGCGGGCACGCGCATCGCTGTCGAGCAGGTGCTCAACCTCCATGCGCATGGTGAGTCCATCGAGAGCGCGGCATACCAGTGCCGCATCACTCCCGATCACGTGTGCGATGCCCTGCGATACGCTGAGCGGCTGGTGCATGCGCTCGTCGCGGACCCCAGCAATGAGAGCCTTCTCCTATGAAGCCACTGGACCCGATGCGCCTGATCCGCTGGACCAGCGGCGCCAATGTGCCCAGCGATTTGCCTATCTCCGACACCGACCCTGATCCCGGCATCTTCGGACCCGACAGCATTACCTGGCGCCTGCACAAAGAGCAGTGGCTCATCGCCGCTGGCGCACGCGCCTTTCTGCTGCAAGCCGCGCACCCCGTCGTCGCCCAGGGCGCCCTCGATCACAGCCGCTTCGCCGAAGACCCCTACGGCCGTGTCTACAATACCGTACACGCCATGGTCGGACTCATCTTCGGCACTACTCGCGAAGTCAACACCATCGCCCAGCGCATCAACCGGCTTCACCACACCGTCACCGGCACACTGCGCGAGTCCGCTGGGCGCCACACCACCGGCGCCGCGTACAGCGCGATGGACGCTCCCGCTCTGCTTTGGGTACATGCCGCCTTCGTAGATAGCATTATCTCCGCGTACACCAGCTTCGTCGGACCACTCACCCCTGCCGAGCGCGACCAATACTGGCAGGAGTCCTGCCGCTATGCCCGCCGCCTCGGTCTCACCGATGCCGATCTCCCGCCCAGCTATCCAGCCCTCCAGTCATACATCCGCCAGGCCATCGCCACTGGCGAAGTCGCTGTCGGCGCGGGCGCCCGCTCCATCGCGCAAACGGTCCTCTACCCGCCGATGCCCTGGTACCGCCGCCCCCTCTGGGCCATCATCCAGATCATGACTATCGGCCAGCTCCCTGCCGAGCTTCAGCGGCAGTATGGCATTCGCTGGCGCCAGCGCGACCGCGCGGCCTTCCGCATCGTCTGCGCCGTGGCGCGCCTGCTTCGGCACCTCTTGCCACAATTCCTTGGCGAGTCTATGGTATACACCTTCGCGCAGCGCCGCATCGCCGGCGGCCTACCCCGCGAAGTGTCAGAGACGGTGAAAGCCGTCCAATCCTGAAGGTTTCGGGAGTATCGTGGCACACGCAGTGCGGCCCTGTTCTCTGCAAACCCGGCGCCAGTGTGGGAAGATGGTGTATAGCTCAAGTGAGCTGGTCGTTTACCAGCATGAAGGAGCAAGCATATGCCGTTGCATAACCGATACGAAGCAGGGAAATTGCTTGCCGCCCGCCTTGTTGCGTATGCTGGCACGCCTGGCTTGCTCGTGCTGGCGCTACCGCGTGGCGGCGTTCCCGTCGCCTTCGAGGTGGCCCGCGCGCTGAGCGCCCCGTTGGATGTCTTTCTTGTCCGCAAGCTCGGCGTACCCGGCCATGAAGAGCTTGCCCTGGGCGCCATAGCTAGCGGCGGCATTCGTGTGCTCAATGCCGATGTCCTCCAGATGCTCGACATTCCCAACGACATCATTGAGGCAGTCACTTTGCGCGAGCAGCACGAGCTGGCGAGGCGCGAGCGCATCTACCGCGATGACCGCCCCGCACTCGATGCTCGCGACCGCACGATCATTCTCGTTGACGATGGGCTGGCCACCGGGGCATCCATGCGCGCAGCCATCATCGCGCTGCGCGAGCGGCACCCACGCCGGATCGTCGTCGCCGTGCCGGTCGCCGCGGCACAAACCCTTGACGAGCTGCGCGCCGAAGCGGACGACATCGTCTGCCTCGATACGCCTGATCCGTTCTATGGCGTCGGCTGGTGGTATGAGGACTTCTCCCAGATTACCGACGCCGAAGCTCACGACCTGCTGACTCAAACCGGCTCAGCGCGTTTGGGCAAGCGTCACCGCTAGAAATAGGGAAACCACCGTTATGGCAAACAACGCGGAAAGCGGCCTACGAGCCATCGCCAACAAATTCCCCGCTGGTTGCGTCTGCTGGAAGGTGTGTTACACTGCGTGAGCCGTCTGCTTCCAGAGGATACCGCCTATGCGCTTTACCTTCCGCCCAATGAGCGAAACCGATGCCCAGTCTATACTTGCCTGGTGCTACGACGGTCCCTACGCGATCTACAACATGGAAGGCGACGAAGATACCGCGCGTTCGGAGTTGCTCGACCCACGCAGCCCGTACGTTTCCGTCCGAGACGAGCATGGTAATCTGGCCGGTTTCTTCGCGTTTGGCACCTCCGCTGAGGTTGGCGCCGTGCCGGTTGAGCCGGCGCTGTTCACCGGCCCGCGCATCCTCTCGGTTGGCCTTGGTCTGCGCCCCGACCTGACCGGCCAGGGTCGCGGCATCGGACTCGCCTTCGTCAACGCTGGGTTGGAATACGCCCGCGAGCGATTCCGCCCCGCCGCCTTTCGCCTCTTCGTGCTCGCCTTCAATCGCCGCGCCATACGAGTCTACGAGCGCGCCGGCTTCGCACGAGTAGGCCTCCTCCACATTCGCGATCTCGCGGGTGAGCGCGACTTTATCGAGATGCGCCTCGGCGGCAAGCAGAGCCGCCGGCCAGAGCGGCATAGCCAGGGTAGCGACGGCGTAGCGCCACGCGAATGAAGCGAGCTCCTATGACCCCGCGTGAGGCGGTGGTGGTGCGACCAGCCAGTGGAAGGCGCGGCGCTTGCGTGGTTTGGGCGGCGTGTGGGAGCGGAGTGTGCCGGCGCTTGCGGTGGGCATAGGCGCGGGGGCGTCCAGTGTGTCGAGCAGGGAGTTGACGCTCTGCGCCACCCCTTCGACCATCAGGTAGCCGCTGGGCTTAACGGCGTCGCCGACGAGATAGAGACCCGCCAGCTCGGTGCGAGGTATCACATCCTCACCCTGCATAGCGCGATTGACGGGCCATTCGCCGCGATACTGGCTCATCGTTAGCAGCGTGATCTTCGTGCCGAAGTCGTCACCGAAGAGCCGGCGCAGATCGGCGCGGGCTGCCTCGCGCTCGACGTTCACATCCTCGCTCCGGAGCAGCTGATGGGTAATGAGCAGGTGCTTGCCCGGCGGAGCCAGCCGCCGGTCGCTGTTGCTCGGCTGCACAATGCCCGCGATGCGCTCTGTATCCAGACAGTACATGATGCCTCGGTGCGGGATGATGGGCTCATCGCTGAGCAGGTGGCACTTCAGGCCGGCAGCGGCTCTCGTCGTTCCGTGGCTGGCGGAAAGCGTCCATCCCGCTGACCCTCTCTCGTCAGGAGAGTGGTCGCCGGGGGGCAGTGCGGCGTGCCCCATGCCTACCGCGGCCACGGCAGCCATCTCAGCGGGAACGGCGGCATCTACTAACCTATGGGTGGCGTTAGGGCCGATATTGCTGATGACCAGCGGCGCCAGAAGCAGCTGCTCACTGCCGGTCTGTTTGTCGCGGACCTGCGCGCCTGTTACTGTCCCATTTTCATGCCTGATGGCGAGCACATCGTGCTGGAGCAACAGTGCGCCACCGCCAGCCACGACGCGCCGCTCCAGCTCGCCGGTGAGCGCCGCACAGCCGCCATCCACGATGCCCGGCGCACCGTAGCGGAACATATTCTTCGTTGTCTCGACGATCTCAGGATAGGAGACATCGTCCAGATCCACGCTCAAGGCGAAGTGACAGACGCGCTCGAAATACGCATACAGCTCCGGTGAGACGGTGCGTGAGATGCGCTGGTCCAGCCACTCACGGTACGTTTGCGAGCGCTCCTCGGGGCGTGGCGCGCGCAGCAGCATTTCATAGCCGAGCTTGACGAATTGCGCGAACTGGCGAGCGCCGAGCACACCGGCAAGCTGAAGCACCGAGCGGCAGACAATCTGCCGGCCATGCACGTGGAATGAGGCGAAAACCTCTGAATCGTGGATGTGATGCGGGACTCCCAACGCCCGAAGCATAGCCGCCAGCTCGCCGTTAGTGCCGAACGGGAGCATATGCACAGCGCCCGTGCTCACCTGCGCACCCTGGAACGTCTTGGCTGTAAAGCGACCGCCGGGATGCGCCAGCCGCTCCACGACGGCGACACGCTGGCCACGCCGCAGAAATTGCGCGGCGCTGAGCAGCCCGCCCAGCCCCGCGCCGATCACCACCACGTCAAAGGTTTCGCCGTTTGCCATCCGCTGTTGCCATCCTCTATGCCAGGAGCTCGTCAATCCGCGCCAGCAGCCCCTCGATAGTCGCACGCAGCGTCGCGTCCGGCTCTGAGGCGGGGCGGGCCTCCAGCGCATCGGCGATTTCGCTGGCCCGCGCGGCCAGAGTCGTCACGTAGTCCAGGTGGCGGGGATGCTCCGCCGCTTGCCGTGCGACAGCCACCAGCTCGCTGAGGTCGGAGGTACTCGCGTCGTCTGGAGCGGACGGGCTGGCCGCAAGCGCGGATGTGAGCTGGGCGCGCACCTCGCTGAGAGCCGCACGGCTGCGTGCTGCGGTCGCGGCGGCGTGAGCGGCGCGCTCGGTCAGTGCGGCACTGACTTCATTGAGCTGGGTGCGGAGGGCATCTATGGTGTCTTCGGCGGGAAGCGACGCCGGAGCACCGCTCGGCTCGGTCATCACAAAATTGACGGCACCGGCCTCGTGGGGCGCCGCTTCTTCCACGTCGTCAGCGCCTGCCAGGGCTTCACTATCCGGCTCCGCTCCCGGCGCGACGGCATCAGATGGCGCTTCCAAAAGATCAGGAGAAGGCTCGCCAGCCTCTTCCTGGCTCAATTGCGCGGCGTCGGGCGCCACATCCGCTTCGCTGGCGGGGACGGCCTGCGCCAGCCCGGCAAAGTCAATCGCATGTACATTTGGGTTTGTCTCAGCAAGCGGTGTCGCCGGGAGCGGCATGCTCATACGCGCGCCCGCCAGCGAGGCATGCGGGCTGGCAGGCGCGGTGGAAAACTGGATCTCATGGCCGCCGATTTTGATGAAGTCGCCATCCTGAAGAGGCGTCTCCTCGCGAACCTCGTGGTCGTTGAGGTAGGTGCCGTTGCTGCTGCCAAGGTCTACGACCGTGTAGTGGCCGTTCTTGAAACGAATGAGCGCATGGCGGCGCGAGGCAAGCTGATCGCCGCTGAGGGGGATATCGCATGACGGTGAGCGGCCGACAGCCACATCATGCTCGTCGAGGATGAATTCGCGCTCGTCGGAGCCGGGCTGCCCCTCAGCGCTGGAAATGGAGCGCACGACCAGGCGCGCGCGTGACACAACCGTCGCAACCTGCGCGGGTTCCGGTGACATGCTGGTCGCTGGCGCTTCGTTATGGGCGCTCTCGCCCATGGACGGTACCCAGGGCCCCGCCGCGAAGTATACGCCGCCGTTGGCGTATTCCGCGCTTTCACCTTCGGGTATGTAGCTGGCTGACTGGCCAAACGCGGGCTGGGCGTCGAGCTTCTGACCGCAGAACTGACAGTAGAGATTGTTGGGCGCTGCCTCGCGCCCGCAGTGCGAACAGGCTGTCATCGGGCCAGTCCTCCACTCTGGAATGGGAGTATCGTACCCACCGGAGATGTGCCGGGGGAATCGCTCTTTCGCGTCAGTATAGCGCGCGCTGCCTATGTGCCGCTAGAAGGTACACCACTTCACCCATCAACACTTGGGGCTCCTCATTTCGTCAGTAGAGGTGACGACGTCGTACACAACACGAACCTTGAGCGGAAAGGTCGCTTCATGGAGCAGCGGAGGGAGTATCTAGCGGGTGGGCAGGCGTCCGATAGCCACGCCGACGCGATTGGCGACTTTGGCGCGGTCATGCCCGCGCATTTGCCGGCGATGCTGCGTGCCGCCGCCGCCCTGGTGGGTGTCGCGGATGCCGAGGACGCGGCACAGGAGGCGATTCTGCGGGCCTGGCAAGCGTGGGATACGCTGCGGAATCCTGGCCATGCGCGGGCATGGCTGCTGCGTATCACCATCCATGTCTGCCTGGACTGGCAGCGCGGGCGCTTCGGCACGCGCCGCGCGCTGACGCTGCCTCTGTTCGACGATGCTCCTTTACCGCTCGCCATGCTTGGCGCCGATCCAGGCGCCAGCGATCATACCGGTGCGCTCGATCTGCGGCAGGCGATCAACGCGCTCGACGCCGATCTGCGCGCCGCTATTGTCCTGCGTTACTACGCCCAGATGGACGCGACCGAGATTGGCGCCGCCCTCGGCGTTCCACCCGCCACCGTCCGTGGTCGCGTACGCCGGGCGCTCATTGCCTTGCGTGCGCGGCTCAGCGGCCCACCTGCCAGACCTACACCAGTACCTGCGCCTGAGCTGAGAAAGGAGGCTGCGGATGTCCGACTCGACGGGCAGCTTTGACGGCCTCGACGATATGCCCCTGTTCGATGAGAGCTCGCTGCCACCTGAGCTTGAAGCGCTGCACCAGCGCGTGCTGCGCGATAGCGCACTGTGGCGTAGTGACTTGCCGGGAATAGACGCGCTTGCCCAGCAGGTCGCCACGCTCGCGCAGCGGCAGCCAGAGTCCCGGGTGCCGTCGTATGGCATCCGTGAGGAGTTATATATGCAAGGTCCCAGTCAGATAGAGACCAACTATCGCGAACACCCTGCCACCGGACGCCCGCCGCATCGCCGTGTCAGGGGCTTCCTCGCCGCGAGCGCGGCGCTCGCCATTGTCGCGCTGTTCGTCGTGTTCTTCGCCGCCCTGCCACATGGCGGTCATACGTCAACTAGCGCTGGTGTTGGGTCCGGCCATGCGACGGCCACAACGCCCACGAACGAGCACGGCAAGTGGCGGCCAATCGCCGGTCTGACGCATAC
>DATGEP010000416.1:0-1692 GCA_035310125.1 Ktedonobacterales bacterium
CAGATCCCAGTGCTGTATGATGATATTTCGATAGTCAAGCAAGTCGAAGTATGCCTCCCGACCTCCTCGCGCCCCCTTATCATCTTCGTATGTTGTAGACACCTTCCTTCGAATCCCAGACGGAACTCCTTCCATCCACCACTGTGACTCGTCGGAGCCAAATTGATAGTGTCCAATAGGGTGTGGGAAATCGGAGCCGGTTGACGAGACCGGCCATCAAGTGGTTCTCATCGGGTAGATGTGTAAGCCCGAGGAGGAGGACCGACTGATGGCCGATACGGCTAGCATGGCACTTGACGAGTTGTTGCGCAAGGCCCAGGTGAGCGAGGATGTGGATTTCTTGCGGGCAGGCGTGCAAGCGTTGGCCCAGGCGCTGATGGAGGCAGAAGTGACGCAGCATCTGGGCGCCGGCCGCTACGAGCGCGCGCCGGAGCGGACGGGTGAGCGCAACGGGCACCGCGAACGGCGCTGGGACACGCGGGTGGGCAGCATCCAGTTGCGGGTGCCGCGCGTGCGTGACGGCGGCTATTTCCCGGCGCTGCTGGAGCCGCGGCGGCGGGCGGAGCGGGCGCTGGTGGCGGTGGTGCAGGAGGCGTATGTGCAGGGCGTCTCGACGCGGCGGGTGGACGACCTCGTGCAGAGCCTGGGGCTGGCGGGGATGAGTAAGAGTCAGGTGTCGCTGCTCTGTCAGGAACTGGACGCCGAGGTCGAGCGCTTCCGCACGCGCCCGCTCACCGGGGCGTGCTATCCGTACCTCTGGCTCGATGCCACCTTCGTGAAGGGCCGCCAGCAGGGCCGGGTCGTGGCACAGGCGGTCGTGATCGCTATCGGCCTCAACGCGGCCACCGGCCAGCGCGAAGTGCTGGGCCTGGATGTGGGGCCGAGCGAGGACGGGGCTTTCTGGCTGGCGTTCTTGCGCGGCTTGGTGGCCCGCGGCCTCTCGGGCGTGCAGCTCGTGGTGAGCGACGCCCACGAAGGCCTCAAGGCGGCGATCGCGGCGGTGCTCTACGGCGCCAGTTGGCAACGCTGCCGCGTCCATTTCGTGCGCAATGCCTTGGCACTGGTGCCCAAGTCGGCCCAGCAGTTGGTCGCGGCCACGATCCGCACCGTCTTCGCCCAGCCCGAGCCGGAGATGGCGCAGGCGCAGTGGCGCCAGGTCGCCGCTGGCTTCCGCCCGCGCTACCCCAAGCTCGCCACCCTCTTGGATGACGCCGAGGCTGACGTGCTGGCGTACCTCGCCTTCCCGCCTGAGCATTGGCGCCAGATCTGGAGCAACAATCCGCTCGAACGCCTCAATCGCGAGGTCAAGCGGCGCACCGATGTCGCCGGCATCTTCCCCAACGACGCCGCCATCCTACGGCTGGTGGGGATGGTGCTGGCCGAGCGGCACGACGAGTGGCAGGTGGGCCGGCGCTACTTTAGCGCCGAATCCTTGGCGAAGCTGGCACCGGCGCCCGCCGCGTCGCCGGTGGAACTGGCGAGGGAGGGGGCAGCCGCGCTGACGCGGGCCGCTAGCTAGCGGCCCGCGTCAGCGACCACCCGTGACGATGGGAATCACCATTTCCCACACGTCCCTGGACACATACCTTGTAGCGATTGCGATACCGCTACAAAATATGACGAGCGCGCGATATGAAGGTTGTCAGACATAGCCCGGAGAGTACGGAGAACGACCACAGAGGACATGGAGGA
>DATGEP010000417.1:0-2157 GCA_035310125.1 Ktedonobacterales bacterium
CGGCGGTAGATGGCATGTTAGGCGGTGTGCGCCAATGATTGGCGAGCGAGCTGTCGATCGGCAGCCAGCTCCACGAGGTGTCGGCGATCGAGCTCGCTGAGTCCGAGGCCATGTGCGGCGTCGATGACCAGGTCGAGCACGGCCCAGCACAAGCTGAGGCAACTCGATTCGCCAGGGAACCGGCCGATCACCTTCGTTCGTCGACGCACCTCTTCGAGCGATCGCTCCAGCAGGTTGGTTGAGCGGAACCGTTTGCGCAGACGCGGTAAATGCCGCAGATGAACGCATAGCGCTGGCAGGTCGTCAGCCAGGCATGCCGCCGCACTCGGGTAGCGCCGCTCCAGGTCACCAACGATCGTGCGCAAGCGTCGTTCGCCATCCGCTGGATCGCTCGCCTCGTCGAGTGCCGCCCAGTACGACCGCTTCAGCTGCTCGCGCTGCTCGACGTGGCGGAGTGGCAGTTTGGCTAGCACATTGCGCAACTTGTGCACCGTGCAGCGACCACGATCGGCATTGGGCCAGACCTGCTCAACGGCTGAGATGAGCCCTGGTGCACCGTCGGTAACGATCAGCCACGGACTGCGCAGGCCACGTCGCGTGAGATCTCGACCGAGGTCGATCCAGTCCTCGCGTGATTCACGCTGACCGAGGCGGACCGCCAGCAGCACCCGTTCGCCGCTGAGCTGATAGCCCCACGCCACCAGCACACCCTCCTTGCTCCCGTTCGGCCGCGTCGGCAGATACACCGCATCCAGGAAGAGCGCGATCACTTCGACCTCAGCCAGGCTCTTGGCGCAGAACGCGGCGTACCGAGCACGCAGTTCGCGGCACACCTGGCTCGCCGCGTTCTTCGACACGTGCCCGAGCCCAGCTTCATCGAGCAGACTTTCGATGTCGCGATCCGACAGACCGCGCACGTAGGCACCAATGACCAGTGCTTCCAGCGGCCGTGTGCGGACGACTCGGCGCACGTCTGGGATCACTCGGCTGACGAAGCGGTCGAGCGTGCCGCGCACTTGCGGCATGGCGATGGTGATCTCGCCCTCGGCCGTCTGGATCGGTTTGCTTCGACTCCCGTTCCGTGAACCACTGGCCGCCGGCGTGCGCTCGTAGCGCGCGCGACCCAAGAACGCCGCCACCTCGTCTTCAACGGCGCGCTGCAGGACCAGTCGCGTTCCCAGTCGACCAAGCTCGGCGAGTTGCTCGTTGTCCTCGATGCCGCGGCTCAACACCTCGGCGATCTGCGCCTCAAGCACGGCGCTCGGCGCTATTCTTTCCATCTGGCGTAGTTCTCCTCTCGGTGGTTTGCAGACCTACCGCTGGAGACTACGCCATCTCATTTTCCAGCAACGCCGGGACGCCACCCGGGCTTGTTCATCGCCAATGGTTGGGTAGGCCATCTGGAGGCGGCTCCAGCCTGCCCGACGCTGGGCGAGAGGAAGGTTGCGGGAGCTGCGGACGATTTGCCGCATGCGCGCGTGGCGGAACAAGTGGGGGTGTACTGGTGCCGCTTCACCAGATGGACCGTGCTTGGAGGCGCGGAGCGCTAAGACGCGTACAGTCGCTCGCCCGGACGCTTCCTTCACGATCAACCAAGCCAGGCCGCGGTGAAGCGCACGCCGCGAGCCACTGGCATCGCGCTTACGCGAAAAGAATTGAGGCTCGTCATCAGCGACACTCTGCTCTCTTGCGCATAGCAGAGGTTCACCTGACAGGCCGAGTTCGGTACCCGGCAGGAAGACTCGCTTGACGGTCAGGTTCGGGTTCTTCAGATTGGGAAGGACGAGGCTGTCACGTTGCGCGTCAACGGGGCGTAAAGCGAGTGCCTCCGAAATCCGCGCGCCCGTCGCCCAAAGGACGCGGAGGAGCAACCGATCGCGCTCGCAGCTGGCCGCGGCGATGACCGCACGGACTTCCTCGGGCGATAGACCCTCGGGTGGATGCCAGTGCTTGTTGGGCGCGGATCGGACAGAACGCGTCGGAGGGCTCGAATCGGACAGTTCACGCGGGTTTCGTCGCGCCAGCGATCGAGCTTCTGGCCTTGGCTCGCTGTCTGGCAAACGTTCGTATCGAATGCAAGGCGGCATCTGTCTCATTTGCCCGCGTCGCCCTGGCGGCGCTTTAAAGGCGCTTCTACCCTTGCCAGACCACTCTCGA
>DATGEP010000418.1:0-23487 GCA_035310125.1 Ktedonobacterales bacterium
TTGTTGTCCTCTCTCCCTCCAGCATCTCCTCCGGCTGGGTGCAGCGTGAGATAGACGCCGCCATCCATCTGCGCGACCAACAGCCGCAGCGCATCATCCTGCCAGTGGTGGCACGGTCCTGCGAGGTGCCACTGCTGCTGGTCGGGTTTCGCTACCTCAGCGGTCCCCACAACGCGGGGCTGGAGCCGGACGATACTGCCCAGCGGGTGCTTCGCGCACTTGACATCGCAACTATCAGTGCGCCCTCCTCATTCCAAGCTGAAGGTGCCGTCGTGGATGCGGCTCAGCGCCGGACGCTGTCGGCACCGCGTCTGTCATCCTCTGCGCGCAGGCATCGCCTGCCATACATTGCCTTCGCGGCGGCGATTATTGTGGTTTCGCTTGGCGTCATTGGACACCTGGCAACGAGCGGAAGCTCCAATAATTATCCGCAGCCGACGCACACGACGGCAAGTGCTTTCACGTGGTCCGGTCGCGGCGCCAGTGTCTCTATGATCTCCTCTACGGAAGGATGGGCGGTTGGAACAGGCACGCTGCTCCATTACCACAACGGGGCGTGGTCCACACTGCCAACTCCCAACTCTTCCGATTCTCTGCTCGGTGTCTACATGCTGCCAACCGGCGACGGCTGGGCGGTGGGCAATTATGGCGTCATCTTGCGCGAGGTGGGCGGCCAGTGGACTCCGGTGCAAGGAGTGGCGGGACTCGGCACAGAGGACGCGCTTGACAGTGTGTTCATGGTATCCAGCGATGAGGGCTGGACGGTGGGTGATGTGGTCGCTCACTATTCCGGCGGTCAGTGGAACATCGCCAATGTACCCAACCACGCCTTTCTGCGCAGTGTATTCATGGTCTCGAGTGACGAGGGCTGGGCAGTTGGGGACACTGGAGCGATGCTGCACTATCAGCGTGGTCGTTGGACTGCTCCGGCCAGGATCACCTCGGCCAACCTGAACAGCGTGTACATGTCATCCAGCTCCGAGGGCTGGGCGGTCGGCGCAGGGGTGCTATTGCACTACAGCCACGCTGTGTGGACCGTGCAGCGGTTTCTGCCCGCCGTCGAATCTCCGTTTAACAGCGTGTTCATGCTGTCGAGCGCGCAGGGATGGGCCACCGGCGATAATGGCGCTATCTGGCAGTATAACGACGGCGTCTGGGTAGCGGCTAAAAGTCCAGTGAAAGCTAACCTCTACGGCGAAGATATGCTCTCGAGCAACAATGGGTGGGCGGTCGGAGCGAGTGGCGCGATACTCCATTTTGACGGGACCACTTGGAGCACATACCATCCACCAGCGTAGCGTCCTCATCTGAGGTGTACCCAACATGCGAGGTGTGGGAATTTTCAGCGCAGGGCGGCGTTGAAGACGGCCATCACGCGCTCATAGTGCCGCTCCGGAGTGTACTCCGTGAGCGCGCGCCGGCGAGCCGCCTGCTCCAGCGTGGCGCGCAGAACCGGATCGTCAATGAGTTGGCGCATGGCGGCGCGTATCTGTTCACTGTCCCCCGGCGGCACGAGAATACCACACCCGCCTTCTAGCTGCTCGCCGATGCCGCCGAGATTCGTGCCGATCACCGCTTTGCCCAGCGCCAGGCTTTCATAGACGGTCATTGGGGCGTTGTCGTGCCAGAGGGATGGCGCAACCACGCCCAGCGCGCCGGCAATCAGGTCGGTAAGCGGCTCGCCCGTGACGAAGCCGCGAAACTGGACATTGGGAACGCCGAGCGAGGCTGCGAGCACCTCCATCCGCTGGCGATAGCCGTCGCCACTGTCGCCCGCAATCACGAGATCAACATCGCGCTCCAGCCCGGCGTAGGCGCGCAGCAGCACCTCGATGCCCTTGTCCGGCGACACGCGACCAAAGTAGAGCAGGTAGGGACGGCCCTGCTGTGGTGCCTGTTCCGCCAACCCGGCCTGATGTCTCTCCTGGCCATCCAGCAGCGCCTGGTCCACGAAGCTGGGGATATGATGGATGCGCCCCCGCGCCGGCTTGAAGTGTTCCATCTGCTCGGCCATGAAGCGCGACGGCGCGATGTACGCGGCGACCCGATTGTACACGCCCAAGACGTGCTGCACGGACATCGCCAGCACACGCGCACCAGTGACGGCGAGCGATCCCTGCAAGCAGCGATGTTGCAGCGCATGGTGGTAGCCCCCCAGGCACTCCTGGCACACCTTACCGTCGCGCAGGAACGCATAGGCTGGGCAGAGGAGATTGAAGTCGGAGAGGCGCATCACGGCGGGTGCGCCACCCGCGCGGGCGGCATCTACGATGCTCGGCGAAAGCACATTCACGGTATTCAGCATATACACCAGCTCGATACGCTGCTCGCGAATAACCCGCGCGGCTGCCTCGCGTACCAACCGGGAATAGGCAGCTCGCGTCGCCAAATCTACCCGCTTGCGAATGGTGAGCTTATCCTTGTATTGCTGGTAGTAGACACTCTCACCATCCACTGGAGGCGGCACGAAATACTGACGGTACGGCGTCTCGATGGTCTGCGCATAGTTCGCCGCGAACGGCACGACGGTATGCCCGTGGCGCTCCAGCAGCGCCTTCATGGCGAACAGATAGCGCTCCGGTCCCGACGATGGGAAGTAGCGATTATTGCAGATAAGGATTCGCATGCAAAGACTCCACGTGATACCGGCGCCCGGTCATTTGACGCTCCGCTGAACAAGGCCACTTGCGGACGCACCGCCACGACGCGCGGCGACCGCTGTATAGATCTCCTCGTAGTGGCGAATCATCGCGCCGGTCGAGAATTTGGTCGCGACGTGCTGGCGCGACGCCTCGCCAAATCGTCTGGCAAGCGCCGGATCACTGAGCAGGCGGTGCATGCGCGCCGCCAGGGCGTCCACGTCGCGTCCCTGAGCTAACAGTCCAGTTTGTCCGTCCAGCACAATCTCCGGCACGCCACCCACCGCTATGGCAACCTGTGGCACTCCCCAGGCGCCGGCTTCGAGCAGTGCGTTCGGCATGCCCTCGTGCCGCGAGCAGAGCACCGCCACATCGAAGGCCGGCAGCACGAGATCGCTCGACGCGATCTGCCCCGTAAATAGCACCGCATCACCCAGCCCCAGCTCGGCGGCGAGCGTTTCCAGCATGGATCGCTCCGGGCCGCCGCCCACGACGACGAAACGCGCCTGAGGGAGACGATCGCGGACGATCTGGGCGGCGCGCAGGAATACGCCCTGATCTTTGACGGGCGTAAGCCGGGCCACGATGCCGGCCACCGGCGCGTCCGGCGCGATTCCCAGGCGCGCTCGCGCGGACATGCGCTCGCTGCCAAGGCGCGCGGCGTCGGGGATGTCTACGCCGTTGAGAACCAGCGCCAGCCGCTCCACGGGATAGCCGCTCGCCGCTAGATAGTCGTGGAGGGACGCGGAGTTCACCGTCATGCGGTCGAGACGGCGCCACGACAGCGCGCGGTCCAGCGCCAGCCGGTACCGCCCGCCGCGCGATGCCGTGTAAACCATGCCAACCGTCGAGCCGACGACGGCGACATGTGGCATGGTGGTGGCCGCCAGCGCCGCCGTCAAATTCGAGAGCCAGTGCATGGCGTGAACGACCTGCACACGTTCGGTGCGCAGGTAGCGCCGCAGACGGAGGATGGGTCTCACATCGAATCGGCCCCGGCGCTCCAACGGCAGAATGGACACGCCGCCGGCGCGCATCTCCGCTTCGAGGGGTCCGCCCAGGCGCAGCGCGGCAACACTGAGGGTGAACCGCTCGCGATCCAGCCCATGTGCCATGCGTACGAAGCGGCGCTCAGCTCCGCCCGCATCAAACCCTTCCATGAGATAGAGAACTCGCAGAGGAGCAGCGGAGCGGTTGGTAGTGGCGCGGGTATCCCGATCCCGCAACGCGGCAGTGAGCGCCTGAGGCTGCATATCTCTGCTCATGCGGGCAGCACACCGGCGACGCTTTGCCCCGCCAGCGCGGGCGCGCTCGCGTAGCCCTCGCCATCCAGATACGCGCGACACCAAAGCTCGAAGCAGAGCAACGCCCAGATGCGCTGACCATTGTTGGCGGTCACTTCATTCCGTTGCGCGGCCAGCAGATGCTGGATGTATGCGGAATCGAGTACGCCGCGCGCCTTCGTCTGCGTGCTTGTCAGGATATCCCACGAGAAATCGCGCAGCGGGCCGCGCAGCCAGCGGTCCACCGGCAGCGCGAAACCCATTTTGCGGCGTGCCAAAATATCGTCCGGCAGCAGGTCGCGCATCGCTTTCTTCAGCAAATACTTCTTCTCGTAGCCGGGATTGCGTACACTGGATGGGAGGGATGCCACGTACTCAGCGAGCGGATAATCAAGGAGCGGCGCGCGCGCTTCGAGGGACGCGCACATGCTCGCCTTGTCCACTTTCATCAGGATATCGTCAGGCAGATAGACCTCGACATCTACCTGTTGCATCCGCGTGAAAAAGTCCAGGTTGGCGGCTTCGGCGAACCAATCCAGCTGTACCTGCCGGGGGTCGGTACCATCTGGCATATGAAAACGCCGGTCGAGGACACGCTCGCGTCCGGGCAGCGGAAAAATAGACGCCAGCTCGACGTAGTGCTCCGCCGGATCGCCAGCGAGACTGCTCAGCCGGTTCTTGCCCTTCATGCCGTCTGGCATGGCGGCGCCCGCTAGCGACGCAATGGAGCGCAGCGGGCCGAGGCGATTGGCCAGCCGCAGATCTTCCAGCGCGCGTGTGTAGCGCCGGTAACCGCCGTACAGCTCGTCGCCGCCATCACCGGAGAGCGCGACGGTCACGTGCTGGCGCGCCAGCTTCGAGACATAGTAGGTAGGTACCATCGAGGCGTCGGCGAATGGCTCGTCGAAGGTCCAGGCGAGCCGCGGCAGCACATCGAGCAAGTCAGGCCGTACGATAAACTCATGATGATCCGTCGCGTACCGCTGGGCCACCAGCCGGGCGTATTCCAGCTCGCTATGGCTCTCCTCCTCAAAGCCGATGGAGAAGGTTTTGACCCGCTCCGTGCCGGCCTGGCTCATCGCGGCGACGACAATGCTGGAGTCAATGCCGCCGCTCAAAAAGGCGCCAAGCGGCACCTCGCTGATGAGCCGCTTGCGCACAGCTTCCAGCACCAGCTCGCGGACACGGCGAGCGGCAGTTTCCCCGTCGTCATCGCCGCGCGGCGTAAAATCGAGCTTCCAGTAGCGTCGCACCGAAAGATCGTCATTCTCGAAGGCGAGCACGTGGCCCGCGCTGAGCTTGCGCACGTCTGCCAGGATACTGCGCGGCGCCGGCACGTAGCCGAATGTAAAATACTGGGCGACCGCAAGAGGGTCAAGCTCGCGCCGTGCGCCGGGCATCAATAAGAGCGCTTTCAGCTCGGAAGCGAAGGCGAGCCGGTGGCCGTCAAACGTATAATACAGCGGCTTCTTGCCAAAGCGGTCACGTGTCAGCACGAGACGCCGGCGCGTGCGGTCCCACAGGGCGATGGCAAACATGCCATCCAGCCGCCGCACGAAATCCAGACCGTCTTCCTCGTAGGCGTGGACAATCGTTTCCGTGTCGCTGTTAGTGGCGAAGTGGTGTCCGCTGCGCTCCAGCTCAGCCCGCAGCGCCTGATAGTTATAGATCTCGCCATTAAAGACGACGATGATCGAGCCGTCTTCGTTCGTGATAGGCTGCTTGCCGCCACTCACATCTATGATGCTCAGCCGGCGCATTCCCAGGGCGGCGTCATCGCCGCACCAATGCCCGTCGTCGTCGGGGCCGCGATGCGCGAGGATGTCCGTCATGTGCCGTGCCAGCGCCAGCGCCTCCCCGTCCGCAAGGCCCGCGTTGACGAATCCCACGATCCCGCACATGGTCGTCCTCTCCCCTCGTAGCGAGCGCTCATTTCAACGCGACTGCCCCGTTTGCTGACCAATGGCGGTCGGTTCCATCGCTGCGGCATCGTCCGCAACAGGCGCACCATGCCGCGCGTCAGTATGTCGCTCCGAGCCGCCCGCACTCACCAGCCGCTCATAGATTGCTTCAAGCTCGCGCATGAGGTTCCGCCGATCATAATAACGGACGATCCGATCCCGCGCGGCGCGGCCTAGTACCCGTGCTTGCGCTGGCTGCGTAAGCACATGCGCCAGCGCATCGGCAAGCGCCACCGGATCGCCGGGTGGGACGAGCAAGCCGCTCTCACCATCTACGATAACATCCTCGTTGCCGCTCACGCGCGTGGCGACGCACGGCAATCCCGCCGCCATCGCTTCCAGCAGCGCGTTGGGCAAACCCTCATAGCGCGACGGGAGTACAAATACATCGGCATCGCCAAGCAGCGAGCGCACGTCGTTGCGCATTCCAGCCAGATCCACGCTGTCTTCCAGACCCAGGGCGGCGATCATGGCCGCGAGCTGAGCTTCGAGCTGCCCACCGCCCACCAGCATAAGCCGCGCCTGGATGCCCTGCTCCCGCACACGCTTCCAGGCGTGCAGCAAGATGTCCAGCCCCTTTTCGAAGCGATAGCGCGCGACGCACAGCACCAGACGCGGGCCGCCCGCTTCCGCGTGCGCCTCGTGTCGCTGGAACGCTGCTTCATACTGCTCCGGCTCGATGCCCGTCGGGAGTAGCACAAACTGCTCCGCCCGCAGTCCATCCTCGACGAGATACGTCGTGGTCCGCTCGCTTACCGAGAGGAACGTGACGCCGCGGCGACGTAACAGGCGCAGCGTAAGTTCCGCGAGCCATTGAGAGCGGCGCAGCGTATCAACATCGGCAGCGCCCCACGACCCAGCGGCAATGCGCAGATACGGCGCTGTCGGGTCGAGTGACCCCACATACAGTGTCGTCTGCGCTCCCGCTGGCACTGGCACATGCTTTCCTGGCCCGGCGCTCGCGATTTGTACCACCACCGGCTTGCGCAGGAGCAGCGCGGCCAGCACGACGGGACGCGCCAGGAAGCTCACCTGGCGCATGTGAATGATATCGTAGGTCGCCCGGCTTTGTATCAGCTCACGCATGAGCATGAGCTCGGCCAGCCATTGTGCGCCAAAGCGCAGACGTAGCTTGCCGCCAACGAACAACCCACCCGTTCGCCGCACGGCAATTCCATCCCGCTCTTCACTGGCCGGCCACGCGCGCTCTAACCGCAAAGTAACGATGCGCATCTGGTGGCCAAGCGAGCGTAGGGCCACCGCCTCACGCAGCGTGAGCACCTCCGCGCCGCCGACGCGCGGCAGAAATTGGCTCGTGAGAAAAAGCACAGCGGGCAGCTTCACAGCGTCCGGCTGTCTGGCATCTCTCTTCACGGAATCTCGCGTAGGCATCTACAACTCATTCCCTTAGCTCCGGGTATCGAATGTCCTGGTCGCTATGCTATCCGCGCTGGACTGGAGCACGGGCGCGTCGAGCGGCGCCTGTTGACTGGTGCGCACCGCCGGGTCTGAGTCGCCGCGCACGCTCAGATCCACGACAGGCGCCCGGCCATCGCTGCCACCGCGAGGCTGCTTGTCAAACGCACGCGCGAAGGGCAGTGCGGCGAGCAGCCAGAAGTACGTGCCCAGCCCATAGACCCAGAACGTGTTGTCCACGGAGACATATGCCGTCGCACCGATAAGCCCCCCCGCCACCAGCGCGGCGAGCACGCGCGCGTTTCCCTGGCTTCGTAACGCCCGCTGTACGATGCCGCCAATCAACAGCACGAGGCTCGCCACCAGGAACAACAAGCCAGCGATGCCGTGATCGAAAAGCACCTGGAGAAATACGCTGTGAGGAGCGCGCACATTGTCCAGGCCCACCCGGTTGAGCACCGCGATGGAGGCATAAAGCCCCTGCCCAAACGGTGCCGTCAGGTGCAGATGCGTGAGCAGCACCTGCCAGCCGAAGGTGCGGGCATTGAGCGTCGTCAGATTCTGGAGGAGACGCTTTTGCACGCCCAGCCCCGGAATGAGCAGGAGTATGCCGCCGAGAACGACCATGACGGCAAGCCCTCGCAACAGCAGCCTGCGCATGCGGCGGTCCAGGAGAAACGCCGCGACGAGAACCAGCAGGAAGACGGAGACGAACGCGGTGCGAACAAACGTGAGCAGCAGCGCGCTCGTCACCGCGCCAAGCACCAGTCCCCAGGGCAGGCGGCGGCCGCGCGGCACCGTCATGACGCGGTAGAGCGCAAGTGGTAGGACGAGAACGAGATAGAAACCATAGGAGTTGGACCACCCGTAGATGCCACTTACGCGATAGATGAGGCGCGCGCCTGGCTGCTGAAAGCCCCCAAAGCGCAGCACGTATTCGGCGATGCCTAGCAGCGCGAGCAGCATGGCGGAGCAGAGCAGCACTGTCACAAAGCGCTCGAACCGTCGCGGCGTCCGCAGCTCGGCGATTGCCAGGATGAACACCAATGCATAGTCGAGGTACCCCAGCCAGTCAATACCGAACTGCGAATGGCTCAGCGGAGAAAGCTTGACACCGAAAAGCACCCAGAGCAGGAACAGCGCATATGCCCAGATGCCAGGCGGCCACCGGCGGCGCTCTCGCAGCTCATGCCAGATCAATAGCGCAAAGGCTGGCAGCGATCCCAGCGCCAGCACGTAGCCAAGTGAATGGTCGAAGATGTAGACGCTGTAGAACGCGCCGAGGGCCGCCCAGGTGAGCAAGAGCCCAAACGGCGAGCGCACGAAGATCACCGCCAGGACAGCGCCCACACTCAAGCGCAGACCCTGCACGGCGTTGTAGGCGGTAACCGCACCGATGGCGGCAATCGCGGCAATCGCGAGCGCCAGATTGCGCAGGGCGCCACCCAACGTAGCGCCTATGGGCTCCAGGAACCGCCGCTTGTCCGCGGTCGGCGTCCGGCGCAGTCGCATGCTCACCGAGGCGAAGGGATGTATGTTACGTAGCTGCTCCGGCGGATGGAACAACCCGATACGTCCAATCAACCCGCGCAGCACCGCGAGCATGAGGATCGCCGTGAGGAGGTAATCAATCGAAGTCGCCAGCGCGATGCCGGGCAGGCCGAAAAAGTGGGCGAGCACGATGTCCAGGGCGATGTTGGTGACCATGGTGTAGATGGAGACCCGCATCAGGATGTCGTTACGCTGGAGCGCGTTGAATGTCCGCGTGAGCATGAACTCGATGGCCATCGGGACGAGTCCGACGGAGAAGCCAATCAGGGTCGCCGCGGTGACGGTGGCATCGCTCTCACTGAACGCGCCGTGGCGGAACAAAATGTGGACAATCGGCCCCGAGAAGATCGAGAAGACGAGCGCCATTCCCAGCGTCACGAAGCCAACGCCCCAGGCAAACAAGCTGAGCGTGGACTTCAGGCTCTTATAATCGCGAGCGGCGGCCTGGCTGGAGAAGTAGGGATAGATCGCTTGCGAATACGCGACGAAGATCACAGTGACGGGAATGCTGATGACTTTGAGAGCGTAATTCAACGCGGAGATGCTGCCCGCGCCCAGCAGCGAGGCGATCACCTGGTCAATGACGGGGTTCGCCTGCCCAATCGCCGCGCCTACCAGCATCGGCCAGAATTGCGTAAGCGCCGTTCGCACTTCAGGATGGCGGAAGCGCAGCAGTGGCCGGTAGTGAAGCTGGAGCCTACGCGTCAGGGTGAGCATCAAGAGGAATTGCAGAATAGTCCCGGCAAGAAGTCCCATCGCGAGCGCCGTCACCCCGAAGGCGTCGCCCAGCAGCACAGTGCCGAAGAAGATCCCGACGGGGACAAACATCGCGCCGAGCGCGGGAAAGCCGAATCGGCGCGTCGCGTTGGAAATGGCCGTCAGGAAGCCGACAACCGTATTGAGGAGCAGAATGGGAAAGATGTAGGGCGCCAGCCTGGCCCCAGCCGCTATCGTCACCTGGGAAGCGCCCGGCGCCATGAGACGCACCGCCGGCTCAGGAAAGACGATCATGAACGCCGTCAACAGGCCGACAAGCAGCAGCACAACGTTGAGCATCGTGCTCAAAACCTCGGACGCCTCCCGCTCACGGCCCTCTTTGGACATGCGGATGTAGACCGGCACGATGGAGGACGTCAGCGCATTGACGACGAGATTCGTCAGCAATACCGGCAACGCCAGCGTCGCGAAATAGGCGTCCATCGCCGTGCCGGCGCCGAAGTGCGCGGAGATAACCGTCTGGTTGAAGACGCCAAGCGCGCGCGCGGCGATCGTGCCGCTGGCAAGGGTGAGTATGGCGCCAAGAATGCGCACGTTGACGGCGGTCTCGCGCAGGCGGCGCCCGGTCGCCTTCAGCGACGCGGTGACGTTGCCCCGGTGCGCCGTCATTCCTCCCGAAGGCGCGATCACTGCCGCGGAAGCACCGCCGCGGCGAGCCACCACACCTAGCGGGCCTGTTCCCAACGGCCCTGTGCCAAGACGGATAGCTGGAAACGGCCCCGTCGCAATCCCGCTCGCCGCCCACTGAGGCTCGGTCAGCCCGTCATATGAGCCTGTCGCCCAGGGCGCCTCAAGATCGTCGTCGAGCTCATCCATCGGTGGCCCTTCGTACTCCGCCATGATCGCTTTGCGCCTCTCGTCCCCATGTACCGCTTCACCCGCACCAAGGATCAGGTCGCCTCTGTGTCACCTCTGTGGTCACTGTTCCGGTACTCCTGGCCGCCTATGCGGCCGTGAGCCAGCTTCAAGCGGGAGTTCTCCAGGCATAGAGAAAGAGGCAGCCGCCGGGACGGACTGCTCGCCCATTGATCCTGCCGCCACTAACGTATCACCACGGAGCGCCGGTGAGCCTGATGAGCGGCCCTGGCTATGACTGACGAGTACCGCGCCCGCAAGATAGGCGTTCGCACGGCGCAACGCCTGCGCGACATCCGCGAGCTCTCGACCGGTGGTCGCGCCAGCGCGTGCGACCACCACTGCCCCATCCATGCGCTCGGCCAGGTGCCGGCCCGCCGTGTCGCGCAGCTGCGTGGGGGCCAGGATCACAATCCGCTCAAACTCATCCCTTAATACAGCGCTCAGCTGATCCAACAGCGACGACTGCACCAGATCATCCAGGTTCGGGGGCAGCGGTCCCACAGGGAGCGCAAAAAGGTTATCAACCGGTGTAGGCGTGACCGCGTGAAATGTTCCGGCGGGGTTTTGGGCTATCGCGACCAAACAGGTAAACAGCCCCTGGTTCGATGGTGGCAATCCAAGCCATGTCTCCACACTGGGTGACTGCCAGTTGGCATCCACGAGCAGCGTGCGCATCCCTGCCAGGGCATGCGTAATCGCCAGATTGACCCCCACTTGCTCCATACCCGAGACACCATCCGACGGAGCGATGAGCAGCATTTGCAGGGAGCGTGTGGCGCCAAGAAACGCGAGGTTTCTCATAAGCTCTTCGTAGGCGCCGGAGACGGTTGCGTACTCCTCCCGGCGAATGAGCGCGGGCCCGTCTTCCTCGCTGAGCAGCGGACGTACCGATCCTATCGTGCTGAGTCCAGCGAAGCGCATCGTATCGCCGGGCTTGCGGACGGTCCCATCGAGTAAATCAAGCAGGAGCGCCACGCACATACCACCAAAGAGGCCGGCACCGGCGCCAAATAGGGCGTTCTTCTGGGGATCTGCGCCGACTCGTTGCGCCACGTCGCCCTGGCGCGCCACCCAAAAGTCCGCCTGGGGGGCAGACCGCTGTTTCGTTACGCTAGCAAGCTGGCCGCTGACCTGCGATTGCTGTCCCTGAAGCGCGGTAAGCTGTTGATTTAGCGCGGTCGTGTCACTGCCCTTTGCCTGAGCGGCGGCAATCGCGGCTTGTATCTGGGTGATCTTCCCATTGATCTGATCCAATTGCGTCTGGAGCGCCTTCTGCTGCTGCACGATTGCCGCTTGCGCCGCGAAGCTCTGTTGCGAGTAGTAGTTGACGAAGGCAATCGCGGCTCTGTTGGTCATGTCCAGCGCGACTGAGGGGCTGGCATCTTGTCCCGTGATGTTTATCAGCGACTGGCCCGCCACCGCGCTCACCTTCAGCTCACGCAAGATACTCGCGGGCGTTCGTTCCGGGATATACAAATGAATGGTTTCCCCGATGTTTTCAGGAAATCCCCGCGTCGCATAGTTTTGGGCCAGCCGCTCAGTAAGGCCGACCTGTTCAGGGGTAATGCTGAACCCGAGGTGAAGCATGACGACCACCTGGGCTGTCGCCTGGTATGTTGGGGGTCGCCGCGCTGACCAGACGTAGACGGCGGCCGCGACGAACACGGCGCCGAGAACGAGCAAATAGATACGGCGCAGGACCGCACTGCCGGTGCGTGTCAGCTCCATGCTGCTCGTTTTTCCTCCGATTTGGGTAGCCGGCGCACTATCCACACGCCGAGCAGAGTAAACGTGCCGGTATCGCGCGTGATGGGAATAAAGCTTGCGGAACGAAGCCGTGCGCGTCGTAGGCGCATGCGTCATTTACACACCACGTCGGCGCGCTCGATGCAAGCCTAGCAAGCCAAAAGTACTGGCATTCCAAAAGCCGCGACACATTGCCTGGTTGCCGAGTCGAGGCTACGCTGCCCCACTGGCAAACAAGACGGCGGGAATCGTGCGCAGAATCAAGCTCACATCCTGCCAGAACGAATTGTTGGCGACATACACCAGGTCCAGCTCAATCATCTGTTGAAACGACACGTGCCCACGTCCTCGCACTTGCCACAGACCGGTAACGCCGGGTTTTACTAGCAGGCGCCCGAAGTCTCGCGGAGCGTAGTGATCTACCTCATAAGGAATCGCCGGGCGCGGCCCGACGAGGCTCATCTCACCGCGCAATACATTGATGAATTGTGGCAGCTCGTCAATACTGGTCATGCGCAAGACGCGGCCTACGCGCGTAATGCGCGGATCGTTCTTCAGCTTATACGTGGTGGTTTTTCGCGATCCGGACCCCAAATTGGCCGCACCCGTCATGAGCATGGCGTCGCGGCTGCCGAATTGGCCTGGCTCGCGTCCACTGTGCGCACCATTTCCAGCAGTGGATGCGGCGCCGTGAAGACTCTCTGACAACGGGACACCTCTAAGCCAGCTCGTCGCGATCTGCTGGTAGAGTGGATCGGTCGCCTGCGAGGAATGGTGCATGGAGCGAAACTTATAGACAACGAACGGCATGCCGTTGCGACCAGCGCGCACCTGGCGGAAGAATGCGGGTCCAGCGGAGTCCAACCGGATGAGAAGCAGAATCAAGGGATAGAACGGCAACGTGACAAGCAGGACAAGCAGAGCGAAGACGATATCGAGCGCGCGCTTGGCAAAAGCATTGCGTTGCGCGGGAATGGTCAGCGCCTTGGCTACGCCCGCCGCCCAGCTAGGCGGCACGCCGGTATGTGTCCACACTGCGCCCGTTGACGAGAAGGGCTTGCCATGCGGACCGTCCCGTATATCTTCCGCGTCATGAACCGAAACGGCCGCTTGTGCGATTGGATATTCTTGCACTACCCTTCCTCCACACCGCTAAATCGCACCACCCACTTACTATACACAATACCCACGCTTACATGAACGAACGTTAGCAGTAAACGGGAATTCGATGGTACTTGTCTGCGGAAAACTTCACATTCTGGAGAAACGAGGCTATACTGAACCGCTGGTGACACGCCCACACGGGCGGAGTCGAGAAGCGAGCATGATACGCGGCCAATCGAGGTTAGCGTGAGAATCGGGGCGAGAAGGGGTTGGCGGCGTGCGCATCGCAATGCTGGGGCTCAAGGGAATCCCCGCAACCTACGGCGGTGTCGAGCGGTATACTGAAGAGGTGGCAGTGCGGCTCGCCGAGCGCGGCCACGAGATACTGGTCTACTGTCGCGGCCATTATACGACGCGAGCAATCGCCCGCAAGCCGTATCGTGGTGTCCGTCTCGTGCGGCTGCCATCTCTGAATCGCCGCGTCACGGACACGCTCAGCCATTCGTTCGTCTCGACACTGGACGTGCTGCGCCGCCGCCCTGATGTAGCAATCTATCACAGCCTCGGCAACGCGCTGTTCGCCCCGGTACCGCGCATCCAGGGTACACCGACGGCGCTCGTGCTGCACGGTCAGGAATGGCGGGAAGACAAATGGGCCGGCTGGCCCCGCCGCTTCTTCCAGGCATCGGAGCGCCTCTCCCTTACCAGCGCCTCACGCGTCTGTGTCATCGCGCGCTGGCTCCAGGATGACTTGCGCACGCGGTACGGCTATGAATCCACCTTTGTCTCCACTGGCGTCACCCTGCCGGATTCCCAGCCCCTTGCGCGCTTGGACACATTCGGACTGGACCACCGCCGCTATCTCCTCTTTGTGGGCCGGCTCGTCCCCGAAAAGGAAGTACATACGCTGCTAGCGGCATATCGTGGCCTGGAGACCGACATGCCGCTGGTGATCGTGGGCGACACACAGCGCCAGGATCGCTACCTCGATGAGCTCCATGCCCTCGCCGGCCCGAACGTGCGCTTCCTGGGATTCCGCTACGGCGCGGAGCTGGCGGACCTCTACAGCAACGCCTACGCCTACATCCTCCCCAGCGCCGCCGAAGGCATCGCACTCACCCTGCTCGAAGCGATGGCCCACAACAATAGCGTCGTCATCAGCGACATTCCGCAGAATATGGAGGCCGCCAATCCGCTTGGCTTCGTATTCAAGACAGGCGACGCGGACGATTTGCGCCGCGTGTTGCGACTGCTGCTCGATCAGCCGGATCTCGTCGCCGAGCGGCGTGCACGCTCACGCGAGCACGTCGGTAAGCGGTATGATTGGGAAGCGGTCACAGACCACTACGAGCGGTTATGCGTCGAGCTGACGCGAGACAAAAAGGGATGAGGACCCACTTCATGCTGCTGTCCGGGAGCGTTACAGCGTCTCGTGCTTGTCGGCTGTTCCTCAAGCTGGTTATCCTCACAGCCGCGCTAGGGACCCTGCTCGCTGGGTGCTCTCTGTCGAATCCATTTTCCGGGCACAGCTCCCCATCTTCGACCACGACACCCGCAAACATCAACAATGCGGTCGCCAGTGAGAACCAACGGATCGGCACGACGAGCTGGGATATCCCGCAAGATGCAGCGGCGACGACGGAGATTCAAGCGTATGCCAGCGCAACCTCTGTCTCGCCTGGTGATGACCTGACATTCTATGTGAGCGTCCTCCAGGACGCCACGCCATATACCGCCAACATCTATCGCCTTGGATGGTATGGCGGCGCTGGCGGACGGCTCCTCTACAGCAGCAACCTTGTTGGTCAGTCCCAGGGGTACTTCGACCCCACCAGCGGCACGCTCGTGGGCTGTAGCTCATGCCACGTTGATCGGTCTACCGGTCTCGTGGAGGCCAATTGGCAGCCATCATTGACTTTGACCATCCCATCGTCTTGGGTGACGGGCGTCTACTTCGCCAAATTCACCGAAAGCGGCGGGAAGCAGACCTACGTCCAGTTCGACGTACGTGGCCTGCCCACCTCTACCTACGTCGTCTCGACCACAGATACGACCTACGAGGCGTACAATAACTGGGGCGGCTACAGCCTCTACCTCGGCCCCGACGGCACCGACGCGACTCGCGCGGCTAAAGTCTCCTTCGATCGTCCGAACATCGGCCCCGGACTCTCTCAGGGTTTACCCTATGAGATTGATGCCATTCGCTGGCTGGAGCGGGGAAACTACGATGTGTCATACGTCAGCAGCGTTGACCTCGCCGAGCATCCAGAGCTGCTGCTCCAGCACAAAGCCTACATCAACCTCGGTCACGACGAATACTGGTCACACTCCATGCGTGACGGCATCGAGCAGGCACGCGATGCGGGAGTTGGTCTCGCGTTCCTTGGCGCAAACGACGGATACTGGCAAATTCGCTTCGAGCCGGATAGCCACAATGTTGATCACCGCGTCATCGTTTGCTATAAAGATTCGGCGGCTGATCCGCTCTTCGGCAAAAATAACGCGCTGGTCACCACAACGTGGCGCGATACTCTGATTGGACGCCCAGAGAACGCCTTGATTGGCATCATGTACTCCACCTGGTCACACAGTATCGGATTTCCCTGGCAACTCAGCGCGAATGCCTCGTCCCCGTTTCTGGTGAACACATCGCTCGTGCCCGGAAACACCTATGGGTGTGATTACGTTGGCTACGAATGGGACCGTGTCTTCGATAACGGCAGGACTCCCGCCGGACTGCATATCCTCGGCGATTCGCGCGTGGTCAGCCACGACGGCACTGTAGATGTGAGTAATACCACCTACTATGTCGCCTCATCAGGAGCGTTGGTTTTCGCATCGGGATCCATCTACTGGTCCTACGCCCTCGACGATTTACGCATACTTAGTCCACTGAACTGTGATGGGCGGAGCCAGGCGGATCCGGGAATCGAAAAGCTGCTATCGAATGTCATGCGAGCCCTCATCGTGCGCCAGACACCCGGCCAGTAAAGTCGGGAAACGTAGCATTTTAGTCCCAAACACTGGCATGCGGTAATGGCACCCTCTAGACTGATCCAGCGTGCCCGGCTCGCGGGATGGAGTGACAGAACGCACCGATGCCAGGTGTGAGTTGGTGATGAAAGGTGCGGAGATGCTCTTCAATACGCTACAATACGGCGTCTTCTTCGTCATCGTCTTCGCCCTCCATTGGCTGTTGCCCAAACGGGTGCGCCGCCCTTTTCTGCTGCTCGCCAGCTACTACTTCTACGCCTCTGCCATCCCCAAATATCTCCTGCTCATCCTTGGTCTCACCATCTTCAACTACGTGCTGAGTCTCTGGCTCGACCGCGCCGAACAGCCTGTGCGCAAGCGCGTTCTCTGGCTGGGCATCGCTGGCAACCTTGCCAGCCTCTCATACTTCAAATACAGCCAGCTCTTCGTGAGCAGCGCGCAGCCGGTGCTCAGGCATTTGCCCCTGATGGGACCGCTCTTTCACGATCCACTCATCCTGCACATCCTCCTTCCGCTTGGCATCTCCTTCTTCACGTTCGAGTTCATTCACTATCAGGTAGAGGTCTACAAGGGCCTGTCGCCACTGCGCAATCCTATAGAGTTCGCCCTGTTTCCCGCGTTCTTCCCCACTCAAATCGCCGGCCCAATCAAGCGCATCCACGACTGGAAAAAACAGCTTGGCCATCCTCTCAAGCTGCGTGAGGTAGATGTGGACGGCGCCATTGGACTGATTTTACGGGGCCTGATTAAGAAGGTGATTGTCGCGGATACCCTCTCGCCGGTGGTCGCGCTGCTCTTTGCGACACCGACGAAAGAAGGATGGGCGGCTGTTTGGTTCGCCATCTTTGCCTTCGCTACACAGATTTACTGCGACTTCTCCGGCTATACAGACATCGGGCGCGGCTGTGCCACATTGCTTGGCTACGCGGTGCCGGAGAACTTCGATAGTCCTTATCAATCGGCCAATCCCGCTGAGTTCTGGCATCGCTGGCACATGTCGCTCTCCACCTGGCTCCGCGACTACCTCTATATTCCACTGGGCGGCTCGCGAGTCTCCAAGCCACGCATCTACGTAAATCTGATGATTACGATGGCGCTGGGTGGTCTCTGGCACGGCGCGCAGTGGCATTTCATGGTCTGGGGCGTCTACCAGGGCATCTTGCTCTGCGGCCATCGCTACTGGAGCCGGTCCGTCGGCAAGAACGCCGTCTATCAGGCGATTGTGCGGTTTCCGCTCTCGCAGCTGGTCACCCGCGCCAGCACACTCATCCTGGTTTGCGTCGGCTGGCTGCTCTTCCGTGCGGACACGTTGACGGGCGCTTTTGCGATGTTGCGGTCGGGGCTAGATTTCTCGCGGCCAGCGCTGGCCGGCTTCACATTCAGCCTCACCTCCACCCCCGTGCTCCTGATGGGTGTCGCGGCGGCAATCGTGTTCTCTGGTTGGCTGTGGGCCATCTTCAAGGCGCCGATTGTGAGCCAGTGGCAAAAACGCACGGTAGCGCTCGGCACTGCGTGGTATTCCCTGGGAAGCAGCCTCGTCGCCAGGCCCGTTCTATATGTGCTGGCGGTCTCGGTGCTGGTGCTCTGGCCACCACACGCCGCGACGCGCTTCATCTACTTTCAGTTCTAGCGCGGACTGAGAAGCGTCTCTGGCATCTATGGGGAGATTACGGCATGAACAACCGGCGCCCGTTATGGACACCGCAAGCATGGACGGCCCGTCTGTCCGTACGCCAGGCATCCGATGCGCCGGTTCATGCTGAAGACAGCGATATCTCACCATCCGTGCACCAGTCAGACTCCTCTACGGCAACCGACCTGATGGAGGCTCAGCGACCCAGCGTAGACGACCAGCCAACCCTGAAGATGCGTGCGCTACAGAGCGCACCATCGGTTGACGAGATGCCCACGGCGCCCGCGCTCCCCGCGGGCATCCCATCCGGACCCGTGCGCCACTCCGCCGCGCCGCACCACCTTTCCCGCTGGACGGCCACCATGCTCACCATACTCCTGCTGCTGCTGACCAACCTGGTGTTAGAGTTCAATCGCCGCTCATTCGATGTCTTGAGTGAGCACTTCCCGGACGCGGCGCTGGCTCGTGTGCAACGCTGCGAGACGCTGGGCCAGGTGCCGGACGTCATCTACATGGGGTCGTCGCTGACGATGCATGGCGTGATCCCTACCACGGTTGATGCTACCGTACAAGCAGACTCCGGGCAGCGCATTCTCAGCTGCAACGTGGCCGATGATGGCTCGACCTTCGAGGAAGATTACTATACCCTGAAGCGCATGATCGAGGATGGTTACACACCAAAGCTCGTCGTTGAGACGCTCTGGGAATACAACGTGAATGCCCATGCCTCGCCGCCTGCCGATACGTTCGGCCTGCCGGCGGAGCAAATTCTCTCTCTCGCCGATATCTCTGACGCTGCGGCGCTCAGCCAGCATTTTGGCGGCGGCATACACGGCAAGCTCGCCGCGCTGAACTATATCGCGGGGAAGGCGATCCCATTCTATGGCGACCGCACTGCCATGTTCAAGAGTCTCTGTGGGTCATTGACTATCGGCCCGTGCGCCACTACAGTCACCACATCGGTCGTGGCGTCGCCGTTGCAGAAGATGGTGCTCCCATCCGATGCGCGTGGCTGGGTCGCGCTCGTCGGGCGCTCGCTCGCCACCTACACAGACGCCCAGCTTCGCCCGTACACGTCCTGCGGAGATCACTGCCCGCCATTCGTCTTCGGCGAGCATCAGACGGCATTCCTCGCCAGATTCATCGCGCTCGCGCAAGCGCATCATATTCACGTCGCGCTCGTCATCCCTCCTTTCAGCCAGTACTTCTTTCATGTAATGCGTCCCGCGGACTGGCAGAAGCTCGTTTCGCTGTGGCAGTCTTTTGCGGGTGCGCCCGGCGTCGCGTTCTACGATGAGAGCCACGACCCAACATATCTCGACACCGACTTTTGGGATGTCCATCATCTCGACGTGGATGGCGCAATGAAATTCTCCACATGGATCGGGCAAACGCTGGTGCCACGGGAGCTATCGAATGGATAGATACCGCGCGGCGCTTCCGATTGATGCGCAGGATACCCAGCCGCTCGACATGGATGAGCTGCCGACACGTAAGGTGCGCAGAGTCGTGGCGCCTATGCTCCCGCCGCGAGAGCCGCTGCCCGCATCTCCGGCATCGCGACAAAGATCGCTCGCCCCGAGATGGAGCGCCATAAGCACGATCACCGCGCTTGTGCTGCTGGTGTTGGCAAATCTACTCATCCAATTAGACCGTCGCGCCTGGGACATCCGTAGCGATGGCTACTGGTCTCTGCAGCGCGTACAACAATGCGAAGCGCTTGGCCGCGCGCCTGATGTGCTGTTTCTTGGCTCTTCCCGCGTCGTCTACGGCGTCAATGCCCATCTGCTTGATAGCCTGGTACAACAGCAAACGGGCGAGCGAAGCCTGAGCTGCAACGCTGGTATGTTCGGCTCCACGTTCGAGCAAGACTACTACACCTTCAAGCGGTTTCTCGAAGATGGCTACGTGCCGAAAGTCCTTGTCGAAGATCTCCGCGAATACAACCTCAATATGAACGCCAGCGAAACCGCCGATAACAGTGGGCTGGCATTCGCGGGGACACTTCCGCTAGCGGACATCTCCGATCTGAGCACGCTCAGCATGCACTATGGCAGCGGAGCGCACCGCATCCTGGCGTCGGCGGATTTCGTCGCCGTCAAACTTATTCCCATGTACGGTGATCGCATCGGACTCTACAAGGCCGGCTGCAATGGATCGCACATTGGCCCGTGCGGCGCCGATCTTCCCAATGCGGGCGCCCTCGCCATCGCCCGCTACCAGCAGTCCGATCAGCACGGCTGGGTGGCGCTTACAGGTGTCTCGATTGCCACCCTGACGCCAGCGCAAGTGAAGGTGCGGGCGGTCGAGTTACGCCAGTTCGAGGGCGGCGAGGTCCAGCGCTTCGCTATCGGAGGCAGACAGCCAGACTTTCTCGCGCGTATGATCGCGCTGGCAAAAGCCTATGGCGTGAAGGTGGCGCTGGTCGTCAGTCCGCTGCACCAATCGTTTTTTACCCTCTTCGACCGCTCCACTGATTGGCCTGCGATCCTATCATACTGGAATACATTCGCTCAAGCGCACGATGTGGCATTCTTCGATGAGAGCCGCCCTGCTGGTTTCACCGATGCCGATTGGTACGACGCCGAGCATCTGAACGCCGCTGGCGCGGACAAGCGCGCCTACCTCTTGGCAGAGAGCGTTGTGGAGCCAATGCTCGCCGGCTTTGTATGATGCGGCGTGATGCAGCGCACAGTGTGAGATCGCTCACATATTGGGCGCTAATGCGTTTCTAAAGCTTGACAGCCCGTTGCCCTTCAACTATACTCCGGGTGCCTGAGAAACGCTGGTCTGCCTCTCTGGCATATGGCTCTGGCGCACTACGCGTGGATATGAGACATTCGGGTGGAATAGTGGGGGGTTCTGGCATGGTCACTTCTAAATACACGCTACACTCCGCAAATTCACGACGATCCAGCATACCTCCTGCCTATCAGCCTTAGCCTCGCTCCTTTACGGCGGCTGTCTCTTTTGCCGCATCTCCCGATGTCCGCCATCGCGGCAAATCCGCGCCTTTCAGTGTCTCCGCCGGGCTTCCTCCGGCAGATCTTCTCGAATCCATCGTTACTGTCTCTGTGCGTTGCCGTTTTCTTGGGATGAGCGCGGGAATCCACGTTCCGCGTGATCCCCTTATGCCGTGGCTGAAGTGATGGAGGTGGTCCGCGCATTTGAGCAGGCACACGCGATACAGTCCATTGGCTCCGCGTGCCCGTTCGCTTCGAGGCGGCCCAAAAGTGAAAGGAGCAGCACTGACCGTTTCTGCGTGCAGCTATGCGTGGTGGAGCCCATGTGGAACATGGGGTCACAGTCTACGACATCACCATGTTCGTGACACTGTGACGAGGTGCCATTCTCATTGATGAGATGGCTATTGGAGGTTATTTCGACGATGCCGAAACATCGCAACGCGCGATTAGTAATGGCCTTTGGGTTGAGCGCGCTGCTGCTGGTCAGTGCGTTTGCTACAACCGTATTCGCACACACGAGTGCTCCGAAGAGCACTGTTTCTTTGGCAGCACACGCTACACACGCTAGTCACCTCCAGATGCTGTATTCGCATACCGTTGACATGAGTAAGGTGCCGCAGGCGACCTCGGCAGAGCTGGCCTCGCAGGCCCGCTCGATGCCGTTCCTGACTCCTATGGGAGCCAAGGCCTACCAGCAGGCGCAGCATTCGAACCGTGGCTCCGCCGCACCTCATGGTGCGGGCTACGCGCCGATTACGAGCTCAACGAAATCCGCGAATCTGCCAAGCACGTTCAACAAGTTCAACGGGCAGTCCGACTCCGCGGCCACGTGTCCATATTTCGGTGGCTGCCAGCCGCCGGACATGGGTCTTGCCGCCAGTCCGGGTGGCCTCGTCCTCCAGAGCGTGAACACCTCGCTCTCGCTCTACAACCTGGGAGGCACGGTGCAGGCCGGCTGGCCTAAGACGGCGCAAGCCTTCTTTGGCGTGGGGAATCCCGGCAGCTGCGACTCCCATGGCCCGTTCCTCAGCGACCCACGCTCGTGGTACGACCCCTTCAACAATCGCTGGGGCGAGGCTGAGCTTCAGGTAGAGGGCGCGTTTGGCCTCAATGCCTGCCCATTCCAGACGCTCTACTGGATCGCGACCAGCACGTCTCCCAATCCGAATGGCACATGGCGTGTGTTCGCTATCCCGATGAACTTCGGATCGGATCCCACAGGTGCCGCCGACTACACGCAGTTCGGCTTCAACGGCGACGGCATCTACGTCTCGGCCAACATGTTCAACCAGGCCGGCACTGCCTATGACTACGCCGAAGTCGTTGGCTGCGGCAAGGCCGGACTCTACGGTGGTGTCGGTTTCTCCTGCAACGGCTGGTTCGATCTGACGGTTGGTAACGTCGTCATTGACACGGTCAATCCCGTGCAAACGCCGATGGATGCGAACAACGCGCCGCACACCGAGTTCTTCGTCAGCTCGTTCAACGGTCCCGATCCGTTCGGCAACAACTGCATCACCGTATCGTGTCATGGTGCGTCCATCTGGTCGTTCAGCGACCCGGGCAACCAAAGCGGCGCTGGCGATGTGTTTTCGGGCGCCTTTGTTGACACGAACATCTACATTTCGCCACCCGGCGCCGACCAGCCGTCTTGCACGGGTGGCACAGGCTGCGTCGAGTCGCTCGACAACCGCGTGAGCGCCACGCCGGTCTACCATGCCGGCCACATCTTCGCCGCGCACTCGACCGGTTTCGTCAGCAGCGCCAGCCAGTTCGTTCCCGCCATTCAGTGGTGGGACTTCACCGCTCAGCTGCACACGGGCTATCCCACGACCATCGCGGGCACTGGCGTGGCTCAAGATGCCTACCTGGCCGCGAGCGGTAACTTCACCGCCCTGACGTTCCCTGTGATGTACCCGGACATCGACAACGACATCATCATGGGCTACGACTACATGGGCGACACGATCTTCCCGAGCATCAACATGACGAGCCGCCGCGTCACCGATACGCCGAGCGTCATGACAGGCGGCCTTGGGATCATCGCGGTGTCGGGTACGGTCAGTACAGCTGATAGCCGGTGGGGTGATTACGAGGCGATGTCCTACACCGCCCCGTATCAAGACTTCATCTGGTTCTCGTCCGAGTACGCGAACCCAGCCGCCGGTGGTGACTGGATCACGTCCATCATGCGCCTGCAGCTGACCATGCACGGTTAGTCTGCTAGGCTCGTTCGAACCCTTAGCATGGGCTGCCGGTTTCCTTCAATGGGACTGGCAGCCCATATTTCGTTTCGTCAAGCGGGGCACCCGCCAACCAGGCTTATGTCGCGTTGACGAATACGATACACTAGGCACGTAACCACCGAGCAACCATATCACTCACCCTGATCGTCTGATGATGAAGGAGACTCACTCAATGGCCGGACTGGAAGGCACGCAGCTTGGCAGTTGCCGCATGTTATACCGCATCGGCGGCGGCGGTATGGGCGACATCTACCTTGCTGACCAACCCGGTCTCGGCCGCCAGGTCGCCGTCAAGGTCGTCCGTGGCGAAAGC
>DATGEP010000419.1:0-46221 GCA_035310125.1 Ktedonobacterales bacterium
AGGGGTAGAGATGATCATGCCGGGGGACAACGTGACGATGGAGGTGGAGCTGATCACGCAGGTGGCCCTCGAAGAGGGCAGCCGCTTCGCCATCCGGGAGGGCGGCCGCACCGTCGGCGCCGGCGTCGTCACCAAGGTGGAAATCTAACGCTCACCCCACTCTGACGGTTCCCAGCGCACCGCAAGAACGGGCGCGTGGAAGCTGGCGGAGGCATGTAACACGCTCCTGGCTGAAGGGAACTTTGGCCGGGAGCGTGTCGCGCTGTCAGCGGGCCGCGCTCCGCCTGTGCGGGGCCTACGCAAATGTCGTGGCGCTAGACAGCGATGGGAATCTGGTATACAATAGCCGAGAGGGCAGGCGCAGCCAGGGCTGCTGCTAGCCGCGATACGGTATTCGACGTTTCGCGACCTACATGCCATCCGGCATTCTGCTCGAATACCTGGAGGATATCGGGATGGCGGCCAAAGGTAAAGAGAATCGCATCGTCATCACGCTGGCCTGCACCGAGTGCAAGTCGCGCAACTATGTGACGGAAAAGAACAAGAAAAATACGACGGAGCGGCTGACACTCAACAAGTATTGCCCGCGCTGTCGAGCGCATCGCGAGCATCGCGAAACGAAGTGACGACTCCCCACGGCGAAAGGCGGGGCCTTCTGGCCCCATCATAGTAAGCATGTATCCCGCCGCTCACCGCAATCGCGGCATTCGGCGGATACCTGATGTCGGGTGCGCCGCGATAGTCCGGCCGGCCCTGATATCCCCGCAGTAGGAGAAGCTCTGTGGCAAAGACGATCGGAAAGGACAAAGCCTCCCTCACTCGCGCACGCGCCGCGGATGCGGAGGCCGAACCCGTTGGCGATCGGACCAACGACGAGCCGCGAGACGAGGATATGGTTGAGGCTCAGGGTGACGGAGATCTCGCGCTTGCCGTCGCGACGAAGGCTCCCGCCGGTGCCGTGGACGACGAGGACGTGGACGAGGAAGACGACAGAAGCCTCGTGCTTTCGAGCGACGCGGGCGCACTGGCGCGCGGCGTGCCCGCACCGGGTACGCACCGGGGCATGCATACGCCTGGCTGGATGATGGGCAACGCCTTCACCCGGCCCATCGCGGAGTCCATCGAGGAGTTGCTGAAGGTGACGTGGCCGACGTGGGGCGAGGCCTGGACGATGACCATTGTCGTCATCGTGATGTCCGCCGTCGTCGCCGCCATCCTTGGTGTCGCCGATATTGGCCTCATCCGTGCCCTCGCGTGGATCGTAAGCCTCGGCACGAGCGCCCCTGCCACGCACTAAGCGGCAGTCAGTACACGACAATCGCGTGCCGGTGGATCTCTCTGTGTCCGCCATAATCGCGCATGCCGGCAAATAGAGGAGCCTCGCGTGGCGAGTACGACTCGCGAGCAGTGGAGGCAATGCCCATGGAATCGCAGCATAACGAGACATCCGCGGACGAGACCGTAGCGGAAAGTCTGCCGGATAGTGTGCCCGCCGAAGAGAAAATCGAAGGGCGCCATTGGTATGCGATCCACACCTACTCTGGCTACGAAAACAAAGTCAAAACGCATCTGGAAGCGCGCATCATCTCGATGGACGCAAAAGACCGGGTATTCCGTGTCGTCGTGCCCACCGAAGACGAAGTGGAGATCAAGGGCGGCCAGCGCCGTACCGTCACTCGGAAAATCTATCCTGGCTACGTGCTGGTAGATATGGTCCTCAGCCCCGAAACCTGGCACGTCGTTCGCAACACGCCGGGCGTGACGGGATTCGTTGGCGGCACCAATACCGACCCCACACCACTTCCCGAAAGCGAGCTGCGCTACATCCTCAAGACCCCCGCGAAGGGCGAGGAACCGAAAGCGAAACCCAAGGTGCTCTTCACCTTGGGGCAGTCCGTTAAGGTGATTGACGGGCCGTTCGCTGAGTTCATCGGCACGGTCAGCGAGGTTCACCCGGAGCGCAACAAAGTAACGGTCCTGGTCTCGTTCTTTGGTCGCGAGACACCCGTCCAGCTTGATTTCCTCCAGGTGGAGAAACAATAGCTCGTCCGTCTCTGACGAAGCTCCCATACATGGGAGGGGCGCACGTTCGGTGCGCCCCTCCGTGTGTCTCGCCAGCGAAGCGCCGTCCCTTTACGGATTGTGCGATAATACGAGAATGAGACTCCGCAATTGGCGCGGAGCCTCTGTGCAGAGGGAGGGTGCGGGCGCTCGCGCTCGCGGTCCTCGCAACGGACCTCTTTAGCCCCGCGACCTCTAAAGGAGACATTTCGTGTCGAAGAAAGTACGCGCCATCGTCAAGCTGCAGATTCCCGCGGGCAAGGCGACGCCCGCGCAGCCGATTGGCCCCGCGCTCGGCCAGCACGGTATCAACATCATGGGCTTCTGCAAGGAGTACAACGAGCGCACGGCAAACATGGTCGGCAGCATCGTGCCCGCCGTCATCACCGTCTACGAGGATCGTTCGTTCACCTTCATTATCAAGACACCGCCCGCCGCCGATCTACTGAAGAAGGCCGCCGGTGCTGATAAAGGCTCTGGCACACCGAACCGGACCAAGGTCGGCTCGATCACATCTGCGCAGCTACGTGAGATTGCCGAGCTCAAGATGAAAGACTTGAATGCCAACAGCGTTGAGGCCGCCGAAAAGATCATCGCCGGCACCGCCCGCTCGATGGGCATTTCGGTCGCGTAATTATCGCCCACTAGTCACTGCGGACACCACGCCACGAGGAGGGCATCATCATGCCACAGCACGGGAAAAAGTATCAGGACGCCGCCAAGCTGGTTGACGGCGAGAAGACGTACCAGCCGGAAGAAGCCATCGAGCTGCTCAAGAAGATGAGCTTTGTGAAATTCGATCCGACCGTCGAGCTGCACATGCAGCTGGGCGTGGACCCACGCCACGCCGACCAGATGGTCCGCGGCACCGCGACCCTGCCCGCCGGCACCGGCAAAGAGGTGAAGGTGCTCGTCTTCGCGCAGGGCGACAAGGTGAAAGAGGCCGAAGAGGCCGGCGCCGATTTTGTCGGCCTGGACGATCAAATCAAGCAGATCAACGATGGTTGGCTTGGCTTCGATGTCGCCGTCGCCACTCCGGACGTCATGAGCAAAGTTGCCGGCCTCGGCCGCCGGCTTGGCCCGCGCGGTCTCATGCCGAACCCCAAGACTGGCACCGTCACCTTTGATATCGCCAGGGCGGTGCGCGAGGTAAAGGCCGGTCGCGTCGAGTTTCGCGTAGACAAGACAAGCCTCATTCACATCCCCATCGGCAAGGTCTCGTTCAGCGATGAGCAGCTCATGCAGAACCTTGCCGCTTCGATTGACGCCATCGTTCGGGCCAAGCCGACCGGCGCAAAGGGCACCTACGTCAAGAGCGTCGTCGTCTGCTCCACGATGTCGCCGTCCGTCCGGCTGGATGTGCCATCGGCCCTGGCGCTCAAGGTCGGCTGAGCCATCTCGCCGGTTCAATCACATAATGGGGGGCAGCTCGCGCCCGTCCGTTCCTCCGTCGGGGCGTCCGGCGGGCGCCCATTGCCTCCTGTGATGGCACCCATCTCGCCTATCATGGTTGACGGCATGGATAATGCCTGCTATACTGCTTGAGAACAACCGCATACATGCCCAAGACAGCAGGTGCCGTGAGGCTCAATGAATGGCCTGCCGAGGCGAAGTAACCACATCAATTCGCGGGCTGCGCTTCACGCGCGTCCGTTCTTGTGGGCCTTCGGGTCGGCGACCTGAAGGCCCTTTTTCGTGGTCTCCGCAATCCTCACCAACGGCATGAAGCGCGTCGTTTACCGGCGGAAGGCGTGCCCGGCACATAGGCCGCGCCGTGGGCCAGGGGTGGAGCGCCCTGGCCGCGCTTCCGACTCTTGCCCTGGAAAGGAGACACGCAACATGCCTACCAATGCAAAAGCTGCCGTCATCGAAGAGTTGACGGACAAGCTGAAGCGCACACGATCGGCGGTGCTACTCCAGACGGAAGGGCTGACCGTTGCCGAAATCAGCGAGATGCGGCGCCGGCTCAGCAGCAGTGGCGTCGAGATGCACGTCGTCAAAAACACGTTGCTGCGTATCGCCTCCGAGCGCGCCGAATATCAGGACATCTCGAAGATCCTGACCGGGCAGACGACCCTCGCCTTGAGCTACGACGACGAAGTCGCCCCTGCCAAGGCCGTCACGGATTTCCTGAAAGCGTTCAAGACAGCGAAGCCCGTCACCATCAAAGCCGGCATCCTGGAGCGCGGACCGATTTCCCCCGCTCAGGTGGATGTGCTCGCGAAGGTGCCGCCGCGCGACCAGCTTCGCAGCGAAGTGGTCGGTACGTTCATGGGTCCGCTGAACCAGACCTACGGCGTGCTCAGCGCTCCCCTACGCGATCTCGTCAACGTGCTGGAGGCGCGTATTCGCCAAATGGGCGAGCCAGCCGCCGCCGCCTAGTCCTGGTGTTCTTTAGGTATGGGCGATCAGCGCCCTACGTTCCCTGTACAAACTCGCGTCCGCGCAGGCGGACATTGTGGCCGCGAACCATTCAGGCGCGGGCTCAACCGCCGGCCACATTCGCACACGGAGGATGACTTTTCCCATGGCTGTAGATATTGATACGATCATTCAGCAGCTCAGCAGCATGAGCGTGCTCGACCTGGTGAAGCTCAGCAAAGCCTTGCAGGATGAATGGGGCGTCAGCGCGGCGCCCGCGATGGTCGCCGCGATGCCCGGCGCCGCGGCTGCCGGCGCTGGTGAGGCTGCCCCCGCCGTCGAGGAGCAGACCGAGTTCACTGTGACCCTCACGGAGATCGGCCCGAACAAGATCAACGTCATCAAGGCCGTTCGTGAGCTGACCGGCCTTGGCCTCAAAGAGGCCAAGGATGTCGTTGACTCTGCCCCGTCCAACATCAAAGAGAATGTCACCAAGGACGAGGCGGCAGCCGCCAAGGCCAAGCTCGAAGAGGCCGGCGCCAAGGCCGACGTCAAATAGCTTTCGGCACCATATCGCGCCAGTCCCCCAACGTCTTCCAGCGTGGAAGCATTGGGGGACTGTGTGTTTTCATGGCACGGCTCACGACCGCATAGGCTGGATATCATCCGCGAGCTGACGGCGCCTCCGCGAGTGCGCCGTCGCGAGCAGCCGGCACACGCCCGCTCGTGGCGGCTGCGCGAAGCGGGCACGAAATCACTCCAACCCCGCCCGACTGATCGCGTGATGCTCCTCCAGCGCCCGCTCGTAGCCCTGCCAGTCCACCGTCAGCCCCCGCTCCACCAGAATCTCTGCCGCGAGATCCGCCGGGAAACCGCGCTCGGCGTGCAGCATGAAAAGGCGCTCACCAGGAACCTGACCATCCGGCCCCGGTTCCAACGTTTCCAGCGTGCGCAGCCCCGCCGTCAGGACTCGCGTGAAACGCCGCTCCTCATCCGTCACCATCCGCGCCAGCTCCGGCACGCGCGCCCGCTCCTCACTGGAGAGCAGCCCCTCGTGCGCCGCCGCCAGCGGCCCCAGCAGCTCGCCCAGGAAGGGACGCTCCAGACCGAGTACGCGCCCTTGTCGTGCCGCCCGGCGAATCAGCCGGCGCAGTACCGAGCCGCGCCCGTCGCGATCCGGCAGCACCCCCGCCAGTCCCGCGAAGAGCGCCGCGCGCGCGTGATCCACCACGATTCGTCGCGCCAACACATGGCGCGTATCCTCGTCACCGCCCACCGGCGCCAGCTCCGTCAGCCGGGAGAAGCCGGGCGCGAAGAGGTCAGTCTCGTAGACGGTCGGCACATTTTGTAGCACCGCCGCCGTGCGTTCTAGCCCCATGCCGGTATCTACACTGCGCATGGCTAGCGGGATATAGCGCCCGTCCGGAGTCAGCTCGTAGGTGATGAAAACGAGATTCCAGATTTCCAGGAATCGCTCGCAGTCACAGCCCGGCTTGCAGTCTGGCCGCCCACAGCCGAACGCCTCGCCGCGATCCACGTAGATCTCGGTGCAGGGACCGCACAGTCCCGGCCCGCCGGTGGGGGGCCAGAGATTGTCCTCAGTACCAAGCGGCACGATGCGCTCTGGCGCGATCCCCGCGCGGCGCCACTCCTCCACGGCAAGCGTATCCGGTGGCAGGCCCAGGTCCGCATCGCCGCCAAATGTCGTGACCCAGAGCGAGTCGCGATCCAAGCGCAGCTCATCCAGCAGCTCCAGCGCAAGCGCAATGGCCTCGCGTGGCCCATAGTCGCCGATTGACCAGTTGCCGAGCATCTGGAAGCTGGTGATCTTACGTCCATTCGTGCCGACCGCTTCGATGTCGTCGGTGCGCAGGCAGCGCTGGAGATCAGTGAGGCAGGGCGCGGGCGGCGGCGCCTCACCACGCAGATAAGGCAACAACGGCTGCATGCCCGCGATGACGAAGCTCGTGTCAGTACCCGACGCGGCCAGTGGCGCCCCTGGGACTTCCTGGTGGCCGCGCGCTGTGAAGAACGCCAGGTAGCGCCGCGCAAGCTCCGCCGAGGAGATGAAAGGGTAACGGGTGTTTGCTGTCGCCATGTGAAAATCCTCCAGAACAGGCGGAATCATGCTCGTCGTCCGGCGCGAACCGGCGTACGGGGGTCCGTTGTATCTGCCAGGAGGGAGCGATTCGCCGCACCCAAACAAAAAGCCCGCCCCGAGCAAACACTCGGGGCGGGCCTGAAATAGCTTCAATGCCCGTGGTACCACCCAGCTTGGAAGCGTCGCGACGCGTATACCAGCAATGGACACGCGCGATGCTCCCCACTTCGCGGACACAGAGCCGGTGTAGCATACTCTACTCGCGCTCGATGCCCCGCCCCCTGGTAACGGAGAGCTGCCGGCGGCGACTACTGGCCCTTTAGGGCGTTCGTCCCGCGTCGTGGCCCGGCGGATTCCCGCGCCGGACCCGAGGGTGGCTTTCCACAGACGCTCGACGCCGGGCTTGCACCCTCCCCGGCTCGCTCTGTCGGCGTCGCGTGTACTCGTCCCTCACGACGATTCGTTCAATTGACGGCCACAGCATACCCAATTCCCGGCGCGCACGTCAAGGAAGCTAGCGTACTTTACCGGTTATGGCCAACCCCATCGCTTGCCGATATCGAGTGCTCTCGTCTCGACCAGCACGGGCGCCACCCTCTCACGGAGGTCGGTAGCATAGGGGGCTGCCTGACCGAGCCCACGGAGCGGCCCGAGCGCCCCCTTTCCCGCATCAATACTGTTACCGAAGTTGCTATGGGGCAGAATTGGCACCCATCACCATCAACCCTTTCGAGCGGGTATACTGCATACGACGCCTCTGGTATGCTGTCTGCGAACGTAGAGAGCAATCAGTGGCGGGACGGAAGACAAGGATACCACCGAACAGGAGGACGCGAGATGAGCGGGCACTGGAATCGTAGCGGCTGGCGTGATCGCCACTACGCATGGCTCATGCCCGCGCGTCCACCACGCCGGAACGAGTCGCGGCGCCGGCTGCTGCTGCTCGCCGCGCTCTGTCTCGTGTGGATTGGCCTGCTCATCTGGCCGGGACCACAGCTAGGCGCTTTCCTCACGGCGCAGACAGCGCGCCTGGCGCACGCCACGCGCCAGGGCAACACGCGCACCGTCACGGCGGGCGCCGGCCAGCATCCCCCCGGCGTCACGGTATCCAACGGCAGCCTCCATACGGCGTGGCAGGTAGGCATCCAGGCGGCGGGCGCGCCCGATCAAGACACCGGCGTCCGCACCATCATTGAGACTCGGCTACCCCAGCGGGTCAGCGACCAGACAACAGATTTCTACTGGATTGGCGCATATTTGAGCGACGGAAGCTTCGTGCAAGCCGGCTATTACATCTCCTGGTTTGACGATACCCGCGCCGGCTGGTTCTACTGCGCATTCACGGCGAACGGCCAAAAGGGACCATGCGCGATGGGGACGCTCGGATCGGCGGGCGGCAACGGATCGCGCCACACCTACACACTCGAAACACTATCCGGCGCCACCACGGGCGGCGTGGAGTGGCGCGTCACGCTGGATGGCGCGACCATCGGGCAGTTCGCGTGGACGGCGAGCGACACTGGCAATTTTATGCCGGGAATCTATGCTGAGTCGTCAGGCTACACCCCGCATGCGGCAACGAGCCAGCTAGGGCCGGTACGCTTCAGTGGCGGCATTCAGGTACGCCCGTCCGGCCAGACGGACTACGTAGCAGCGCCACATGCTCAGGTTCAGTACAACGCGACCGATATCTGCCCACCGTATGGCGTAGCAGCCGATGGATTGGGTATTGCGCTGTTGGGCAGCGGTTTGGATTGTCCGCCGGGGAGCAGTCAGCTCTGGTAAGCATACGCCCGCGCTACCATTTCCGCGTAGTAAAAGCGAGCGCGAGACAAAAGGCGCCGGCAACGATGCAGCCGATAGCGGCGAGACCCACCCAGCACGCGCCTGCCACCTCCAGCACGTAGAGCAACAGGTGGAGCGAGATCTTCTGATGTGGAATGCTCTCCCAGGCGCTCATACCCAGAGACGCGACAAGCAGCAGACACAGCCATGCGAGCGCCAGGAGCAGCACGCCGCAGATGAACCGCCGCAGCCACAGCAGTCTCGGCGGCGTGCCCAGATCCGCAACCGCCGCGTCGTTCGGGCGCACCGCGACGGCGGCGATAACCGGCGCGCGACGGTTGAGCCGGAGGGCCGGCACGCCGTGCGGCCACGTCCTGGCTTTGCCGTGCGAGGCGGCCGGTTGGTCGTCAGGCTGGCTACGTCTGCTATCACTCATGGTGCGCTTCCAAAGGGAGTCGCGCGTGCGGCGCTGAAACTTTCGCCCTGTAGGTGGGACGCGGGACACACCTCACTGGCGACGCTCTGTCCACGCCGTAGCGTACCGCATGACCCCCTGGCGCGTCAAAGTTCGTCTCTCAAGGCCGTACGTAAAGGCTTGCCCTCAGGATTCAAGCGGCTCGGACGGGTAATTTTGGGAGTGATCTGAGCACATTGCTGTCACTTTTGCTGTCAACAGATCATAGGTGAGGTTGGTGGAAGATGTGAATGAGCATGGCAAGAGCCGCGAGGCGAGAAGATAAGCGGGGCAGAGAATGGAGCCGGTGGTCGGATTTGAACCGACGGCCTGCTGTTTACGAAACAGCTGCTCTGCCACTGAGCTACACCGGCACGGTACGGCGCGCTGGCCGCAACGAGCCGTAGTATAGCGCATGGCAAGCCGGACCGTCAAGGTTTTAGGTCTTGCCCCCTACGATCCGGCCAGGAAGAACCGCCACGTCCACCACAGCAGCAACGCCAGCGTTCCGCTCAGCGTCACCACCTGCACCAGCAATGCCTGCCAGCTCGATTGGCGGGCCGGACGCGGAGATGCATCTCCGCGGGCGGAGGCCAGCGCCAGCGTTACATCTTCGAGCGCGGGCGCCTGCTTCGCCAGCCGCTCTAGTCGCTCCGCCGCCTGCCGCTCCATCGCCGCGAAACGCTCATCATCACGCAGTGTCGCCAGCGTGCCCGGCTGCTCCACATACCACAGCACATAATCCGCCCACTCGTCGAACGCACTGGCAAGCCGTGCGAATGCCTGCTGCCGGTTCTCCGGCGTATCCACCAACCGGTCGGCGTCCTCCACCAGTGCGATAGCTCGCAAGCCCTTGCGACCTTTGCTGGCGTCGCGCAGATCATCCAGAAAACGTTCCGCCTGCGTCCGCTTTCCCTGTATCCGCAGCGAGCGTGCGAGCGCCGCCAGACACAGAACATAGTGCTCAGGCCGCACGAGTGGCAGCAGCGCCCGCGCGTCCAGCCGCCCCGCCTGCGCCAGCGCCTCCGCTTCAGCGGGCATTCCGCGCGCCAGGTTCATCATCGCCAGGATCGCGTGGCTGCTCACCGACCGTTCACGAGTCAGTGAAAGCGCCAATCGTGCCGCGCCCGCCGCCTCCTCGTAGCGATTGAGATACAGCAGCGCCAGCGCGCAGTTCCCTAACGTTTCGGGGTCGGCGCACGCGCTGAGCGCATCCAGCGCGGCGGAGAGCGCCTCGTCTATCCGCCCTATCGCCAGCAGCGCCGTGGTGCGCCGGTTGAGCCACGCCAGCCGGCGCGTTCCCATCCAGGCGTTCTGCCCCTCCACGGCCAGCGCCGCATCGCACATCGTCAGCGCCTCCGCGAACCGGCCGCGCCGCATTAGCGCGTCCGTATGCGCCGCCGGCGACATCCAGCGCGCCACGCGTAAGATGCCGATCCAGAGGATGACGCCGAGCAGCGGCAACCCGCCGCCCGGATGCCCCAGCGCTATCGAGAGAAGCAGCGGGAGCGCCACCACGGCAACCCATAGCAGTGCCAGCCAGATCGTGAATTCCTGGCTCTGGTCCGAGATCGGCCTCATGTCCATCTCTATCGGGCAAGCGCGGGCTGGGAGTCCTCGCGCTCATCTTGCCGCGCGGCAGGCATACCTGCCGCTCCCTGGCCTTTCAAGGCACCGCTTCGCGCCGTCCCTTGTGTGCAACGAAGGATCGCGCGTACCGTCACCCACAGCAACAGACCATTGCGCAGCGCCAGCACCGGCATGAACAGCGGCGTGTACGACACCGTCCAGATCGGATGGCGAAGCTGATACAGAATGGGAAAATCGAGCGTCGTGAGGAAGCAAATCGCCACCCACACCACATCGAAGCCCTCGGTTTCCGCGACAATCGGCAGCACCCAGATGAGGTACTGCGGACTGAAGATCTTATTGGTGACCAGCACGACACAGAGGCACGCCAGGAACGCCCGCCCCACGGAGAGCTTACCCCGTGCCTGCCGCCAGTATACCCACAAGCAGCCGCCCGCCAACGCCACTGCCGAGAGAGGCTTCAGCGCCACATCAAGCGGTCCGACGAAGTTGAGCGAGGTGAACGAATAATTCGGGCCAGCCTTGATCCCCACCAGCGAGCCTAGCCAGAGTATCGTCGCGGGCGTAGACTCGATCTGCAACGGGCGCGCACCCGCGTACTGGAAGCCGGAGAGGGCGCCATTCGGATTGAACATCAGCGCGCAAGCGAAAGCCAGCGTCACGAGCGCGGCGCAGAGTCCCACCCCCAGCGCGACCCGCCGCGTTACGGCATGCGTGAGGAGCCGGCGCAGCGACGCTCCCGGTGCCTCACGCCACTCACGCAGATTCGCCAGCGGCAGTGGAAGCCCCTCGGCAACCGTGCGTGTGCGCGCTATGCGCCAGTGCTCGATGACGACGATAGGCACCAGGAACGCGGGATACAGCTTGAGAAGGATGCCCACCGCTAGCAGCGCGTACGCCACCCCGAACCGCTTGCGGCCCGCCGCCCACAGCGCCGCCAGTGTCACCAGCGCCGGCAGAATATCGAAGCGCGCCAGCAGGGTCGCCGCCGCGCCGAGCACCAGATAGAAGACATAGAACAGTCCGCGCGCGCGCGTCGAAAAGCGGAGGAAGCCGAAATAGCCGAGGATGACCAGCGCCCCCATCCAGAGCGCGAACGTCGTCTGATAGTCCAGCACCGGCGGCAGCAGCGTGAGCGTGAACGGCACGATGGCCAGCGGCGGATACTCTACCGGGAGATTGTGAAAGTATGGATGCCACGTCCAGAACGCGATGGCATAGTTGTAATATTCTTTGACGTCGCCGTTGGGGAGCAGCCAGAGATTGATCGAAAGAACGCGCGTCGCGGCCAGCGCCGCGACAATCAGCACCATCTCCAGCGCCAGCCATCTCCAGCGCCGCGCGCGCGCCGCCGGCGCGGATGCTGCTGGCGCAGTCGCACGCTGCCGCTTCACACGCGCGCGCTCTGTAGACAAGCGCTCCCGTCCGCTGATATGCTCTCACTCCAATCCTACCCAGGGAATGCCCCGCCGGACACCTCCGACGATCCGCTCTCATGGCGACTCTCATGGCGACGAGAACGGGCGTTGAGAGGTATGCGCCCGCATCCATAGTATCACGACTGGCCGGATAGTATGGAAAGTGACTTACAATCTGAGCACGGCAAGAAATGGTGGATGAGATATGGCGCACACGTTCCCACAAGATGATCATACGGCGGCGGCGGGCAGCGACCCACGCCCCATCTTCATCGAAATGTTCCGGGCGGCGCGGTCGTACCTGCTCAACGATGGACAATCCGCCGCGGCGCGCGAGCTGGTAGCGACCAACCCGAAAGGCGAGGCCACCCGCGCCTTTGACGCCGAAGCCGAGCGTATCGCCCTCGCTATCGCGCGTGAGCGCCTGGGCAGCTTCCGCGCCTTCAGCGAAGAGGCCGGCGAGCTTGCCTTCGGCACAAATCCCCGCTGGACCCTGGTGGTGGACCCTTGCGACGGCAGCAACAACTTCAAGCGCGGCATCCGCTGCGTGGGCTTCGCCGTGGCCGCCCTGCCCCCGGACGCACCCCTCGATCCCGAGCTTGTCGAATACGCGGTTTGCGGTGATATCTTCACCGGAACAATCTACTCGGCCGCGCGCGGGCGCGGCGCCACACTCGATGGGCTGGACATCCATGCATCACCGCTCACCATCCTGCGCCACGCGATGCTCGGCGTCAACATCGGTCATGATGGACCCACCCCGCCCGCGCGAGACGGCGGGCACGACACCGCAGTGACGCAGCGTTTCTGGAACCTGCTCGAAAGCGCCGCGACGGTGCGCCGCAGCGGCTCTACCGTGCTCGATCTCTGCTACGTCGCGCAGGGCGCCTACAGCGCCTACGTGGACCTGCGCCAGCGCCTGACCCCGGAAAACTTTCTGGCTCCCGCGCTCGTTATCCGCGAGGCCGGCGGCGCCTTCACCGGCGCCAGGGGCCAGCCGCTCGGAGCGCTTTCATTCACCCATCCTTACAGCGTGCTGGCGGCGGGAAACGATGCGCTGCTCAGCTCCATCGTGGATGCGCTCTATGGCGATGAACGCGCATAATATGCTCCAGCCGCGGCAGCTGGCTGCCAATCTCGCGCCGGCACGACACAACTATATCTGCCGCCGCAACCGGCACGCGCGTGTGCGTTGAGATCACCACACCTGGGTTGACGCTGCATGGAATCGTCGGCTATTCTCCAATCATGCGAATCAGTTTCTCCACCGGCACTTTCTATCATCGCGGGTTGGCATACAGCCTCGGTCTGGCGCGCGCGGCTGGCTTCGATGGCGTCGAGCTCGTCGTCGGCGCCCGCTATGTCCGGCAGGGGATCGCGCCGTATCGGCACGCGGTTGGCGCTGGCGATATCCCCGTCCTCAGCGTGCATCCACCATTCTACCTGCTGCCCGGTTGGCCGCGTCGTTTCACCCAATCCATTCCCCAGCTCGCGGGCATCACGCGGGCGCTCGGCGGCGAGCTCTGCGTCGTCCACACGCCCTTCCTGTCCAATGCCGAAACGCCCCGCGCCCAACGCTACACCGCCGGCCTACGCCAGGGACTCGCCGCCGGTGGCCAGCAGGTGCGGATCAGCCTGGAAAGCAGCCAGTACAACGAGCGCGACCACCGCTACCTGCTCGACGACCTGCGCGCGCTGGTAGACTTCGCCCAGGAGCGCGACTGTGCCGTCACCTTCGACACCTGCCATGCCGGCGCCAACGGCGAAGATCTGCTCGAATGCTACGAGATCGTTCGTCCCGCCCTGCGCAATGTCCATCTCAGCGATGTTGTCTGGCGCGACGGCAAACCCCTCACCCACCGGCTTCCCGGTGAAGGCGCTCTTCCCCTTGCGTCGTTCCTTAGCCTGCTCGCCCGCGACGGCTATGATGGCCTCATTACGCTGGAGATCCACCCGCGCGAAGCCAGTCTCTGGAGCCATACCCGTTCGATACAGCGACTCAAAAAGGCCCTTGAATTCGTGCGCGGCGCTATCGCGCAGCCCGCCGCACGCACGTCGTAGCGGCGAAGTCCGCGCCGCCCATCCTGGCGCAGCCGTCATTGCCTGGCAGACACGAGGAGACCCACAATGTCACAGCCACACACCGCCGCATACCACTATGCCGCTGTCATCGAGCGTACCGCTCGCGGCGCGCTGGCGCAGCTCGCCGGTCTATCCGACGACACGCTCAATCGCTCCGCCCCTATCCCCGAAGCCAACACCCTCTACGCCCTCGCGACGCACCTTGCTGGCGCCGGGGAATATTGGAGCATCACCCTTCTTGGGGACCGCGCACCAAATCGCGACCGCGCCGCGGAGTTCCACGCCACTGGCTCCCTTACCGATCTCACCACGCGCTTCGAGCGCTGGCTCGCCGATCTTCACGCCGTGCTGGATTCGCTGCCTAATGAGGCGCTGGACCGGCCCATCGAAACGCCCATCTCCCCTGGCTGGCAGCCCGCTGACGAGCCGCTTACCGTGCGCGACTGTCTGCTCCATGCCGTTGAGCACAGCGCCCTGCACCTCGGCCACATCCAGCTCACCACACAGCTCTTTCGCAACGGCGTTTGGTAGATAGCCAGTTCCCAGCGGGTTAAAGATCGGCTCGATCAGCGCTGAACCTGCCGGCGGTCTCGGCCTTGGAAGCCGCGTGCAATGAGGCCCACTACACCATCCGTTGGCCGTTCACCTCCCCGCCGAAGCGCGTAGCAGGCGCGCTGGTCTCTACCCGGTCGCACACCCAACTGGACTGTGCATCAATTCATGCGTACCAGTTTCAGCAGTTGCCCCAGACCAGGCCGCTGCCCGTACATCAAGACGCCATACCGATACAAGCGCGCGGCAAACCAGGTGGAGGCGACGATGGCGAGTAGCATCCATGCCGTCGTCGCCACGATCTCCCACCACGCGACCGTGCCCAGCGCCAGCCGCGTCAGCATCAACGTCGGCGTCCAGAACGGCACATAGGACAGAACCTTCGCCCAGATCGAATTGGGAGCAAATGCTCCCAGGTAGATGACCCCAAAGCTCCCGAGCAACAGCGGTAAGAAAATCAGGACCAGGCTTTGCACCTCGTCTTGCCGCTTGACGAGCGCGCCAAGGCCAGCAAACAGGGTCGCATACAAGAAGAAAGCCAGGACAAAATAGAGCAGGAGGAGAAAATAGAACAGCACGGACATGCCAGCGAGAGCCGTGGTTGACCCTCCCGCGTTCGCGCCGAACAGCGCGGCCCGCAATGGGGTTTGCAACAGCTGGGCGCCAATACCCACCACCGTCAAGCACGCCAGCTGCGTGAGGCCCGCCGCGCCTATGCCCAGAATCTTGCCGACCAGTAACTGCCAGGGAGTCGCCGCGTTCAGCAGCAGTTCCATCACACGGCTGCTTTTCTCTTCCGCGACGCCATCCGCGACCGCTCGTGCATAGATGATCACGGCAGTGGCCAGCAGGTACCCCCCAAAAATGGCCACCACATAGACGGCGGCGATTTGGTCCTCCGGGCGAACGCTCTGGGTCTGATCGCTCTGGGTCCGCGTGATCGTCAGGTCGGGAGGAGCGAACAGACTCCGGGTTTGCGCCGGGGTCAGACCCAGGCGAGCGGCAGTATCAAGAATAGTGAGCTGGCTGGCCAGCGCCTGGATAGTGGTCAGGTTACTGTCGTTGGTCGCGCTCGTGTTGGCGACGTAGGTCAGTTGCAGCTGCTGGTTCGGTGCACGTGAGAGGATCAGCAGGATATCCAGCTTCCCATTCGCGACCTGACTCCGCAAACTGTCCAGAGCAGTTGGAGGTTGGCTGCTAATCGCATAGGGGGCGCTGCTACCGGTCGCCGCCCCGTTGAGGGTGGTGGTGATGTAGGCGGTCAGCATCACCTCATCCAGGCCCGCGACCATGCTTGCGGTATTCACCACCACGACCTGGGTTGCCTGGGTTGGTGCGTTCGTCCGCTCGGCGATGAGCTGGACGATGGTGGGAACAAACGGGGCCACGGCAACCAGCGCGAGCAGGATGATGCTGACGATGACAAAACTGCGCTGGGTAACGCGGCTCTTGTACTCGCGCCCGATGATCAAGCGAACATTGCGCAGGGTTTGCCGAGATGCTGCCCCGCCCACCCGCACGGCGGCAGCGTGATGCGCGGGTTCGGGACGGCCTGCTTCTGCGTGTTCCTGGGGAGTCTTTGCCATCGTGATGCTCCTCGTGGCTAGGCTGGCATCTCTGACGGCGCATCGGGAAGGGCGACCGCGCCCACCAGCTCGATGAAGATGTCAGTCAGTGACGGCTCGACCACCTCGAACCGGCTGATGATGCCACCGTGCCGTAGCGCCGCTTCGATGATCAGGTTGGGATTGAGATGAGTTTGGAGCTGCAGTGCAATATAGTCCTGGCGGCGTGCGGTCACATGGACGCCATCCAACGCATCAAGCCAGGGCGCCTCGGGATCGTTGTCAAGCTTGAGGCGGGCGACATTATGCCCATGCTGACGCTTGATCTCCTGTACATTGCCCTGTACCACCACTTGCCCCTGGTTGATCAGGAGCATATCTTCACACAACTCCTCGACCTGCTCCAGCTGGTGGGTGGAGAAGAGAATGGTCGTGCCACGCCGGTGCAACTCCAGCAATGCCTGCTTGAGTACGACCGCATTGACCGGGTCCAGCCCGCTAAAAGGCTCGTCCATGATCAGCAGCGTCGGGTTATGCGCCACAGCGGCGACAAACTGCACTTTCTGCTGGTTCCCCTTGGAGAGCTCCTCGATCTTTGTGTGGCGATTGGCGGTGATCTGGAAACGCTCCAGCCACTCCTCCAGGGCGTTCCCAGCATCCCGTGTGGGCATACCGTTCAAACGTGCCAGGAAGAGCAAGTGCTCCTGGACCTCCATCGTGGGATAGAGTCCGCGTTCTTCTGGCAGATAGCCGAAGGAGCGACGAGGAACCTTGCGCACGGGCGTGCCGTTCCACGTAATCTGGCCAGAATCGGGACGCAGCAGATCCAATATCAAGCGCATCGTCGTCGTCTTGCCGGCGCCGTTGGGGCCGACGAAGCCGAACAGCGACCCCTCGTACACCTCCATGGAAAGGTCGTTGATCGCCTGGAACGGACCAAACCATTTGTTGACATGCTCGACAGTAAGACTCATTGGGGATGCCTCACTCCTTCCGGGTGGCTCGGTCGAACAACGTCACCGATTCCCACGCGGGAGACTCCCCGTCAACGTGCGGTTTAGCGGCGCAGAGCGGGGGACCGCGTCAATGGTCCCTTAGAGGGCGACCGCCCTCTAAGGGAGGTCGAATGACCTGAACGCAGCAGTGACTTGGCCTTTCCGCGAAATGGCCTCTAAGGGCTCCAGGGCTGGTTCCTCTTTGCCAAGATCGTAACACAACTGTCCGCGCTCGTCGTCGGATGACCTCATGAAGGGGAAAATGTCGAGGCACTTCTGGCTACGACGCCCGCAAATACACGTGACCAGGCGTTCCAAACGATTGTGAAGAACCGTGTGTATCACGGCGGCATCTTGGCGCCAGGATCAGGTCTCATCAAATGGGGAGAAGGCGGTAAAGGTATTCGCTCCCGCTGGTATCCTAACACGCTCGCGCGGCGCATCCGGCACATTGACTTCATACGGAGCCATATAGACTTCATCGAAGGCGATGGCTTGCGGACATTGGCAGCATATGTGGATAATCCCGGCGCGGTATTTTTCATAGACCCGCCATACACGGCAGGCGCAAATGGGAAGCGTGCGGGGCGTCGGTTATACGCGCACAACGAGCTCGATCATGAGCAGCTCTTCGCGCTTGCAAACCAGATCGAAGGCGACTTCTTGATGACCTATGATGACGCGGACGAGGTGCGTAACCTGGCCACCCGGTATCACTTTGACGCTCGTCTTGTGCCGATGAAGAACACCCATCATGCGAAGATGACTGAATTACTCATTGGGCGCAATCTCGATTGGGTGACACTCAGGTGATACTGATATGCCCTGGGCTGTTGACGTTCTCGCAACCTGGGTGAAGTAGGGATGAGCCGCGGCGGCTTGTAGGGACGTCCACCGGACGCCCGCACGGCCGCCCGACGACAACCGCCCAAAACCATGTGGTATCACCCGCCACCAGAAACTCCTGACCGTCTCTGTCTCCTTCTGACGGGAATTGCCCGGCGCATCCGCCGCGCACCGAGGGATATACTCCTATCAATGGGGTCGCTACACGCCCGGAGGGTAGGACTAATGCCGATTAGTCACCGGCGCGCCATGCGAAAGGGCATTATCCCGCCTCATCACATGCACCTGAACAATCCCGTATCGAGCGGATCGCCGCATTGCCCGAATCGCGGCAGAATCGGCAACCCATTTTCGTATTCCGGCAGAATCGGCAACCGATTCTCGAATTCCGGCAGAATCGGCAACCGGCGACACAGCACCTGTGAATTTCCGGCAGAATCGGCAACCGCCCCCTCTGCCTCTCCCCGCCCTCGCCGCGCGGATGGAGGGGCGCTGCCTACCGCGCCCGCGAATGTGAAATTCCGGCAGAATCGGCAACCGCTCTTACCCTTTTTGCTCCAGCGACGTATTGTCAAAAGGGTGCACCAGGCTACGCCCACGAGCGTTGAGCCTTCCGGCGTTGCCGGCTCGCATGCCCACATGGTACGCTGTCCATTGCGGCCCGCCATTCCTGTCCCAGCCTGGATTATCTGGACTACGAAGGCGCCTTTCGGTCACGGGAGCGTATCCGGGGGCTGACTGAGCTCAGTCGCGATTGCCGCCCAACCCACAATCAATAATCCCACGCGCAGGAGGTCGTCCCATGAGCAACGAGGCACGCGACACCAACTCATCCACGCAGCATAATGCTGGTAGCCAGAGCGCCGAGCAATGGGAAGCGACCACCTACCGCCGCGCCAAAGACAAAGGCGGCGAGCGTGAGACGGTCTTCACCACGAGCTCAGGCATTCCCGTACAGCCCCTCTACACGGACGAAAGCCTCACCGGCACTGTTCCCCAGCAGACCCTCGGCTACCCCGGCGAATACCCGTACACCCGTGGCATCCAGCCCACCATGTATCGTGGCCGCCTCTGGACCATGCGCCAGTACGCCGGCTTTGGCACCGCCGAAGAATCCAACCGGCGTTACCATTATCTCCTCGAACAGGGCACTATGGGCCTCTCCGTCGCCTTTGATCTCCCCACGCAGATGGGCTACGACGCCGATCACCTGCTCGCCGAGGGCGAAGTCGGCAAAGTGGGCGTCTCTATCTCCAGCCTGGAAGATATGCGCACGCTCTTCAGCGGCATCCCGCTGGAAAAAATCACCACATCCATGACCATCAACGCGACGGCCGCCATCCTCCTCTCCCTCTACATTGCCGTCGCCAAAGAGCAGGGTGCCGATATTCGCGCCCTGTCCGGCACCGTTCAGAACGACATCCTCAAGGAATACATCGCTCGCGGCACCTACATCTATCCTCCCAAGCCCTCCATGCGCATCATCACCGACCTCTTCCAATATTGCGCCGCCGAGGTTCCCCGCTGGAACACCATCAGCATCAGTGGCTACCACATTCGCGAGGCCGGGTCCACCGCCCCACAAGAGATCGGCTTCACCCTCGCCAACGGCATCGCCTACGTTCAAGCCGCGCTCGACGCCGGACTCGACGTAGACCGCTTCGCCGGCCAGCTTTCATTCTTCTTTAACGGCCACAACAACTTCTTCGAAGAGGTCGCCAAATTCCGTGCCGCCCGCCGCATGTGGGCCAGGATCATGCGTGACCGCTTCGGCGCGCACGAGCCTCGCTCCTGGATGCTCCGTTTCCACACCCAGACCGCCGGCTCCACGCTCACTGCCCAGCAGCCCGATAACAACATCGTTCGCACCGCCTATCAGGCGATGGCCGCCATTCTCGGTGGCACCCAATCTCTCCACACCAATGGCAAAGACGAAGCCCTTTCGCTGCCCACCGAAGATGCCGTCCGCGTTGCCTTGCGCACCCAGCAGATCCTCGCCTACGAAACCGGCGTCGCCGATACCATAGACCCCCTCGCCGGCTCCTACTACGTCGAATCCCTCACCGACGAATTGGAGCGCCGCGCCTGGGACTACATCGAGAAGATAGACAATCTCGGCGGGGCCGTCCGCGCGGTTGAGCAGGGCTACATCCAGCGCGAGATCGAGGAGGCCGCCTACGACTACCAGCGCGACCTCGAAGCCAATCGCCGTATCGTCGTCGGCGTCAACCGCTTCCAAATCGCCGAAGATCCCTCCATCGAAATCCTGCGTGTAGACCCCGAAGTCGGTCGCCGCCAGGCCGCAAAACTCGCTGCCCTCCGCCAGCGCCGCGACAATGCCGCCGTCACCGCCGCTCTCTCCGCCCTCGAAGACGGCGCGCGCGGCACCGCCAACCTCCTCCCGCGCATCCTCGCCGCCGTCGAAGTCTACGCCACCCTCGGCGAGATCAGCGATACCCTCCGCCGCGTCTTCGGTGAGCAGCGCGACAAGCGCACAGTATAAGATGGCCACGTGTGCCACAATGCGTGTCTATCGTGATGAGTAAGGAAAACGCTATGAATCAAGATCCTGTACTAGACGCCGCAGAGAATTTGCCGGGAATCTTCACCATCGGCCACTCCAACCACTCCCTCGATACCTTCCTCAGCCTGTTGGAGCGGCACGCCATTCAGGTGCTCATAGATATCCGGTCCCAGCCCTTTTCACGATACGTCACGCACTTTAACTACCCTGAGGTGGAAGACGCGATTGAGCGCCGAGGGATTCAATACCGCTACATGGGCCAGGAATTGGGTGGCCGCCCCCAGGGCGATTCGTTCTATGACGCCGATGGATATGTCCTCTACAGCCGCGTCGCCGAGGCAGCCTTTTTCCGCAAGGGAATCGCTCGTCTGGAGGAAGACGCCGACATGTACAGGGTTGCCATCATGTGCAGCGAAGAGGACCCTACCAATTGCCACCGCCGCCTGCTCATCGGTCGCGTTCTCACAAGCGATGGCGTCCAATTCCTGCACATCCGTGGCGACGGACGCCTCCAGACGGAAGAAGATGTAGTGGTTCCCGCGCCGGCAAGCACACAACCGTCACTCTGGAGCGAGACGACGCTTGACAGCGGAAAGGACGAGCAAGCTGAATGGAAATCTATACGACCGGTTTCACCAAGAAAAGCGCCGCGGAGTTCTTCGGATCCCTCCAGCGATCCCGCATCCGACGACTTCTAGATGTCCGCCTGAACAACTCGTCCCAGCTCGCCGGCTTCTCCAAGCGCGACGATCTTGCGTACTTCCTGCGCGAGCTATGCGGCGCCGACTACCTGCATGAGCCGCTGCTTGCCCCCACCCAGGAGATGCTCGACACCTACAAGAAACACAATGGGAGCTGGGAGGACTACGAGCGGCGCTTTCTGGCGCTAATGGCCGAGCGTCACATCGAGGAGCGTATCAGCCCAGATTTCTTCCAGGTGCCAACCGTGCTACTGTGCAGCGAGGCCACTGCTGAGCGCTGCCACCGCCGCCTCGTCCTCGAATACCTCGCATCCAAATGGGGCAATCTACGCATCATCCATCTGTAATGTTCTCATGGATTCTCGGTCGGGAAGGAGCGCAACGTGGAAATCGTCGTGAGCCATCTGACGCGGATGCAATCCGGCTACATCTGCGTGGCAGGCATTGAAACCGTCACAGGCAAGCACATCCGCCCCGTGCTGCGCGGGCGGCTCACCAACAGTCTGCTTGTCCGCTATGGTGGTCCATTCGATATGGGCGCCGTCGTCCAGCTCGGTTCCGTCCGGTATGAAGGGCGCCCGCCGGAAGTGGAAGATTACGCCTTCGAGCCGGTCCACGCCCACCGCCTCAGTGTTGCCGCCCCCGCCGACTTCTGGTCGCTCCTCCAGCGCACCGCGCTGCCGGCCCTGGCCGGTATCTTTGGCCCCAGCCTCACGTCGCATGGCCCTGGCTGTGTTGTCGCGAGGGGCGAAGGTATCGCTTCGCTTGGCTGTCTTACTCCCGCGTCCCGCCCATATCTCTACATCAGCGATGCGGGCAAAATCCGCGTGACTGTCACTGATGGCCAGTTCCATGCGAACCTCTCCGTCTCCGATCTTCGCTTCTACGAACCTGACCAGCAGACACCCGCGCGTGCCACCGTTGCCGCCGCCGCTCAGCGCATCCAGGCAGGCGTGGATGTGCTGCTGAGCGTTGGCCTGGGCCGTCCCTATCGCGCCGCCGGTGACGATGTGGAGCGCCACTGGCTCCAGGTCAACAACATCCATCTCGCCGACGATCCCACCTGGCAGCTTGGCTGACCAGCGTGTGGCTATTCAGGCAGACTCCGCACACGCAGCATCGGATATTCTGCTGACCCATCGCGCTCCAGGGTGCCCGCGTCCACCAGCGCCTGAATCTCGCGCTTCAGCCGCGTCTGGCTCTCCGCCGCGAGCGCCCCATAGGTTTCCAGTCTCTGTGCAGCCAGCCCGGTATCCGCCGAGCCGCGTAGAATACGGACCAGACCAGAGATGCCGACCTCGTATGGCACCGCGCGCAGGCAGGCGAGAATCGTCGCGCGCACCTCGTCGTCGTCGCGGATGCGCTCCAGACGTGGCCGGCGCGGCGACTTGCCCGTCACCGTTTTTCTCTCCGGCGTGCGGAACGAACCTGGATCGCAACGGTCGCAGCCGCCACACGCCGCCACCGGCATCTGCTCACCAAAGTGGCGCGCCATCACCCGCTGGCGGCAGATCGTCGCGCGGGTGTAGGCGACCAGCGAGGCGATTTGACGCTCATGCCGCTCGCCCAGCGCCGCCAGCAATTCCGGCAGCTTTGTCTTGCCGTCGGCGGGTGCCGGGCAGATCTCGATCAGCAGGTCGCGCGCGCCCTCACGGTACTCGATCAATCCAGCGTCTCGCCAGCTCAGTAGCCGCTCTTCCATCTCAGCCGGCGATAGGTGCAGCCGCGCCGCCAGCTCCACCAGATCGAGCGCCGCCAGCTGATATGGCTGCAAGCCCGCCGCCGTGATGAACGCGCGAAACGCGGCTTCTTCGCTCGTATCGCCGGGCATCTCAGTGCCAAGCCGAACAGCGGGCGCCCGCGGTACGTCCAGTTGCCGTCGCAGGAAGCCGCACCGCTCCAATAGACTCAATGCTACCCGTGCGGACGTTTCCGTGACTTCTTCTCGTTCCTCAGCGGCGGCGAGCGCCGCGCCAATGGCCCCTTCGAGCTCACTCTGTCCCACACGGCCAACGCTCGATCCCGGCGCCGCTCCTGCCCGCACCAGGCCACGCGCGGCGCTATAAACCGCTCGCAGCGCCTCGATGGATAGCTCATCCTGCCGGATGTGGCGCCGCACCTGCGCGATGTCCGCTGAGGACGCGAAGAGCACGCAGCGCGAGGGCTTGCCGTCGCGTCCCGCCCGTCCCGACTCCTGCACATAGGCTTCCAGTGACGCGGGAAGCTGATAGTGGGCGATGAAGCGCACATCCGGCTTATCAATGCCCATGCCGAATGCGACCGTCGCCGCCACTATCCGCACCCGGCCCGCGATGAAGTCGTTCTGCGCCGCCTCACGCTCGGTGCGCTCCATGCCCGCGTGGTAGTGCAGCGCGGAGACGTGGCAGCGCGAGCGCAGGAACTCCGCGACCTTTTCGCAGCCCTCACGCGAGCGCACGTAGATGATGCCTGATCCTGGCGTCTCCGCGACGAGCTGGGCCAGCGCGCGCAGGCGGTCCTCGTTGTTGGTGACGTGCAGCACCTCGTAGCGCAGATTGGGCCGGAAGACGCCGCGATTGACCGTCAGTAGCTCCCGGTCGAGCGCCTGCGCGATACCCTCGCGCACCTCGCGTGTCGCCGTCGCGGTGAGCGCCAACACAGGGATGTGTGCACCGTCCGCTTCCAGCGCGTGCAGCGCCTTCGCGATGAAGAGGTAGTCCGGGCGGAAGTCGTGGCCCCAGAGGCTGACACAGTGTGCCTCATCCACGACGAAGCGCGCGACCCCTGCCCGGCGTAGCGCGTGCAGAAACGACTGTTGGCGCAGCCGCTCCGGCGCCGCGTAGACCAGCTTGTAGCGGCCGTCCGCGATGTCGGCCAGCCGCCGCTCCAGCTCGTCGCGCTCCAGCAGACTGTTCACCAGCGTTGCCCGCGCCCGCACCGCCGCCGGTAGATTGTCCAGCTGGTCCTTCATCAGCGCGATGAGCGGCGAGATCAACACGGTGGTGCCGGGAAGCAGCAGCGCGGGGAGCTGGTAGCAGAGCGATTTGCCCGCGCCCGTCGGCAGCAGCGCCAGCACATCCTCGCCGCGCAGCACCGCCTGGATAATGGTGGATTGCCCAGGCAGGAAGCTCTCGTATCCGAACGAATCCCGCAACGCTTCCAGAAGCTCCGGTGCCGGTGGCTCCTCCTCGATGCCGGTTGCCGATTCTGGCGCGATTTCGTCTTCCGCCGCGGCATCGCCCGCGGCATCCGCCAGCGCACGGGCCGCCGCCGACGCCAGCCGCTGCGCCCCAAACCGCCCGCGCCCGCGCAACCCAGTGGTTTCCGTGTCCGTTGTGGAAGGATGCAGCGCGCCGGCAACCATCGTTCGCAGCGATTCAGCCTCGCGGGCACGTTGCCGATTCTGCCGCTCGCGCAGCTCCTCCAGCCATTCGTTGTCGCCCAGCCGCGCGGCCACATCCAGTGTGTCGTCCAGCACCCAGGCGGAGGGCGCATCAGAGTAGGCAGCGAAGACCTGCGCCACCATCTCGTGCGCCGTGTCAGGGTCTCCCCGCGCCGCCGCGCAGCGCGCCAGCCCCAGCAGCGCGCTCGTGCCGCCAGACGCCAGCGCGCGTGCCCGCTGGTAGCAGCTCTCCGCTTCGTCCAGGTTGCCCACCGCCAGCGCAACCTCGCCGGCCATCTGCCAGACGCTCACGCGGTCGCCGCGCTCCTCGCGCAACCGCTGCGCCAGCGCGTGTGCGTCGGCGGCGCGATCTTGCGCCAGGTACGCGCGAGCCAGCCAACCGTATGCAGTCAATGACTCACTAACGTCGAGCCGGGCGCGCAGCAGCGTCTCCGCCTCCGCTGGCAGATCTAGCGCCAGCGCCAGCCGCGCCACGCTGTCACTCATGCCCACCGACTCACCGGCCAGCGGGCGCAGCCGGTCATAGAGTCGCCGCGCCAGCGTCCGCGCCGGTGGCACATCGCAGCGGGCGAGAAAGAGGCCGAGCGACGTTGCCAGCGCGATGGGAAGCGCGTTGAAGATCTCCTCAGACGTCGTCCCATCAGGTCCGGTGAGGTCGGCGAGCAGCGCAGTGAGTGGCTCGGCAATCGGTGTCATCTCAGCCCTTTCCCTTCACATATCCTTTATTCCTGGCGAGGTAGGTAGTCTGGAAAGTATCGTGACAGTATCGTGTGTGTTGCCGCATTCCAGGCGAACGGGCGAGCGAATCACACGCGAAGCGCGTGTTGGCAATGCTGCGTCCATAGGCGAGCCGCGTGCTATTACAGGAATACGTCTCTCACAGCCGTGAGAGGAACGGCGACATAGCGTGGCTAGCCCGCGTAGCGTATCACAACGGCTGGGCTGGTGTGCCGATACCTATTCCTCAGGCAGCCGTACGCGCCTGAAGACCGCCCAGAGCGCGAGGTCGTAGGCCACCTTGAGTCCTCCGGCCACCAGAAAGGGCAGTCCAATCGCCACCAAGGGCCCCTGAAGTAACACGCCGGAGAGCACGGGCGTGCTGGCGGAGCCTGCGCTGCGCGCTAGCGACGTGACGCTTGCTGCCGCCGTGCGCTCCTCCCGCGCCACCAGCGCCATCGTGTACGCCTGTCGCGTTGGCACATCCATCTGCGAGAGCGATTGCCGCACCAGCAAGACGACCGCCGCGAGCGGAAACGTGGGCATCAGTGGCACCAGCGCCAGCAGCACGTTCGAGGGCAAGTGCGTGAACACCATCGTATTGAGTAGGCCAATGCGTTTGGCAAGGGGCGCCGCCGCCAGGAACGACAGCGCCGCAAGCGTATTCGCCCCGAAGAAGAGCGCCGCCAGCAGCCCCAGCGGCACGCCGAAGCGCAAGTGGAAGTACAGCACCATCAGGCTCTGCACCACCAGCCCCCCTGCCAGCGCGTCCACGCTGAAGAGCGCGGCCAGCCGCAGAATCAGCCCGCGCGATCGGCCCAACGGCGGCATGAGTCGGCGAATACGCGTGATGGGTGCGGGTGCCGCTCCATGTGCGTGCTGTGACGCTTCGACAGCGGGCGAAAGCTGTGCCGCCAGCAGTGCGACCAGCAGCGCCGCCAGGACATACACCCCGAAAAGCAGATGCGTGGCAACCGCGAGCGAGATGCCCGCGCGGAAGAGAAGGTCCGGCACGCCCGCGAAGAGCGCGCCGAGCGCGCCGGCAAAGCTGGCGACGAGATTATAGCGGGCGAAGAGCCGCGTGCGATGCTCTGGCGTGGCTGTGTTGGGCAGCATGGATTGCTCGATGGGCAGAAAAGGCGCCGTCTCAGAGGCCGTCGTGCCCAGTGTGCCAAAGAAGGCGGCGACGAGCAGCACCGGATAGAACACAATCAGCCCGAAGACCGCTCCGGTGGCCGCCATGAGCAGCGCGAGGACGATGAGTGTGCGCCGCCGACCCCAGCGGTCCGCATTGAGACCGATCAGATAGGTGCCGCCAAAGTCGCCGGCAAGCGAGACGGTAATGATCCCGCCAATCGCGGCGGGCGAGATGCCCGAGCTCGTCAGCGCGACGGCCAGCAACACCGCGAGCATTCCATAGGAAAACGATCGCAGTCCGCGCGCCGCGACGATGAGGTTGGCGTCGCTGGACCCCATGGTGTGCCGCCACCACCGCGTTGGCGCCGGCCAGTGACGGGAGGCGCGCAGTCGTGCTGCCTGCTGGTGAAGATCGGCGTCCCGCGCATTCGGCGCGGATGGGCGCGTTGTCATAAAGAGCGGAGCGATTCTATTTGAAGGCGCCGTCCGGCCTACCCTGTCGTATCATCTCCTGGCAGTACCCATAGAGTGCGTCGTAGACAATAGCTTCTTTCGCGATTACCTCGGCGTCGTCACTCAAGCCAAGATGACGGAAGCCCTCGGCGATAGCGTTGAGGCCCGCGCCCTCCGGTTGGCTCCAGAGCGTGTTGTCCGTATCCGCGCCGTTGACGATTTTGCCAAGCAGCGCGAGCGCTGGATCCCGCATGAGATCGTACTTGCGCAATATCGCTTCGAACGAGCACTCCTGCCCGTGATGCCCCAGCTCGACGCCCTTCACGTCGTACGGCGTGGCGCCATCACGCTCCGCGACCGCCATCACCTGATCGGCCGGCGCAAAGAGAAATTCCGCCTGTGGGTCTACGAATCTCCGAATGAGCCAGGGACACGCCACACGGTCCACTTTGACGTGCTCGCGGGTAATCCACTTCATCGTGCTGCCTCCTATGCCTGGTTTGCCCATCTCATTTGTCAGGACTTAGCCCGTTGGATACCACTTGAATGGGTCTTGTTACGACACCGAAGCCGCCGTATTGTACGCCTCTCGCCGCTGCCCGCGCCACTGGCGGCGCAACATCCGTCCGCTCCATTCGCCCGGATGGGGGATGTGATTGACGACACAATACCGTTGGGGCGCTCGTTCGTTAGAGGAGATGAGGGCAGTTGCGCCGCATATCGTGGTCGCTGCTCAGCGCACCGGTTGCACGTGTTGGGTGATTGGTGGGTTGCGCTGAGATGGGTATTCTGACCGATTGACGGCTCGCTCCGGCTCTGTTACACTCGCCCGGTACTTATTCCGGCTTAATGATTAGCATGCCGCGTCCCCATTGCCTCGACATTCCGGCAGAATGGGGAGGAGGGGTTAGATGGCACGGTGGATGAAGGAGGCGCCGCGGTTCATGGCACATACCTTGAGTGCGGAAACGCCTGACAGGTCGGGAACCCACGGTTCCAATGCGCGCCGGGCTGGGCTGGGCGCCCGTTTGGCGGTGGCGCTCCCCCTGCTGGTGCTGGTAGTTCTGCTGACGCTGCCAGGCGTCGCCACAGCGACGGGCATCAAGCCTGGGCGCAGCGTGGCTGTCACGCCGTCGTCTGGTCCCGTCGGCACGCATGTGACTGTCACGGGCAGCCACTTCCCGTCCGGCGACCACATTACTATCGGCTACAGCTCAGGTAACTGCTCCGCCAACGTCATCACCATCACCGGCGCCTCCGGTACGGTGGGTGGTAACGGCAACGTCAGTATCGTGATCGTCTGGCCAAACACGCAGCCCGGTAACTACACCATCTGCGTGTCGGATACTACGGCCAACACGGTCACGGCGTCGCAGTCGCAGTTCCAGGTGACTTCGGCCACCGCCCCGACCATCACCATCGCTCCCTCGCCGGCAGCTTCCGGCCAGCAGGTGACGGTAACGGGCGCGAGCTTCAACTATGCGCCGGGCGGCGGCACCGTCGAGATCCTCTATGGCGCCTCTGGAAGTAACGGCTGCGCCACGAGCGCGGGCGTTGCCAACGTGAACCCGGACGGCAGCTTCACCTTCCAGTTCAATGTGCCCAGCGAGACGACCACGACGACGCTGGTTGTAACGGCCGTCGCCCCGCAGGGATCCTGCGGGCAGTCACCGGTGCTTCAGGCGCAGCAGAACCTGACGGTGAACGCCGCCGTGCAGGCAACGCCCACGATCGCCCCAACGGTGGTTCCGGTCGCTAGCGCGACAGCCGCGCCGCCGCTGCCGTTCCCGCCGCCTTTCCCGCCAACGGGCGCGTGGACAGTGGTCTACTGCCTCGTCGGTTTGCTCTTGCTGCTGCTGTTGCTGCTGTTGCTGTTGTTGCTCCTGCGCCGCCGGCGCCGTGAAGAGCCGGTGACTATCGAGGAGCGCGACAACGTGGTTGTCAATGCGGCGGGCGCTGGTGGCGCGGCTGGTGGCGCGGCTGGATCCACGATGGTGCAGCGCGAGATCGTCGCGCGTGATGCGCGAGGCCGCGAAACGCCCATCGCCCAGGAAGTCTTCCGCAGCGAAGACGAGCTCGTGGACGACCCCGGCGCCGGTGGCCCAGGCGGTGGCAACCCGCCCACGCCGCGCTACGGCCCACCAGGAAATTAGGGAACCTCATCCTCGGCCCCTCTCCCCGCGGGGAGAGGGGAGAATTGAAAGCTCCCAGCGACGCGAGCAGCATCGCTGGGAGCTTTCACCTGTTCATTGCGCCCGACTAGGCCGATAGCCGCGGCTGCATCGCGGCGCTGCTGGACTGCGCGCAAGGCGCCAAACGGCTACCGGTTCGTGTCCACGACGCAGAAGCGGTTGCCCTCAGGATCAGCGAGGATAACGTAGTCGGCGTCCGGAGGTCGCTTACTCCAATGCACCTCGGTGGCGCCCAGTGCGATCAAGCGCCTGACCTCTCCGACCTGGTCGTCTGTGTACAGGTCGAGGTGAATGCGTGGCGGCACATGGACCTCTGCGTAGTGCTGGTCGAGGGAAAGGTTGGGTCCGGCACCGTCCCTTGGGCGCAGCAGCGCGAAGTCGTCGCTCTGCTCCTCGCGAGGCACATAGTCGAGAGCAGCCGCCCAGAATTCAGTCTGGCGCCGCAGATTGTCCACGCGCAGAACGATTGAGCCGACGCGAACCATCGCCATCACATGCACCCATCTTTCGCAACAGTGACACTACTCCAAGGGCTGGCTCATGCCATCAATCTATCACACAGGAAGGTTTTGTTAGGCGCACGTAATGCTGGAAATGCAACCATCCGGCGGTTTGCTCGTAGACGTGGCATAAAGGGGGGAGAACCATGACTTCTCACGAGCTCAGGCGGATTATGAGAAGCGTTGTCCTGATTGCGGTAGCGTTGCTGCTCGCGTCGCTCGCGGCCTGCTCCACCAACGCTCCACAGCCCACGACGCAACATCAGACCTACACGTACAACTACATGTCGAGTCCCTCAAATGACCATTGGAAGCCCAGGCAGCAAATATCTATCACCTGGACGCCGCAAACTGGCCCGCTGACGGCCGACACGGCCCCCGCGAAGGTGGTTTTCACGCTAAAGCTGATCGGCCCATATGCGTCGGTCAGTGATCTGAAGGCCGCCTCCAGCGCCACCGCTTCGGCTGCCGTGAGCGCGTCGCCCATTGCGACAGATACCTGGAGCGGCAAGACTTTCGCCCAGTCGCTCGATCTGCCCGCGAGCCTCACACCCGGCTACTACAATCTCGTCGAGGCGATGACACAGACGACCAGCGCGGGCGGCAGTTATACAGCCAGTGGCGCGTCGGTGTTGGTAATCGGCGAGTAGCGCCGCGAACTTGGCAAAGATAGCGAATCAAATCCGCACGCTTGGTTGGTCCAACCGCTGGCATTAGACGGCTTCCTTGAACGCCAGCGCGATGCCGTCCACGACCGGCAGCGAAAGATAAGGCTGCGAAAGGCTTTTCAGTCAAGGTAGTCATGTGAACAGCGCCGGCTGTGACAGTATCGCCGCGCTCGCGGCAACCGGTTTCTTCTTGCCGTTCCGTGTCCGTTTCTTCGGCGCCTTCTCCTTCGCCGCTGGCTTCGGGCGCCGCTCCACCTGTATGGTCGGAAACTCCGGCTCAAACAGGAAATCGCCGTTAGGATCGTGCCGCTTGTGGCGGGCCAGCGCCAGCTCGCGATTCTGCACCGCATAGCAGTAGACGCAGCCGTGCGGGCACGTATCGTACGCGCCGATATCGCGCGAGGCCGAGCAGGCGCACTCGTCGCGGTTGCCGTGCTTCTTGTATGTCTGCCCGAACCACGCCGCGTCTATGCAGTGCGCCTCCTCGATAATCCCCGGCACCAGGAACCGCTCCTGCGCGCAGACCTTCAGCTTCATCCCATGCGTCGCCGCGATGCCGGCCATGAACAGCAGCAGCGCAAGATACGTTGAGCTGCTGTCATCCTTTGGGTACGCCAGTCGCTCGTGCATGTTCCATGTGAAACCGCTGGCCACCGCCGCCGCATCCATGTTGCGCCGCGTCTTCTTGTAGATCTGCGCGAACGAGATTACCACCTCGTTCGTCACCCCCTCCAGCGCCTTCGCCAGCCTCGCGAAGTTGCGCTTGTGCCAGTCCGGCGGCGTCAAGGACGTGAACACAATCGGGTCGTAGCGCCAGATCACGCGCGGCACGTACGGCTCACCTGGCGCACTCGGCTTCAGCTGCCCAAACTCGTCCGCCACCTGCCGCACGCACTCTACGGTGCGCGCATAGTCAATCACGCGCGCCTCCAGCTCACGCGGGTAGCCGTTGATGGTGTGCTGCACCACGAACGGATATCCGCGCTCGGCAATCTCCGGCAGATGCTTCACGAGCGGCCCAATGTTCTTCGTCCAGAACACGATGCCGTCTACGCCCTCGCGCCCATCATGCTCCTCCCGCCGCAGGTTGATCGTATATTCCTGCCGCCCGTATGGATTGACCATCTTGCATTCGCCCGCCCGCAAGCGGTTCATGAACCACTCGCCGTAAAACGTCGGGATGTCGGTCTTGTAGCTTGCGGAGATGATCAAATCACTATCCCTCATACGTTGCGGCTCTGACCTGTCGTAGGATTGTGGCATCAGAACATACGATAGAAATCGCGCTTATCTTGTTTGACCGTGTTGCCCGCCTGCTGTATGCTGCATTGGCTGATTCGCGGCCACTGTTTCCGCGAATAGGTGTCAGTTGGCATGTCCACTGTACGACGTAGAACAGGAGAAGTGGATTGGTGGATGCGATCGCGCAAGGTGTAGCAATAAAAACCGGGGGCACGCTCGCCATTGAGCATGCCCCGTGATTGAGACACATAAAGTGAGGAGCCAGCACACACGGGTGTGCCGGCTCCCTGGCCGCGCCTGGCGCGGCACTTGTGGCCGGATGGCCTAGTAGTCCGGCATCGCTGGGGCGGCCGGGGCCGGGTTCTTCTCCGGCAGATCGGTGATGAGCGCCTCGGTCGTGAGGATCATCGCGGCGATGCTCGCCGCGTTCTCCAACGCCGACCGCGTCACCTTCGCCGCGTCAATCACGCCGGCCTGCACCATGTCCTCGGTCTGGTTGTCGAGCACGTTGTAGCCGATGTGCTTGTTGCCCTGCTCCTTCTGCGCCCGGCGCACCGCCTCGACGACCACCGCGCCGTCTTGCCCGGCGTTCTGGGCAATCGTCCGCAGCGGCTCTTCCAGCGCCCGGCGCAGGATCGAGACCCCCGTCGCCGCGTCGCCCTCGGCCTTCACCTTGTCCAGAGCCTCAATCGCGTTGATGAGCGCCACGCCGCCGCCCGGCACAAAGCCCTCTTCCACTGCCGCGCGGGTCGCCGAAACGGCATCCTCCACGCGCGTCTTGCGGAACTTCAGCTCCGTCTCCGTGCCTGCGCCGACCTTGATGAGGCCCACGCCGCCGGAAAGCTTGGCCAGTCGCTCCTGCAGCTTCTCGCGGTCGTAGTCGCTCGTCGTGTTGTCAATCTCCGCGCGGATCTGCTTGATGCGCGCCTGGATGTCCTTCGGATTGCCCTTGCCTTCGACAATCGTGGTCTCATCCTTCTTGGCAATCACGCGGCGCGCCTGCCCAAGATCGTTGAGTGTCGCGTTCTCCAGGCGGCGGCCCGTCTCCTCGGAGATGACCTCACCACCCGTGAGCGTCGCGATGTCTTGCAGCATCGCCTTGCGGCGGTCACCAAAGCCAGGGGCCTTGATCGCCAGCACGTTGAGGATGCCGCGCAGCTTGTTGACGACCAGCGTCGCCAGCGCCTCACCGTCCACATCCTCGGAGATGATGACGATGTTGCGGTTGCCGATCTGCGTCAGCTTCTCCAGCACCGGCAGGATGTCGGCTACCGCCGAGATCTTCTTGTCGGTGATCAGCAGGTACGCATCCTCGATGATGGCTTCCATGCGGTCGGAGTTCGTCACGAAGTACGCGGAGATGTAGCCCTTATCGAGCTGCATGCCCTCGACATACTCCGTCTCGAAGTTGATGCCCTTGCTCTCCTCGATGGTGATGACGCCATCGCGCCCGACGCGCTCCATCACTTCGGCGATGAGGTTGCCGATCTGCGGGTCTGCCGCCGAAACGGTCGCGATCTGCGCGATTTCTTTCTTGCCCTCAACCGGGGTCGCGGAGTTGCGAATGTATTCGACAATCGCCTGTACGCCCAGCTCGATACCGGCGCGCAGCTGCATTGGGTTGGCGCCCGCCGCCAGGTTCTTCAGGCCCTCGTTGACAATCGCCTGCGCCAGCACTGTGGCAGTGGTGGTGCCGTCGCCAGCCACGTCGTTCGTCCTCGTCGCCGCTTCCTTGAGAAGCTGCGCGCCCATGTTCTCGAATGGGTCTTCCAGCGAGATTTCCTTGGCCACTGTTACGCCGTCATGGGTGACGGTCGGTGCGCCAAACTTCTTATCGAGGGCGACATTGCGCCCCTTGGGGCCGAGCGTCGTCTTGACCGCGCCCGCCAGCACGTCAATGCCCCTCTTGAGGGACCGCCGCGCCTGCTCGTCGAATTCGAGCTGCTTCGCCATGGTATCTCTACACTCCTTCCGCGCCGTCGCGTCTCCGCATGCTCAGCGCGTGCTACTTCACTATTCTTTGAAGGGTTTTGCTACTTCTCGCCCTCGAGGATCGCGAGGATATCGGATTCGCGCAGGACCAGCAGGTCCTCGCCATCCAGCTTGAACTCGGTGCCGCCATACTTGGCAAAGAGCACCCGGTCGCCCTCGTGGACTTCCAGCGGCGTGCGGTCGCCCTTGTCGTTCAGCTTGCCTGTACCTACGGCGATAATCGTGCCCTCCTGGGGTTTCTCCTTCGCCGTGTCAGGAATGACGATACCGAACTTGGTCGTCTCTTCCTTCTGCGAAGGCTTTACGACCACCCGGTCGCCAACGGGGCGAATCTTGCTAGCCACGTGTGCTTCCCTCCTGTTTGCTGTCGTTTTGCTTGATTGTTTGGCCACGCCTGTTCACGATCTAGCCGGCGCGCGCCAACATGGACGTCGCGTGTCGCGCTCGGCAACTGCCGCGCCCGCGTTCTCCGTGGGCGTAGGCGTTCTGGTGTCCATAGGAGAGTATGCCGCGCGCGCCGTTAGAGCCGTGTAGGAGTGATATTAGAAGCTCATAGGAGTTGCGTAAGAGAAGTGTTAGAGAATCGGCGCGATGGGTGGCCTATCCATCCACCGCACCGGCCGTCACTCGCATCCATCCGCCCAGCATCCGCCCTGCCCCGTCGCGCTCGCGCCAACTCGCGTACTCCGCTACAACGCCGCGATCAGCTCCGCGAGCTCCTGTGACACCCCAGCGTCATTCAAGTCATTCCACAGCGGCAGAAACTCGTCCTGGAGCTGGTCGCGCTCCTGCGCCAGCATGACGGCATAGGCGCCGAGGCCCACATTGGCAGGATGCTCCAGGAGGAGCGCGTCAACTTCGTCCAGCGCGACCACGGTATCGTGTAGCTCGCCCAGGTGATCTTGCACGTTCGCGAGGAGATTCAGCAGGGGCCTTGTCACCTTGCCCAATTCAGACTCGAAGAGCTCGAGCGTATATCGCAGCCGCTTGCATGCGATCCGCAGCTCATGCAAGACTCCAGGCGGCGCGCCGTGGATGACGGTTTCGTAGCTCAGCACGATCTCATAGTGCCGCCAGATTGCGCTGCCAGCAAAGTGGCGCACCGCGATCTGCTGTTGCCGTTCCGTCGAGCTCGGCGGCTTGCTCTCGACAAACGCATCGAGCTCGGCGAGCAGACCTGCGAACCTGGGACCCTTGAGGTGCTTGACGAGCCGCGAATACGCCCGCTTTTGCTGCTTGAGCAACAGCTCAGCGAGCGTAGTCAGGTCCGCTTCCAATTCGGGATGCGCGTTGCTATCTCGCTCCACCCGCGTGAGCAGCACATCGGCGTCTCTCACCGCGCCCAACATGCGTGCCACGCCGCGTAGCCGCTGCCGGAGCGTGCGCACTGTTTTGCGCTTGAGCACCGGAGACGCCTCCAGCACGCGCAGCGTGGTGCGCAGCCGGCGCACCGCGACGCGGGTGTCGTGGATAGCATCGGCGTTCCAACCCGCGAGAACCTGTGGAAGGTAGGTGTGGAGCTTGCGCAAATGTTTGCGCACCATGTGCAGACCGACGGTATGGAGATATGTGTGCCCGTCCAATGTGCGGTTCTTGCGCAAGAGGGCGAGGCCGCGCTGGAGCTTACCACGCGGCTGCGGCTGCAATGGCAGCTTGGAGAGCAGCATGGCGCCGATTTCCTGCAAATCGTCGCGCTCGCCCTCGCCTTTCAGCTCGACCTCCAGCTCATGGACGCGCGCGGTGCGCCCTCCAGCGCTGATGATGCCCTGATCCAGCACCATCTCGCCGACCGTCTGACCGTCGCGCTCGATCATCCAGCTATGACGGTGAATGTAGAGCTTGACCAGCGGCACGAGCGACGCATCACCGATCAAAGGGCCGACACGCTCCATGATCTCGTCCGGCCATTGATGATAGTCGGCCTCCACGGCCTCGGAGACGTGCGCCTCGATCTCCTCGCGCTCATGGATGCCGTTAGAGCCTTTATTTGGTCCCTTGTACGTCAACACGGCGTGCTCGCCACTGTGACGGAGCCGGAGCGTGTGGCCGTCTGAGGTGATCGCGTGGGAGGGGGTATCGAGCAGCACATCCTGGTGGTGGGATTCATTCTCGAAGTCGAGATGGTACGGACCCAAATCAAGCGACGGCAGCGTGGCAGGATTCAATGGACCCAGGATGGCATACTTGGCTTCGATCTCCATACATTCCGCTCCAGAGGGCGATAGCCAGATTCCCCCAGGCACAGGGTAACACACAAAGCGGCGCGGCGTATGACGCCGTCCCAAAAAGAAGAGCGAAGGTGCGCATGGATCAAGTTACCACACGCCGCCTGAGATTCATACCGCCGGGGCGCATCTGCCATTCCCTCAGTATATGTATCGTGTGTTCAGTAACGCATCAACTCCGCCACACCAGATGACAAAGCGCACCGCGGGCCGAATCGAGAGGAGATAGCCCTTCGCCACGGTGCGCCGCTCTATATCACCCGATGGCGGCATCACATGTGCGTCGTTCGGTTTGCTCGCGTAGCTCTCCGCGCGCCACAATACTCATGCGAACTGGATCTGTTGCAAGACAATACCGAGCGGAGAGAGAAGACCATGGCAGACATACTCAGTGGTAAGCTCAATGGTCAGGTAGCGCTCATTACCGGCGCTAGCTCAGGCATCGGCGCGGCCATCGCGCAGGCGTTTCTGCGGGAAGGCGCCGATCTGGTGGCCGTCGCGCGCCGTGGCGAGCGCTTGCGTGCGCTACAAGAGGCTGCCCATGCGCTCAACCGGCGCTGTCTTGCCGTCGAAGGCGACGTGCGCGAGGACGAGACTGCCCGTCGCGCTGTTCGCGCCGCCATAGACGATCTGGGCCGGCTCGATCTTCTGGTCAACAACGCCGGCATGGCGTATTACAAATCGCTCGCAGAGACCAGCCCCGAAGAATATGACACCATGATGGACACCAATATGCGTGGCACCTTCCTCTTCACCCGCCACGTCGTTCCCGTTTTCCTTGCGCAGCGTAGCGGCTCCATTATCAATATCGCGTCAATGGCTGGGGTCATGGGCTTCGCGGGCGAGGCCGTGTACTGCGCCACCAAATTTGCCCAGGTCGGCTTCACGCAGGCGCTGGATCGCGAGCTGCGTCCCCACAACATCAAAGTCGGCGCCATCTGTCCCGGCGGCGTCAAAACCGAATTCGCGCTCGGCACCGGCCGCACCGAAGCCGGCGTCGCCGCATCCGGCATGCTCGACCCCGAGGATGTCGCGGGCGCTGCGCTGCTCATGGCGACGCAATCCGCCGGCTCCCGCATCATGGAAATTCGCCTGCGCCCGATGGTCGAGCCGCTGGCCGGGCGCGATCCCGAATAGCCGCCCACCCATCTCGTGCCGCTGGCGTCCCGGTGGGACCGTACTGCCGTCGGAGAGATAGGCTGCCGGTGGTGCGGGACGGGCAGGGGTGAGGTTCCTACTCCCCGCGCAACTCGCGTACGACCCGCAGCGCCTCGCGCACATGCTGCGCCGCGTTGAGCTGCTGTGCGAACATATATCGGACGATACCCTGCTGGTCAATCACATAGGTCACGCGCCCTGGCAGCAGCCCGAATGTTGACGGTACCTGATACTGCTTGCGCACCGCGCCGCCCTGATCGCTGACCAGCACGAAAGGCAGCCGGTGGTGCGCCGCGAACCCATCATGCGACTCCACCGAATCCGAGCTGATGCCGATGACCTCGGCGCCTGCCTCCGTGAACACCTCATAACTATCTCGAAACGCGCAAGCTTCCGCCGTGCATCCTGGCGTTTCATCCTTGGGGTAAAAGTACAGCACCACCACCCGCTTGCCACGATACGCGCTCAGCCGCACCTCCTCACCAGCGTGCGCCGGCAGCGCGAAATCCGGCGCCAGATCGCCCACTCCTACGCGCTTGGAGGAGTGCGCCCCTTGTTCCCCGTCGCCCATCTGTTCTGGGAAAGCCATCTTCCATCCTCGCCTGTCTAAAGCTCGACACGCGGCGTTACCCCGCTACGATGTGATATACGTCGCGGGATACACGCCGTGCCGTCCTTCGCCCAGTCTGGCGCGGGCTATCCCCGGAACATATTTCCCGCGACGAACATCAGGTTCGCCGGGCGCTCCGCCATGCGCCGCGTCAGGTATGGGTACCACTGCGTCCCGTATGGGACGTACACCCGCACATTGTAGCCCTCACGCGCCAGCCGCTCCTGCAAGTCCCGCCGGATGCCGTACAGCATCTGGAACTCGAAGCGCGCCCGCGAGATGCCCTGCTCCGCCGTGAAGCGCCGCGCCTCCTCGATCATCTTCTCGTCGTGTGTCGCGATGGCCGGATACGTTCCCCGCGCCAGCAGCGCGTGCATCAGCTGCACGTACTGCGCGTCCACGTCCGCCTTCTTCGCGAACGCCACACTCGGTGGCTCCAGATATGCCCCCTTCACCAGTCGCACCCGCGTCTTGCTCGCGATCAGCCGCTCGATGTCGTCCGGCGAGCGATAGAGCATCGTCTGGATCACCGTGCCCACATTCTCGAACTCGCGATGCATCACCTGCACCATTTCAATCGTGCGCTGCGTATACTCAGAGCCCTCCATATCCACCCGCACGAAAATGTCGCAGTCCCGCGCCCGCTGGAGCAATGCCGCCAGATTCTCCTGGCACAGCCCCTCGCCCACGTCCAGCCCCAGCGCCGTCAATTTAATGGAGATATTCGCCTCAAGTTCGGTCTCACAGATGTGGTCAAGAATGGTGATGTAGTCCTGTGTCGCCGCCTTTGCCTCCGCCGCGTCCGCCACGTTCTCGCCCAGATGATCCAGCGTGACACTGATGTGCTGGCGGTTCAGCGCCCGTGTCACATCCAGCGCCTCGGCCAGCGCCTCGCCTGCCACGAAGCGGCGCGCGACGCGACGCGTCGCCGGATTCGTGCTGACGAAATGGCGAATGCCATCCTGTTTCGCCAGATAGAGCATCGTATCTTTCAACATCGTCTACACACCTCGCCGTCGAGTGGCGGCTCGCAGAGCCGCCCTACGAGCCGCCATTGGCCCGTGCTCTAACAGCCATTATACCGCCCTCTGCACGAATAGACGAGCGGCCGCGCGTGCCAAATCGGCGTCTTTCGAGACATCGTCTTACCCGGCCAAAAGTCTACTGTGCTTGCCGGTCGTCGCTCCTGTTGATAGGCTTTGTGCGCTAGCACCTGAAGGCAACGCGGGAAATATCATGTGCTATCTTTACGGACGGTACTCGTGTGCGATACAGCCACCACACGAATGGGATTGCCCCAAAAGGATCAGGTGTCCATGGCGCCCTCATCCGAGCAGCCGGCGTGGCTGAAAGCCATAAGCTCCCCTTTGTGGATATGCTTGCTTGTGGCTATTCTGGCCCGCGTCTGGCTGATTGTCCATACGCAAGGCGTGATCGCGGGTGATGAAGCCATAGTTGGCATTCAGTCCGAGCATATCTTGCGCGGCGAGCATCCAGTATATTACTACGCACAACCCTATCTTGGGAGCTTCCAGGCATACATCATCGCGTTGATCTTTTTGATTACCGGTCCGCAGGTATGGGCGATGCGCATCGAGCCTATCCTTGTATCGCTGGTAATTGTCACGATCACCTGGCGCTTCTCCACGGCTCTTGCCCAGGCCGCGCGCCTGTCTCCTCGCGACAAAAGGCTCTTCACGATAATTGCCACGCTCATAGCTGCATGTGCGCCGCTCTATGATGTTGTCGAAGAGATGCGGGTGACGGGTGGCTACGTCGAGGCTTTTGCCGTCATGTTGTGGCTCCTGTTTTGCGCGCTTCGCCTGACACAGCGTTGGCAGGAGCAGGCATCGCGGCGCGAGCTTGCGGTGCGTTGGGGTGGTATTGGGTTTCTCATCGGTTTTGGTCTCTGGATAGATCCGCTGGTTATCTATGCCGATGTGACCATTGCGCTCTGGATCGGCGGCTATGTGCTCGTAGAGCTGGTGAAACGACGCCAGCAAACCGGCCCGCGATCACCCATCAGCCTGCTGAAGGAAGCGTATCTTTCTCTCTGCGCGCTTCCCGCGCTTCTCGTTGGTTTCGCCCCCGGCCTCATCTGGGGCGCGCGACACGGCTGGACCAATGTCACGTATCTCTACCACAATGGCGGACCGTCATCTTCTCATAGCCTTCACATGATGGCGCGGGTGAGTGGCGTGTACGCCACGTGCCTCGCGCCCCGCGCGCTTGGAGGCGCGCTGCCAACGCAACCGGACGTCACAAACGCGAATCCACATGTCGTGACGCTCGGCTTGATCGTTGCTGGGGGAAGCCTCCTCATCACCGGAGTCTGTAGTGGCCTCTCCTTTTTCTCTCCTCACACGGCACTGGCGCGCGTGCGACAGCTTACCTTGCTTCCACTGCTCTTCCTGCTCTGTGTCTCTGTCATATTCTGCACCGCTTCGATTGCCTCAGGGGCGCTGGTATCTGGATGTGGCCCTTGGGACCTTGTCGGACGCTACACAGTGCCGTTGGTTCTCACCCTTCCATATATCGTTGCCGCTGCCTGCCTGATTCCCGCGATGATTTTACAGGATCAAAGCCAGGGTAGGGACCAGGACAGTGAAGGGCCACACCCGCTTCATCGTCAGGTGTCGATGCGCACGATGTCGTCACCACTTCTGGCGCTGCAAGTCCTCGTGGCGGTCACGCTGATCGCCTATTTCTTCGCGCAAGGGATCGCCTATATTCAGGCGAGTCCGCAGTACACGTTTCAGGCTACTGGCTGCGTCGCGGAGTATCCAACCAACCTCGGTCCGCTCATCAGCTACATGCAAAGCGCAAACATTCAGCACGTTTGGGCCGTGGGCTGGGTCGCTGATCCGATTACGTTCGAGACAGACAGCGCTATTCTCGCGACTCAACCGAATGGCCGTATTCCTGCCAACAGCGATATTTTGCTTCATGCGGATCGTCCTAGCATGCTCGTGCTAGCCAGACAGAATGACGCGTATCCCGCGTACCTGCGCGTGCTGGACGACAATCACATCACCTATCACACTGAGCGCTTCTACGCTTCGCCTGGGATTGATATTCTGCTCATAACGCCGCTAAATCGCACGGTTTCACCGCTTGATCCCGTCTTTACCAGCTTCTTCCGGGAGGTCTTCGGCCAGTGCCTGAAAAGGTAGCAGCTAGCAGCCTGACGATGTCCTGCGCAAGCTGTGTTCTCGCGGCTCGCCATTGTGAGGAGTGGACATGATTCCGTTTCGGTCGCGTTTCCGTCTGTCGCGCTTTGGGTTGCATGTGCTTCAGCAGGCAAACCAGCCAGTGCGATTAGACCGGATTGCGGTCATCCTGGTGGCTGGTGGCATGGGTCTGCGGCTTTGGTTGACACTGCATGGCTGGCCTGGCCTGGATAGCGACGAAGCCATTATTGGAATCATGGGTCGTCACATTCTCTATGGAGGCGAGCGGCCTGTTTTCTTTTATGGACAGTATTACATGGGCGCTCTGGAAGCGTACATGGCTTCAATCGCTTTCTGGTTCTTGGGAGCCAGTACGCTCGCACTTCGTCTAGCCATCGGAATGCTCACGCTCGGTTTCCTTGTCGCGATGTATTTCGTGGGTCGCGCCGCTTTCGGTCGCATAACGGGCCTCCTCACGCTCACGTTTCTTGCGTTCGGACCAGCATACGGCTTGCTGCGCGAACAGGCGGCTGTCGGTGGCTATCAAGAGACACTGTTATTTGGGGCGCTCCTGCCTCTGCTCGTCTATGCGCGTATACGGATGCCGGCGCCGCGACCGGCGACGCGCCAAGCATGGCTGACGTGTTACACCCACTATGCGCTCATTGGCTTGATCATCGGGCTGGGCATCTGGTCCGATGAGCTGATTCTGGTGCTGGCAGTGGTATCGCTCGGCGTGCTGATGCTCGCTAAACCCCGCGAGCTATTCGGGCTCGCGAGTCTGGTCTTACTGCTTGGTCTGCTCATTGGGGGCTTTCCTTTCATTGCGTATAATTTGGGGCACGGCGGTCAGACATTCGCTGAGCTTTCGGGGCAGCAGCTCGCCGCTGCTGGTTCAGGATCCGCCGCGGTGATCGCCCGCGTCAGACTTACCTTGGATCAGTCGCAGACAACCTTAGCTATGGCAATGCCGGCCGTTCTGGGTAGTCCACATGTCTGTGTCGTGCCAGGCTCACTCTATGCGGGATATGTCAGTTATCCCGCCCAGGCCGCAATTCTGGGTGGCGGAAAGACCTGCGCCGCCGGAAATACGTTCTTCTCGCTTGTTGTGCTGGCCATCTACGTCATGGCAGTGTGGCACGTCCTGTTAACGCTTGCGAGAACGCGATCTCCTGGGGGATGGCTCACGAAAATATCCGCGCGCATGATGTTCTGGAACGGACCTCATGACACCTCGCGGCACCTCTCCTCAGCATCGAGTGTTGCCACGATGCCGGCGCATATCTCCGCCAAGATGTGGTTGCGCGTGCTTCTCGTCGTCGTGGCGTTCGCGACCATTGCCGAATTCGTGCTCACCAACCACAGCGTAGTCACAGACCGCTTCGTCAGCGCGCGGTATCTGCTACCGCTCTATATCACCCTCCCGGTCCTTTTCGGAACTCTGTGGGAGTGGGTCGCGTCGCTCATCCGTCCGCGATGGGCGCGAGAAACCGAAGAAGGAAGCGAAATCTCCGGCGATGGGCGAACAAACACTGACACAGCTCGTGACCAAATCGCACCTTTGAACAAGCCACCTATCCGTTCACACATGGCGCTTGCGGCAGCGTCAGCCGTGCTGTTGGTAATACTGCTGGCTTTTTCGGTGCTTGGGGCTATAGAAACCCTGACGACAGCCGCGAGCCCCAACCGATTTGCCCTCCCCGCATCACCGAGCGATCAACATGTGATCTGGGAGCTGCATATGCTTGGCATTTCGCGCTTCTATACGGACTACTGGAACTGCTATACGCTCGCATTCGAGAGCGACGAGCATCTGCACTGCTCACTATATCAAGGGTCTGATCGCTACCCACCGTACGCCGCGCTCCTGAGAGCCACGGCTCACCCTGCGTATGTCCTTCCACTCGGCGCGGCAGAGCAGACCTTCCAGAGCACGGATGCGCTTGACCTCTACCGCGTGGGGTATATACGTGTGGTTTTCGAGCAGTATGCGATTTACTATTTGCCCGGTGGACAGCAGAACCTGCGTTGAATAGAGCGCCGTATCTTACAGCAGAATCTACCTGCCTCGCCGTCGAGTGGCTACCTGATCCGGTGCCGCCTTGCGCATGCCGTCGCTGGCCCGCGCCCTGGCATGCCATAAGCGCCTTCTTCATCACGTGATGAGCCACACCCTCAATGGCGCGGGCGTCCGTGTAGCTTGATGTTGCCTCTGCTGGCTATCAGGCCTCGCAGCGCGTCCCACAGAATACGCAGATCAGCTCCAGCAGAGGAGGCTGGGCAAATCGTCGAGCGAATACGTGCGTATGAAGCGTCCGACGGAAGTGAGTCGCGCCTCCGGATCGGCATCGGACAACGCATCGGTCATGGTACGGAAGCGAGCGAGGCGAAATATCCTGCCACCCCGTCCCACTCGCGGACTCCAGTAGAATACCGGTCCACCACCCTGTATCTTGAGCGCGAGCGCAACGCCCACCAGGATCGGACTGGCGAGTAGGAGGCCGAGACACGCGGCGGCGATGTCGAACGCACGCTTGAGCATAAACGAGTCTTCCCTTAGCGCTCGCCCCTTGCGCGTGAACATAATCCGCTCTTACAATAGTGGTGGCGCTGGCATGGCGTTTCCTCTTCTCCGGCGGCCTGGAGCCTGAGAGATTGGTCCCCTTCTCATCGGACGAGTAATGTGGTGGGGCGGAATTATAGCACGACGCGACGGATTTCGTTCGCGACCTGGTGGAGTGAGGCTGGTTCGACGTGCGGCGTAACGACTCGGAAGCACCCTCTTCAGCGCGCCACGGCGCCCGCGAGCGGCGGCGCAACTTCAAGCGTCTCCGCCCACACCGCCAGTTCGTGCTTCTCCTTGTTCTCGTCACCCTGCTCTCCACTGCCGGCATCGCCAGCGTAGCATACGTCGGCTCGCGCAGCGCCGCCATCTCCAACGCCCAGGCGAGCGCCAGCCAGGATGCCCTGGTGTTGCGTGACGAGCTCATCGCTCGCGGCGCGCCGCTCCTCCTCAGCGATGGCCGGTTTGTCGTGGGAGCTGACGCCGCCACTACGCTCACCCTGAATAATGACACCTCCGTCGTAGACCACACCCGCGCCATGCTCAGCGCCGATACGACCATTTACGAGCTCGAGAGTAGCCGCCTCGTCGCCATCTCTACAACTATTCCCGCCGCCGGCTCACGCAGCACCTCCGTCGCGCCCAGCCCGCGCGATCTGGGCGATACACTCTCCGCCACCATCACATCCACCGTGCTCGGCTCCTGTGGGTCAGGCGCTCCGTCCACGTGTTACCACGCATACAACGGTGTCGCCGCGCTCGCGGGGCGCCAGTACGTCGTAGGTGTCGTTCCGCTCTTCGACGCCACCGGCGCGTTCGTCGGCGCGGTCAGCGCCGCACTCCCGCTCGACACCATCCTTGCGCCCACGGTGCAGCTCGTCGTCATGCTCCTGCTCGTCGGCGCACTGCTCGCGCTCATCAGTCTTGCCAGCGGCACCTGGATCTATGGCGCTCGCGTCGAATCCGTGCTGGACCTGCTCGATAGCCGCCTCAACCGTCTCGCCGACGCTGCCGGCGACCTGGAGCATCTGGCCTACCATCAGGTGGACCACTCCAGCCGCCAGTCCTCCGTGGCGCGGCAGATTGCCGAGCAGGTTCGTGCGCTTGCCGCGATGGCGCAGGTCATGGAGCAGGGGCACGCCACCTTGCGTGATTCCACGACCGCGATGTGGGCGGAAGTTTCGCAGCCTGGTATGGCTCTCGATGCCGCGCTCGCCGCCCGCCTCGCCCAGCAGACCGCCGTCGCCGCCGCCCGCGTTGGCTCCGCAGCCGAAGACTCCCACAACCTCTGCCGTCAGCTCGTCACACAGATGAACCATGTGGCCGCCGAAGCCGGTATCGTCACAGAGGGTGGTCTGGCGCTGGAGCAGCGCGCGCGGGACTTGCGCGCCTGTGTGGAAGGGGTCGAGATGACGCTTGGCGAGCGGCTTCGCGAGCGCATGGCCGGCTCCTCGCTCCCATTCGTCGGTCGGGTCCGTGGCGCCTCTCAGCGTCTACGCTGGTTCCTGCCGGGGCGGCCCGGCGGCGCCATCGTGGATCAGTCATCCGCCACGCGCGGCGAAAGCGTCCAGCACCAGCAGCCGGAAAGCTCATCCCGTGGTGTCCAGTGTGGGACCACGAGTCACCACATCGCGGCGCGACGCCCCTCCGGCACTCTTCGCCCGGGCAGTCAGTGGTCCACCTATTCGAATGAGCTTCCATCCATCTCCCGCGATGCCGTTCGCGGGGACCCCGCCGCCAGCTTGCCGCGCCCCTCCCACTATCCCGACGACACCGCCTCATCCGGTGACGCCTGGGATCCCAACCGCTCGCAGACCTCCGGCTGGCCCGACGCGTAACTCTCGCGCACCGCCGGCGCCTCGCATCTATCCTCGCGCCCACGCGACCCGCTCATCCACATGCCGGAACAGCCGGTACGCCACTGGACGGAAGCCGCGCCGGGGCCAGAAGCGCGACGACAGCAGATTCGTCACGCGCCAGTCCGTCGCGCAGGAGCCAAAGCCCGCCGCGCGTGCCGCTCGCAAGCCATGCTCCGTCAGAGCCCGCCCCAAGCCGCGCCCGCGTTCCGCCACACGCGTCGCCGCCAGATGTAGCTCCACGCACCGTTCCGGCGTAAAGAGGCTGTCTTTTGCCTCCTCCGGCACGTAAATCTGAAATCCCAGCACCGTTCCGGCGTGCTCGGCGATCCACACCGTCATATTGCCACCGGCTAGCAGCTCGGCGTAGCCCTCCCGCCAATCCGCCCGGCTCTCCGGCAGGAAGACGCCGTAGACCGGCGGTCCCGCCTGATGCGCCGCGATCAGGTCCGCCACCTCCAGCAGCGCCTCCAAATCGTCCGGCCCGGCGCGCCGGATCGCATACGGCATAGCCGTCTCGCCGGCAGACTCTTCGGCCTCGCCAAGCTCCCGTAGCCCGTGCGCCTGCTCCTTGCCGAAGCTCAACGCGAACCACGCCGCCAGCGCCGCCTGGTCCATCGCTGGAATCATCGCGTAGTGGGCAAAGCAGCCCCGTGCCAGCCACTGCGGCGACGCGGCGGCATAGAGATCGCGGTACAGCTCGGCGTCCTCTCCCGGCGCCAGCGCGTGCCCCGCATAGCGCACCCACGCCGTTCGCCCGCGCACTGTATCCACCTGCGGCGCGGCGATCAGATAGCCCACTAGCCGCTCATCGCGCCACGCTGCGACCCCGCTCGCGTCCGCCGCGCTCCATATCGCCGCCAGCGCTGCGCGCGCCGCCGCTGGCTCCTCGAATCGTGCGGGCAGCGCCGTCTCGGCGCGCCGGTTCTCACGCTGGCGCGCTGCCAGCAGCGTCGCCGCCTCATCCAGCAGCGCCTCTCCAAACGGTACGATTCGCATCATCTTCCCCTCTGTGCAATAGGTGTATTCGCGTCCCGACCTCGTTTGCCGTCCGTGCGCTTCTCGCCTCCCCTCGCAAGAGAGGGGTGATACCACATTCAGGTGGAACATTGGCAGGTGCCGCGCCCGTCCCATGCGCCGGCACCTATGAACTTTGCGAAGAACGACAGATCATTCGCTAGCCTCCGTTGCTCCTGTCGCTTGCGTGCCCGTTCGTTCTATCCCAGCACCCCCATCCCTCACCATCAGCGTAAAGGGACGTTCCGTTCGCCACATTCGCCCGATGATGACGCACGGAAACACCAGCCAGGGCAGATTTGCC
>DATGEP010000420.1:0-4062 GCA_035310125.1 Ktedonobacterales bacterium
TTCATCGCTGCGTGGGTGCTGGGTTACGCGCGGGTTCTGGTGTCGAGTTGCCATATGTGGACTCCTCTCAATTCGCGGATCAATTCGCGAAGGCTGTGACTCTTATGCACCACGTGAATAAAGTCGGTATGCGTGATCTTCCCGCCGCCTACGGTGTACTCGTGCTCGGTGCCGTAGCCTGGCGTGCTCCGGATCTCGTACCAGATGGAAATCGAGGATGCGGGGACGTGCGCACTGAGAATGAATCGGCCGCCTTTGCCCCTATTGGCAAAGTGCTTGGCAACGCTGAGGCGCTCTGTGAACGGAATTCCTGCCCGCTGCTTACCATTATGCAACCGATCTTCCCATCCCGTGGGATTCGTATGACCATTGGTTCCGTGGAATAGCCGAATAGTCCCGTCTGGCGTCAACCGGGGATCGTGGAGAACTGACCACTCACTCACTTCACTGAGTTGCTTGTAGGCTTCCTGCGCCCGCACAAGCTTCTCAGTGGGTGTTCCGTTCTTGAATTGCTTGGCGATGTTGCCAGGATTGAGATGCGTTCCCTGCCCGCCGCTCTCATGGCTCAAGACCCCGGTCTTGAGCTCGGGATACTGCTTGTAGATGGATTCGACCTGGTTGCGAGCGGCCTTCAGCGAGTACTTGCCGTACTTGGTATCCAACGCATCGCGCTGCGCCTGGATATCGGGACGCAGCGCACTCCCGTGGCTGCCGTACTGCACCATGTCATCGTGGGCCATGTGCGCAAACTCTTCGACGCGCGGCGATGCGCCTCGATCGGTCAGCCATTTCGTCGTTTCAGCCGGTGAAGCCGCGTCTAATTCCGTCTTGCCATCCACCGTGAGCCGCAGTGCGCCATGCAGTGCGGGATCCGCATTGGCTTGCGCCGTCATCTCGACGGTATGCCCATTGAGCGAGAGTCTAAAACTCCCAAAGGTGTCTCCCGGCTCGGCTTCTGTGATCGCACTGCTAAACAGATGGGCGGAGATGCCATGTCCGGTCGCCTGTTGCTTGGCGTAGTTGCCTTTATTGGCGTAGTAATTGGTCGCCAGAACTCCATTGGTATTTTTCAAGGTATTCGTCGTGAATTTGTTTTTAATGCCGTATCCCTTGAGCTGCTGATTGACCTCCGTCATGTTCTTGGCGTAGGTCTTGGTGGCATGCGCCGTATCAAGCTGCCCGTGCGCGTCCACGGGTATATGGACCACCGTGTATCCTTTTATGGTTTTCGTGACTTCGACCTGATGGCCGCTCTCGAAGACAAAGGCCATGTGGTCGAGACTGAGACCAACCTCCAGCGTGTTGCCGCCCTTGGGAAGTTTCTTCACGAAGTCGTCGTGCGCCGCCTTTTTGGCTTTGTAGGCATCCTTCTCGGCCTTCGTCTTCTTGGCGCCTGCGGGCAGCGTGCTCTTGTCAAACGCTTTCGTTTTGCCGGTGAATCCATGCATGTAGGCGTTGACACTCGTAGCGGAGAGCCCTTCCATCCCAGGGGTGAATGTCTTTTCTCCCGCGCCTTTGGTCGAGATTTTGTAGCCGCCCAGATTCTCATCGGCTTCGATTTTCGCCTGATGGAGCTTGCCGGTATGATCATGGATCTTTATCAGCACATGATCGCCATGCACCGAGACATCTGGATTCCCGAATTCGCCCTTGGCAATCGCTTTCTTCGTAGGCGTCTTCGTAGGCGTCTTCGCCGAGGCCTTCGTGGCGGTTTTCTTGGCACCACCTGCGCCTTTGCCTTTGGCGCCGCCGGCGCCTTTGCCCGCTCCACCAGTCGCTTTCGGCGCCGCTCCGAATCCGAATCGTCCATGCGCCTGACGCGGATACGGATTGCTGAACACCATCGCCCGCTCGACGGCGTCGTGGTCGCGATAGACCGCCTGGATTTCGTCACGCAAGAGACGCTCTGCATCGGGGCGCGTGGCCACAGCGCGCAAAGTCGCCAGCACCGCGTCATAGAGTGCGCGCGGGATCGTGACCGTCTCGATACGTGCGCCTGGTGCGTTCACCGCGTCCACACCGCCTCCAGTGCCTCACGTAACAGGCGCGCTTCCTGGATCATCACGGCGCTCTCGCGGGCCTGGGTGCTCCCTGGTGCGCTGCTAGCCGCATCGCCGTCCGCGCTCTGGGCGCCGGCGTCGGTGCTCGCGTCGCCGCTTTCGGCATCGCCGTTTGGCGCCGTGCTCCCACTGACCACATTCCGCGATTCCGTGTCGCTGTGGTCGTCGGAGCGGTCGTTCTCGGGACGCTCCGGAGTGCTCGACGCGGACGGATTGGTGCCCTCCACCTCGGAGGTCGGCGCCTGAGGCAGCCCCAGCTCGTTGCGGATGTAATCTTCAAGCTCCGCGTCGCTATGCACGAGCGGATTGTTCGGGATGTTGGCCAGCTTGTTCAGCGCGCCAGCCAGCCAGTCCATATCCTGCGATCGCAGCTTGCCGCACTTCAGCCGGGGATAGTTCTCCACGCCATCGAAGTTGTAGTCCACCAATTTGGGGATCGCATCGGTGTTGATGACATCCTCGATGTACTCGCACTCGGCCTGGAGCGCCGCCAGAAACATCGCCATCTGGCTCGCGTTGAGGTTGTACGCACCGACCTCCGTCGAGCCGAGATTGAGGAATTGGCCGAGGACGTTGCGAGCAATCATCACGTCGTGATGCTGGATCGAGGGCTGCACCTGCGCCGTGGTGCGCTGCATGTTCCGGATGTATTCGATTTGCCAGCCTGGCGGCAAGGTCACGCCCATCTGCTCGTTGGCGCGCATATTCGCCATGATCGTCTGCGCGTTGGCGACATCGGTGTCGGTAAAATTCTCGGGGAGATAGAGCACCGGGATCGCCACCGAGTTGCGCTCGATGTCAATCGCTTCGATTTTGTAGTAGTTGTCCTTGTAATACCAGTGTTTATAGGCGGAGCGGAGGACCGAGACGCCCTCGTAGTTGTTGCCCTCCTGCCGGTGCACGAACAGAAGCAGCTTGTCGGCGGGGATGTCCACGAACTGGTAGGTGTAATCCTTGAACGTCCATTGCTGCACCCCGACCAGCTCGTTGTCCTGGCCGATCCACCAGCGCCAGATCGTGCGCGGCAACAGCGGCGTCCACCGCGCCCATTTGACCCATCCGTCCTCGATGCGCCAGACGACCTCGAACGGCATAAAGCCGAAGCGCAGCATCATCAGGATGTGGCGGAGGATGTCGTCCCACTTTTGCGTCAGCACGCGGCCGCTACTCGTCTCGTAGCGCATGTCGTGAAAGAGCGAGGTCTCGACGAATGCCGCAATCTCCTTGTCATGCGGATCGTCGGAGGCGGGCTCAATGCTCCAGGTAGCGCGGCGAATGGGCAGCTCCAGCAGCTGCGTCACGGCGAAGATCTGCGCGTCGTTGCGGACCATCTGCTCGTAGAGCGCGACGGCGTCCTTCCAATAGAAGTCCTCGTTGTACTCTTCGTTGGTGATGATGCCGCCGAAGATCGCCGTGCCCGTCGCGCCAAGCGATTTCAGCAGCGGCTTATTGGGCGGCACCTGGTCCATCTTTGGATAGGGCTGGCCGCCATAGAACGCTTCCTGACCGCTGGCGGATTGCCACGCGCTACTCTGACTCTGCGAGGGGGTCGTGGCGCGCTGCGAGAGCATCACCGGATCAGCGGACGCGCGCCGCTTCCCGCTCGCGCTCGATGGCCGTCCGTTCTGCTGTCCGCCCGGTCTTCCCTGTCCGCGCCGCTTCCTGCTCACGCTCTCACCTCACCACCGCCCTACCTGCCCGACACGCGCGTCATCCCTGCGCTCGTCCACTTCCATTATCCCACGTGCTCGCCAGACGCTCCCAGCCAGCGCGCCGTAGCTCGCATCAGCTCCGCGATGCGTTGGTCATACGCTCGCAGGAGCTCCTCGACCATCACCGGCACACGTCCATTCCCACCCGCACGTTCCATATCCACTTCGCTCGCCAGAATGCGACACGTCTCCACGAGGAGGTCCGCAGGCGCCGACCCGTCGTACGGATGCCGCATATCGCGAAGCACCTCGGTGAGCGTTCGCATGCCTTCCCCCCTCGTTTCCATCCG
>DATGEP010000421.1:0-4725 GCA_035310125.1 Ktedonobacterales bacterium
AGGGCGTTACGACTCGGCGCCGATCGGGCGGCGCCGCCCATGAAAACGGTCGCGTTTGACGGAAACTCCACGAACGGGAGCTATCGCGTTGACTGTGAGTGTGGAACGAATTGGAGCGGGCAGGCTGAGCCGGCCGGTGTGCGCTCCTGGTCGCCAGCGTTGCCAGTCGCGGAGTGTGTCGTGCATATGCGCCTGGCCCACCAGTCGGAGTTGCCTATCATCCGATTCACGACGCGATTCAATGACTGGCACCAGCAATACTGGGAGCACGTGAAGCGCTCCCGCTCAACAGGGCTGGAGTACAGCTCTCGGAACCTGCTACTTTAGTGCTCTGCGAGTAGAGGTACTCGCAGCCAGGGGCGGGGGTGACGCGGACAGCTCACCTCCGCTTTTCTATTCGCATTCTGGCCAGCTGAGCTGGGGCTGAACCCCCGCCCCTGGCTCACCTACCGTGCCGTAGGCCGGTCCTCGCTGGCGCGAGGAAGGTAAGGCCAGGGGCGGGGGCAGACGCACCAGCTGTCAGCACCGCAGTTTCGGCGCTACCTGTTCAGCTGGTGCGAATGCGCGGTGATTGTACAGCGGAGGGCGCCGCCGCTTGCGCTGGCCACGTTCCAGCACGGCGGCGCCATTACCTCCGCCTACGGGAGGTCAGGATTGATGGTCTTGGCGAGGGCGTAGAGTTCGTCCCCTTTGCCGACAAGGGCGCTCGGCTCGGACTCGCCGAGGGCGACCAGCGACTGCCGCGCCGTTTCGAGGTTGGCGGCGCCCTGGAGGATGTAGCGAGCGATGAGCTCTTGGTCGGGTTTCTGAAGTGTCATGGTGGGTCTCCCTATGTCTCAGTGCAGCTCAGGCGGCGAGAACGTCCTGGAGGTCTTGGCGACCGATAACCGAGGTCGGCAGCTTCTCAGGGATTTTCTTGATGCACGTGTACGTGACACCGGTCGACGCGCCTGGCAGGAAGCGAGTGAGGGTGGTCGTGCCGATCACCAGCGCGTTGTACGCGGCGGTGGTGAACACCGGAGCGGTGAACGTCCGGAAGCTGCCAGCATCGCGGAACACGACCTTCCGAGGCGCACGCCGGCGCGACGCTCGCCCGTAGGACCGTGTGGCTGTCGCGGCGGCGCCGCCCGAGGCAGCAGCCTGGCCCCATGCCTGGTCCGATTTGAGGTTGTACGTTGACCCGTCATCCGAGTTGTAGAGAAAGTAGTTGAACAAGCGAGCGCTAGTTGTAACTGACATACGTTTGCGTTCTCCTCAGCGCACGATTATACCTGACTTTTTGGTGCATTCGGTATACTTGGCTTTGGGCTCAAAGCCAAGTCAGGAACACGTTTTTGCCAACCATCGCGTTCGACATGTCCGGAGAAGGCTCACATGATCTCGGCTCGTTCTTGACGCCCCTTCAGTTCGTTACTGAGCTGACCACCGCCAGCTCGCAGGTTCAGTATCGGAGCGCTGGCACGAATAGGCGTTTGCTGCACGTAGGTTGGTGGGCCATTGCGACAAACCGTCCCGCCGATGGTCGGCTTGGGGTGTCGCAATTCAAGTACGTTGAGTTCGAATATGAGATCGTCCGAAACCCTCTAATTGGTGGCGATCACGTCTTCTGGCATATTGAACCCGGAAACGTCGTAAACTTCGTTTTCTGGTATTGAAAGGGTACCGCCTATGCTAGTGGTCCGAGGACAGAACGGCTATGTTGCGTGGGTGTTCCGATACATCAACTCCACCACAAAAGCGGCAGTTTGCCTGCAAGACAACTTCGAGGTGAACTACCTGCCGAGTCCGTCTGCGGCCTGGAGCGGCCTACTTACTTCTATCGTCGCTCACTCTGTTACGCTGGTAGGTGCGTTCGTTGATTCTTTCTGGATTGGTGTGTAGTGCTCTGCGGACGTAGAGGTGAGGTTCACTAACCATGTCGGTTACAGAAGCGGTGACATTAATCTCGGCGTTGACCGCTGCCATTGTTGGCATTGGTGGTGTTGTGGTGTCGATCATCAATGCGCGGCAGATTCAAGGCGTTCACACCATTGTCAATTCGCAGGCAACAAAGTTTGAAACGCTAGCCCAGCGTGCAGGTTTCGCGGAGGGGGTGAGTTCCGTCTCAGAGCCGCAGCTGCCGCACCAGCCGCCAGCTCCTGGAGCTCCATGACCGCTGGTTGTGCGGGAAACGGCCCAACGCAGGCCAACCCCGTGTTTGGCCGCGCCATTCAGATCAGCTCCGCTTCGCTCGCAATCAAGTTCGCCAACAGCGCGAATTGGGCCTCGCTGGCAATCGGAGCGGCCATCGCCTACGTGTACTACGACCTGACAACGTTCTGTCCGAATGGCCCGCCAGCAATTCCCGTGTTTGACGCTTTCGACATCGCCGCCCTTCTGAATCCGTACTACAACACCGGCCAAGCTGCAGCGAGCCAGAAGCTGCAAGACTGGTTGGCAGCGATGCTCTTTTGGGACTTGTGCGAATGCGTCACTGGCGCCTCGCCAGCACCGCCAACTCCAGCGCTTCCGCCGGCGGATATGCCAACGGTGAACCCGCCGCAAGTCGTACCGCCTGCGACGAGCACTCCGTGCGCGCAGTCTGACAGTCCAGCGCCGCAATATCCGACCAGCGTCGGCCATGTTTGGACGCTGCCGTTCAACTACGGATCGTTCACATCGGTTGTGCTGCACATCAAGAATTTCAAAGGCGTAGTTGGCCCGTTTCCTGACACGGTTTGGGAGATTGTTATGGCGCCAGTGTCAGGCACGGCACCATTGTTCGACCAGACGTCTACGTTTCCTTCGGGAACCGGAGCTGACCCCACTTTTGCGATTCCGCCAGGCACGTATTCGATAACCGTAGCGGTGACCGGTGTCCCCGCTGGAGCGACGCAAACGGTGGAGTTGGCATGGGAGCTGTATTGCGGCGGCGCGCCTCCGCCAGGGGGTGCTGGGCAACAGCCATGCTGCACGGAAGATTCAGTAAAAGCGGAGATTAGCCAGATTTTGAAAGCGATCACCCTGATTCAGCGCCAGCTCGTACCGTTCGCGTATGTGCCAGGAACAGTGCACCCGGGGCTCACTGGCGCAGGTTCTTTCGCCATTCAGGGCATCCTGGGCGTCAGTGTCAACGTGACTAGCGTGCCTGGACCGATCGGGCAGGAAGGGACCACACCAGCGGAGTATTTCGACCTGGGGTTTATCACCTTTGGGACCGCCGACGGTTATCCGCATTCGGTGCGACTGGAGCACAATCCGCAGCTAATCCTGCCAGCCCGGTGCTCAGCGTTTACGCAACTTGCGTACGATCTGGCGCCAGGGGCGGTGGTGACAATCAACGAGTTGCTCAGGGAGCCTTGACGTTACCGGTCAGTGGTAATCGGCGAGCTGCTGCGCTAACTCCGCCGCGGGCCGCAACGCGGCCGCGCCGCGGCGCACCAGCTCGAAGAATCCGAGCCAGAATATTGCTCGGGCGTACCAGTGAAACTTAGGCACCGTCCGCCTGCCTGTGCTCGCAATAGGGGTCGACGCAATCTAGACGGTGCTGCACGTGCCGAACTTTCGAGGCCCACTTCAGCACCGCTGCTTCTTTAGAGGTGCCTGTGGCTTCGCCGAGTTGCCGCCATGTCCAGCCTGAGGCCCGCAGGCCGACGACTGCAGTCAGGACGGCGGCATCCAGCTCTCGCCGCAGCTCCAGGAGCTGGGTGAGCTCCTCGACGTCATCGTGGCCAGCTCGGCGCCCTGCAGCTCGGATCATGCGGCGAATTGCTGAGAGATAGCTCGCCGTCTCTACGGGTCTGGTTGGCATTCGCTTACCATTCGATCGAAGGTAAGGCAAGCTTACCCGCAACCTGGCTTCCGGTCAACTGCTCCTCGCGCTTGCGCGAGCCGGGTCGCCCGCGCCGCAGCGCACAGGGGGCGACCCCATTAGAGAGTCTGCGCGCGGCGCCCGCTTAGCGTAGGCGTACGGATGCGCCTACACGCGGCGCCCTGCCCCTTCCTCCGCTGCGCGGGGGGCTTTCGGCGCGAACGCCGAAAGTGTACACCCCCTGCACAACTCTGTGGACAAGGGGAAGGCGCCAACTTACCCTATCCGATGAGGTCTACGGAGAGGAGGGCGCCCGCGTTCATAGTATCGGACTGGTTGGACCAATGCTAGGTAGATCTCTCGGTCCATTAGATCTAACAAGAGGTTGGACCAATGTCAGAAAAGTCCTGGCGGCACCTGGCGCTTGAGGTCAGCGAGCAGCGAGAGTTCGTCTTAGGCGGAATCGTCGCACGCGTGAGTTTGCCGGAAGCTGCCTACGTCCTATCGGCGCTGGAGCTGCGGCTCGCCGAGCTCGGCGTGGAATCGCTGGATGAACCCCGTCCGGTGTTTATCCAGTGGATGGACTGAGCAGCTATGACGTGTTGCAACGACACACCTTGGCTTGACGTGGACAAGCCGATTCCTTACCGGGTGGTCTCGCTCACGGCCGATGCGGCACTCGAGCTCGCGCTATACCGAGTGCAGCTGGCCTGCTCGCACGTGTGGGAGATCGTCGGCGGCGACAAAGCGCACTGCCCGATCTGCGATCTGGAGCTCGCGTTCGACAACAACCGAGGGCGTTACGACTCGGCGCCGATCGGGCGGCGCCGCCCATGAAAACGGTCGCGTTTGACGGAAACTCCACGAACGGGAGCTATCGCGTTGACTGTGAGTGTGGAACGAATTGGAGCGGGCAGGCTGAGCCGGCCGGTGTG
>DATGEP010000422.1:0-3032 GCA_035310125.1 Ktedonobacterales bacterium
CTGTTAACCGCAAGGTTCAGGGTTCGAATCCCTGCTCCGGAGCCACCTGCTCCGGAGCCATGCAGCCGCCACCCCGAGATTACGAGCCGGTCAGTCTCAGTCGAGTAGAAGTCGTTGCCAGGCGTCTGCCAGCCACCGTTCAAGCTTGTTGCCGCTCCAACCTCGCCCCCGCGCAAGAAGTCCGTAAAACTCGGGTGAGTTGGTGGCCCAGAGGACATCTGCGGCCAGGTCAATAGAAAGACCCGTGCGCAGAGCCCCAACCGCGGCCAGATGCTTCACGAAAAGTCGCATGGTGCCCACATGGCGGTCTAGAAGCTCACGGATCAGCGAGGCCAGCTCGGTATCCCCTGGCGCAGCCTCCATAACGATTGCCCAAATAGGGGCGAGACGTTCCTGCAGTTGGCGCACGACTCGAGCGAACATGCGGATCTTTCGCCGAGGGTCCGGCTCAGCCTGGATCTCGGCCACGCCAGCTCGCTGAAGAGCGGGCACCGGCTCGTCCGTACCCGACAGCGCCGTCTCGATGAGGTATCGAACCAGGGCAGCCTTGGGACCGACTGACAGGTAGATCGTTTCAATGGACACGCCGGCGGCCTCGGCGATCGCGGGCATTGTCGTGCGAGCGTAGCCGCGATCCAGGAACAAGGCCCTCGCGGCCTCGACGATCTTGCGTCGCGTCCTGCGGGCCGCAACCTGGCGGCTGCTCGCGTCGTAAGGGCGCTTGACCATGGTCTTGACCGGTCGGTTCAAACCAAGTAAGCTCCCCACATTGACTTGAATATCATTCTAGTGAATGGGCGCGAGGGCCTGCTGGCAGACCCGCCGAAGGAGACGAGCACATGACCGCGAAAGTGAGGCTTGGACATGTTGGGGTGGTGGTGAAGAACCCGAAACAATCAGCTGACTTCTACCACGACCTCCTTGGCATGGAGGTGACCATGGAAGGCGCGTTTACCGGATTGGGCGATTTCGTGTTCCTCAGCGACCGGCCTCAGGAAGAGCTTCAAACGCTTGCGCTCGCAACCAATCCGAGGGCGGCACATTTCGCAGTGGCAGTCCCGACTCTGAGAGAGCTCAAGGCCATATACGCCGACGCACAAGCGCGCGATCTTCGGATAGCGATGGCGCTCAATCATAGGGTCACCTTGAGTCTGTATCTGCTCGATCCAGACGCCAATGTCGTCGAGGTGTACTGGTCGACAGGTCAGACACTCGACCGACCCTACGGCATGCCCGTCGACCTTGGTAAGCCCGAGTCCGACCTTTTGGACGAGACCACGCAACCGATTTCAACGTGAACGAGTCGCCAGCTCCAGCATGATTCAAGATCTCAAGCTGTTCAGTGGTCGGAGCGAGGACACAAGTTCGAAGAGCGTCCACTAAGGGGAGCCTATACCGGAGCCACTTCACGACCCCGGAGCCACTTCACTGTGCAGGTTCGGCTGACGCGTCCCATAAGGCCGTCGGCTGATGTGTCGCAGAACTTCGGGTATCTGACGAGGGCTGAGGGCTGAAGGCAAGAGGCCGCAATGCCTATCATCCCGACGTCAAACGGCAGAGCTGGTCAGCAAGAGCCGTCGTCCAGCCTTCTCCAGCCAAGCTTGATAACGCCGCGGCGCCCAGCCTCGCTCGACTACCAGCTCGCGATACGTCTCGGCTCCGGCCAGCGCGTAAAGGATGTCCGCCGCTTCATCTACCCTCATCCCGTCGACCAGCACCCCCCTTCTTTTCAGCTCCCGCGCAAACTCTCGCATCGCCCTCAAGTGCTGCTGCCGCCCCCTCCGCCAGAGAACCTCGAGGACGGGATCGTCTCCACGACTCGAACGCAGCAGATCTGTCAGCCAAGCGCTTCGCTCGTGGAGCTGCCTGATATTGGCTGCAGCACGGCGAAGAGCCACATCGAGGTCGCCCTCCTCCAGGACAGAGTTCACGTCAAGCTGCGGATCGCTGGTCACCTGAACGACGAGCGCTTCTACGATCGCGGCCTTAGTGGCAAAGTTGACGTACACGGTAGCCACGCCGATCTCAGCAGCAGCCGCGATCGACTCCATCGTGGTGCGAGCAAAGCCTCGCTCTGCGAAAAGGCGTCCAGCGGCCGCCATTATGTGGCGGCGGGTGCCCGACGCCTGCTCCCTCCGGGTGACGGAGTTATAACGTCGCTTGACTTTGCCTCCGGGTTCGGCCATAGTAGAACTCTCCTTAATTATAGTCAGCCTATCCTCAATAGGGGGAAGAATGACACAGTCAGGCGATCAGATCGAGAACCCCGTCACGGGCCAGCGGATGGTGTTCCGGCAGACATCGGCGGAGACGGGCGGAGAGGTCAGTGAGAACGACGGATTCTTCGTGGCCGGCGGCTTTGCTGGTCCTCAGCACGTTCACCCCATCCAGGACGAGCGCTTCGAGGTGATGAGCGGTGAGGCTGGCTTCATGGTGCGCGGCGAGAAGAAGGTCCTGGGGCAAGGCGAGACGCTGGACGTTCCACGCGGTGTGCGCCACACGTTCTGGAACGAGGGTGCCGACGAGCTCCATGTAAGGGCATGGTTCCGCCCGGGAACTCCGTCGACCGAGCGGTTCTATGAGGTGTTCTTTCGGCTGGCCAGAGAGGGTCTAGTGGATCGTCACGGCATGCCCAACTTGTTTCTGATCGCCCTACTGGCCCCCGAGTTCGCGGACCACGTCCGGTTGGCGAGCCCGCCCTGGTGGGTGCAGAGAGCAGTGTTCGCGTTGCTCCGGCCGGTGGCCGGACTCCTCGGCTATCAGCGTCGAGCAGACCAGCTCGTTCGCACTGGCTCAACTGCCCCGGCCGGGATGGGAGGCGGCGCATGAACCGCCCTAGACTTTCTGGTTATTCCGCGCTTTGGTTTCAGGCGACGGACCTTGCGCGTCCTAAGACCGAACCCAGATGAGCACTCAATCGGTGCTCGACGCAGTCCGGCGGGTGGAAGAGGCTCCGCTGAAAGACCTCGTCGGCGTCAGCGTGGACGACGTCGAGGCGCAGATGGATCACCTCCTCGAGCCTGAGATCGATT
>DATGEP010000423.1:0-6657 GCA_035310125.1 Ktedonobacterales bacterium
GACGCATCCGCGATATCTCCCGGACGCCACACCATGATACCACAATTCCGCTGTTCTGCGAAGCCACTTCTTGTACCGACAGTCACTGCGCCTGTTCGCGCGTATAGCCTATGCAGGCCACTCCCTCGATACACTCAAGGAAATCCCCAGCCGGCGTGGTATGCTGCCCCAGGAAGAGTCCACCCTCGATTCTGCTTGTTGTCGTGAGGATGCGAGAAACGTGTATCTCAAACGGCTGGAGCTTCACGGCTTCAAGAGTTTCGCCCCGCGCACGGTGCTCGCATTCAGCCCCGGCATCACCGCCATCGTGGGACCGAATGGCTCCGGCAAAAGTAACATCGCCGACGGCATTCGCTGGGTGCTCGGCGAACAGAGTATGCGCCAGCTTCGCGGTAAAAAGAGCGATGACGTCATCTTCGCCGGTGGGCAGGGCCGCGCAACCGCGCAAATGGCCGAAGTTGGTCTCATCCTCGATAATAGCTCGGCCTGGCTTCCCTCCGAGTTCACCGAAGTGACCTGCTCACGGCGCAGCTTCCGCTCCGGCGATAGCGAATACCTCGTCAACGGCCAGCGCGTCCGCCTCAAGGATGTGCTGCTCCTGCTCGCGCAGGCACGCATCGGTCACGATTCTTACACCATCATCGGGCAAGGACTTGTGGATCAGGCCCTCAGCGCCCGTCCGGAAGAGCGCCGCGGACTCTTCGAGGATGCCGCCGGCATTCGCCAGTTCCAGGCGCAACGCAACGACGCCGAACAGAAACTGAACCTCACCCAGAGCAACCTGGCGCGCCTCCACGACATTCTCGGCGAGATCGAGCCACGCCTGGCACCACTCGCCGAACACGCCCGCCGCGCCCGCGAGTTCTCCGGCGCCCGCGAGGAGCTTACCCGCTTGCTACGCGTCTGGTATCGCCGTCAGTGGGCTGAGACACAAACGGCCCACAATCTGGCGGAACAGACCGAGCGCGTCTGCCAGGAGCGCATCCAGAAGCTGCAAGATGCCCTCGCCGTTGAAGACGCGCTTGCTCAAGACGTCCGCGAGCGGCGTGAAACGCTGCTCGCCGAGCTTGCCGTTTTGCGGCGCGAACGCGGCGAGACCAACAGCAATCTCCAGGCCACCGAGCGCGAGCTTGCGGTCGCCCGTGAGCGCCTCGCCAGCCTCGATCGTCAGCAAGCCGACTTCGAGAGCGAACAGGAGCAGCAAACCGAAGCCGTGGATATCGCCCGCGCCCATGTCGGCGCGCTCGAAGCCCAGCTCACTGCTACCGAGACCCAGGCCGATGTTCTGGCAGCTACCCTGGAAACGTTGGAGCGCGGGCTGCATACGGCACGGCAAGAGCAGGAGCGCGAGGAGGCCCGCACACGCGCGGCACAGCGTGACGTCATTCAGGCGCAGGCCAGGCTCGGCGCCGCCCAGACCGAGCTGGGCCGTCTCCAGCGTCAGCTTGGCGAGCGCAATCGCGCCCTCGCCGCTCGCCGCGATGCCGTGGGTCTCGCCCAGCGCAAAGTGGATACTGCGGAAACGCAGCTTACCGACCGTCACCAGGCCTTCGAGACCGCCCATGCCGCCGTGGAGACGCTGGTTGCGCGGCGTGATGAGCTGGCGCACGACATTGCCACGGGTCAGGCGGACGTTGAGCGACTGCGCGCCGCTGGCGCCGATACCCAGCGCGAGCGCCATGCCCTGGCTGACCGCCTGGCACTACTCGAAGAATGGCAGCGCAACCTGGAGGGCTTCGACGATGGCGTCAAAGCCCTTCTCCAGACGACCGATGACGCGCGGCCTCCGATACTCGGCGTGACAGCTCAGCTCGTCAGCGCGCCGCCCGGTCTCGAAGTCGCTATCGAGGCCGCGCTCGGCCCCTTCCTGCACGCGCTCATCGTTCCTTCCGCTGACGATGCCCGCCACGGCGCCGGCTGGCTTCGCGCCTCTATTGGTGGACACGCCACATTCCTTTGGATGGAACCTGCTGATCAGTCGCCTACGTCATCCTCCGCCGCGCCCAAGCCAGACGGCGAGGCGTACTACGGATTCGCCCGCACCTTGATAGCGTGCCGGTCCGAGCTGCGCCCGCTCATGCAGCGTGTGCTCGGCAATATGTACATCGTGCGCGATTTCGCCACCGCCGAGCGCGATGTCGCTCAGAATGGCCCTACCATCCCTTTTGTCACCCTCGACGGCGAGGTGCTCCATCCCGCTGGGTGGCTCCGTGGCGGCCAGCGCAGTCCCGATGGCGCCGATACCGCCCACGACGTCGGCGTGCTTGCCCGCGAGCGTGAATTGCGTCAGCTTCCTGCTGAGATAGATCGCCTGGACAGCAGCATCACGGAATTGCGGGCACAGCATGTCTCCGCGCGCGCCTCTCTCGATTCCCATATGGCGCAGGCGGAAACGATTCGTAGGGAGCTCGTGAAGGCCGAGGCACGGGCACAGGAGCTTGCCCGCATCGTCACCACACTCCAGCGCGAGCAGGAGCGGGCGCAGAGCGAGCTGCATGTCAGCAGCAGCCTGACCGAGCAGCTTGCCGCCGAGGTCAGCGGCATTGAGCAGGAGGTGACAGCCACTGCCGCCCGTGTTGCCGAGCAGGAAGTGGCGCAGCGCGAAGCGGCGGAGCGTGTCGAAGACATTCAAGCCGAGCTGGATGAGGTGCTTATGCGCAACCGCGCACAGCAAGATGACCTCGCCCGCGCGCGTACCGCGCTGGTTGTACAGCAGCAAGAGGCCAAAGCCCTCACACAGCGGGCTGACCAGCTGCGTGCCCAACAGCGCGAGCTGGAGTCGCAGATGGCGCGCCGTGCCGACCGCCTCAAGACCATCCACTTGCAGCGGGCGCACCTCACTGAAACCACCGAGGCCCAGGAGCAGACGCTCACCACGCTGCGTGATCGCACGCGCGAGCTATCCGAAGCGTTGCGCTCCCGTGAGCAGCGGCAAGGCGAGCTGGAGCACCAGTTACAGGAGATTGAGCGCGGTCAGAATACCGAGCGGCAGGATCTCGCGCGGCTGGAGGTCGAGTACCGCCGCTACATCGTCGAATCGCAGCGCGCCCGCGACGCTCTGGAGACCCTCGCCGCGCAAATCCGTGAGGAGCTGGCGGACGAGGGTGACGGCGATCCGTTGGAGCGGATCGTGCTGCGGGCGCAGGAATATTCCGAGGATGCGACGGACAACGGCGAAGCGCCACCCACTGCGGAGGAGGCCGCGAAAATGCGGCGCCAGATAGACTCGCTGCGGGGCCGGATCAAGCATCTCGGCGGCTACGACCCCGAAGCCCCTCAGGCGTACGAGGAGTTGAAGACGCGCTTCGACTTTCTCACCGGCCAGGTCCGTGACATGGAGCAAGCGTCTGCCAACCTGCGCACCGTCATCGCCGAGCTGGATACCACGATGCGCCGCCAGTTTGAAGAGACCTTCCAAGCCGTCAATGAGCGCTTCCAGCGCCATTTCGTGACCCTTTTCTCCGGTGGCGCCGCTCGCCTGGAGCTGACCGCGCCGCGCCGTCCGCGCGGTGAGGACGACGATGAGGAAGCTGGCGAAGCGCAGGCAGCCGCCAAAGGTCCCGGCGTCGGTGGCATCGAAGTCATCGTCCAGATTCCTGGCAAGAAGGTGCAGGACCTCTCGCTGCTCTCAGGCGGCGAGCGCTCGATGGTCTCGGCGGCGCTGCTCTTTGCCCTGCTCGAAACCAACCCTCCCCCTTTCTGCCTGCTCGACGAGGTGGATGCCGCGCTGGACGAGGCGAACGTCGTGCGTTTCTGCGAGATCCTGAAGATTCTCGCGGAGAATACCCAGTTCATCGTCATCACACACAACCGCGTCACCATGACTCATGCTAACGCCATCTACGGCATCTCAATGGGCGGCGACAGTGTTTCGCGCGTCCTCTCCATGAAGCTTGAGGAGGTCCCAATTACTTCCTGAGCGCGGTATACTCAGCGGGCACGCGGACGCTTCGGTCGCGAAGAGTAGGACCCGAGATCCCGGCGCAGCCAGCACCTCCAAATGAGAGAAAAGGCGAATATGCTAACACGTATACCCGGCATTCGATATACGTCCCGCGCGGAAGGCTGGCGCTTCCTGCCGCGTGCTGCGCTCCTTCTGCCGCTGCTGGCCGTGCTAGTCTTGCTGCAAAGGAACAGCGCCTCCGTCCGTGCCGCGCAGCCGTCCCTGCTCTATGCCCAGGCCGGCTGCACCTCCGTCTACGCCCAGCCGGACACCCACTCCACTATCCTCACCGATCTGAACGGTGGCAACGACGTCGTACCCGTCGCTCAGATCACCTCCGGCGGTTCCGCCTGGGAGCATGTGCGCATCTGGAGCGGCATTGATGGTTACATCCAGAGCCGCGACCTCGGCCCGCGCCTGCCCACACACCTGGAGCAGATAGATTGTGAGTACCCTGGCGTCCCGGATCCCCAATCGGACATCCTGCCCGCCAGCCACGGTCCCTGGCCTCTTAGCGGTGCGGGCAAGCTGATCGCGCCCGCCACACTCTATTCCCGCCCCGATGCCAGCTCGCTGCCCGTCACGGGCCTTGCCGTCGGCGCTCCAGTAACCATCGCCAGCTGGGCGAGCGATGGCGGCGGCTCGCCGTGGTATCTGGGTACGGTGGGCAGCCAGAACGGCTGGATCTGGAGCGGCGACGTGCGATTGGATCAGCCCGACCCCGTGACGCACCTCGTGCATGGCAAACCGGTCTGGTCGCCCGTTGCCGGCAAGGGAATGTGGTTCACCAATTACCTGACACGCCACTCAGACCCGCACGCCCTCATTCAGTCTGCTAAGCTCGCGGGCATCACCCACATCTATGCCGAAGTCGCCATCACACGCTTTGGCTTCTACGGTCGCAACTCGCTAGACCGGCTTCTGCCCGTCGCGCATGCCGCCGGCATCTCGGTCGTCGCCTGGATCTACACGACGCTAAGCGACGTTTCCGCCGACGTGCGCATGTCCGCCCAGGTCGCCAACTATGTGACCCCGTCCGGCGACCGCGCCGACGGACTTTGCATGGATATCGAGGAGGTAGACGACAGCGCGAGCGTCTACACCTATGGCCAGGCCCTGCGCGCACTCCTTGGACCAGACGAGCTGTTCGTCGCCTCGGTGTATCATCCCTACGCTCAGACGTACTATCCCTATGCCGCGATGGCTGCGAGCTGGAACGTCCTTGCGCCGATGGACTACTGGCACAGCCGTCACCACCACACCTATACACCCGCCGCCGTAGCGCACTTCGTCAACAACTCTATTATGACCGTTCGCGCCTCCGCCACAGCCCTCGGCACTGGCGCAATGATTCCCATTGAAGAGACCGGCCAGATGTACGATATGTACTCCGACGATGGGGCGGGCGCTCAGTCCGCCCCATCCGCCGATGAGATCACCGCCGACATGCGCACCGCTCGCGACTACGGCTGCACGGGCGTCTCCTTCTTCGAGTGGCAGACGACCACTCAGGCAGAGTGGTCGGCATTCGATGCGTTCCACTGGTGACACCAGACGGCGTCGAGCTGTTCACCGAGCACCACGAGCTAGGTCTCTTCACTGAGCAGGAGTATCTGTCCGCGTTCATGCGGGCGGGCCTCACGGAGCTTCACGACAGCGAATGGCTTGCGGGTCGCGGCATGTACATCGGCACGCACTCCTCTTGACCGTCACCTTCCCTACCCACCTTGCATCTGGTGGTACACCTGCAGCCAGTCCGTCGCGATCTCAATCTGCGCCTGCTGTAAAGACACCGCGCCCGAGCACATCTGATCATGGAGATAATTCTCCACCTGATCCTTCTGGTGGAAACCAGGCGTAGGTGAGGCGAGTTCTGGCCACAGATTCGCGATGTCATTGGAGCCGCCCAGCTCCAGACTCACCAGGTGGTCCACCTCATACTCGCCCGCGTAGTGGCTCGCAATCCCATACTCTGCGTACACGGCGTCTTTCTCACTCGTCGGCACATTACGCACAGAGCTTGCATAACCAGACTGGCAGATTTGATCTTTGGTCGCGCCAGCTAGCAAAGCGCCCGGCGTGCAGGCGGAATCGGGCAACCCTCCGTGCGCCTGGCAACCAGATGTCTTCGTCTGCACCCCAAACTGATGCTGCCCGCCCGACGATGTGGTGGGGCCTGAGTCTGTCGTGGCGCACCCGCTCAACACCAGCGCCAGCGCGACCGCAACCACCGCTGCCCATATGCCGTATCGCTTCATTGTAAGCTACCCCTAATCCGATTGCAGCACCATCCAGACAGTATCGAATCGCTTCGCCGCCAGGGCGTCTCGCTCGATCCAGAAATAGAGCATACCAGCATCGCCCCAGCGCATGCCCGCGCCCGGCTCAGAATCGAGCTGAAAGAGCAGCCTCCACACGTTCGCTCCCTTGGCGACCTCGGCGGCGCGCGGGTCAGCGCCCGTCAGACCGTTTGCGCCGAGCTGGCATTCGCTGCGCATATCGTCCTGAATGGTATCAGGATAACCGAGCAGGTGCGAATGTAAACCATCATGCTCAGCCTTGGTTGGAAACGTGGCAAGAAACGTCTCGTAACGAGTCTGCTCGTCACCCTGCCAGCTCCAATTCGGCGTTTCAAGCTCCGGCTGCTGGGGCAGCGTTACCGCGGCGGCGTAGGTTATCGCGCAGGAGGTAATGTGCCCGGCGGCAGGCATACC
>DATGEP010000424.1:0-6999 GCA_035310125.1 Ktedonobacterales bacterium
CAATGGTGACATCCTGCTTGTCTGTCCAGTGGGTGATCTGGCACTGACCGACGTTTGGCTGATTACCCGAAGATTTGAGACTCGCGGCATGTGCTTCGCCACCAAGCGCAAAAAACAGTGCCGCACACGCCGCTACGCAAAGCGAGATACGCTTGCCCCATGTCGTCCAGATGGATACATCAGTCATTGGTCGAACCTCCTTCAATGAGCTACGTTGAGCGCCACAGGATAATAGTCCATCCAGCGGCTCGCCTGATGGGACCGATTGCCCATCAAACACAACATCACGAGGTCACGCGGTCACGATTTGGGCCACCTCCCCGGCCCACTAACTCCCTTTTGGTAACTCCTCTCAGCAGGCATTCTGCCTTGATAGAGCCGATGTTACTTACAGGTGAGCCGTCTGTCAAGTACCTCCCAGGAGTATTTAGCCGGTTTTACCAATGTATAAGTATTTCGCATTCACAGATGCTTACTCGATAATTTAGGGCTTTATGAATGAGGCTGTGCCGCAACACTGAACGGCAATCTCAGCCAGTGCTGGTCATCTGCCAACAGCGGAAGCCGCTCTGCCATGCGCGCTATAATCAGGGGAAGCGCTGAGCGCCACCATCTCACGGAAGGGACTTACTCCATGCTCACTGACGGCATCACCCGCATTGACCATGTCGCCATCGTCGTGCGCGACCTCGATAGCTCTCTGCGCTTCTACCGCGACACGCTTGGCATTACGCCATCTCAAGTCATTGATTTTGCGAGCGAGGGCGTGAAAATCGCATTCCTGCCGATGGGCGGACCGGGCGGCAGCGAGATAGAATTACTGGAGCCGGCCAACACGGAGACAGGCGTCGCCCGCTTTCTGGAGAAGCGCGGCGAGGGGCTGCACCATATCTGCCTCGAAGTGCCCGACATCGCGCGCGCGCTGGCGGAGCTGCAAGCCGAGGGCACGCCGGTGCTGGACGCGACACCGCGCCCCACCGCCGAGGGCCGGGGTATCTTCATTCATCCCAAGGGCACGAGCGGCGTGCTGCTGGAGTTGGTGCAGCGCGCGCCGGCCGCTGAGGCGTGAGTTTGCGTACAACGGAGTGCAATAGCCATGAAGACGACACGCGAGAAGCTCGAAGAGCTACGACGCCTCAAAGAACAGGCGCAGCTTGGCGGAGGCCAGAAGCGCATCGATGCCCAGCATCGCAAGGGCAAACTCACCGCTCGCGAGCGACTGGATCTGCTGCTCGATCCTGATACATTTCAAGAGCTGGATATGTTTGCCACCCACCGCAGCGCCGACTTCGGCCTGGCGGAGCAGAAGATATTGGGCGATGGCGTCGTAACGGGCTATGGCAAGATTGATGGACGGCTGGTCTACGTCTTCTCGCAGGATTTTACCGTCTTCGGTGGCTCGCTCTCGGAGGCGCACGCGGAGAAGATTTGCAAAATCCTCGACCTGGCAATGAAGAACGGCGCGCCTGTCATCGGCCTCAACGACTCCGGTGGCGCCCGCATCCAGGAAGGCGTCGTAAGCCTGGGCGCCTACGCGGATATCTTCCTGCGCAACACACTGGCCAGCGGTGTTATTCCACAGCTTTCCGCCGTCATGGGGCCGTGCGCGGGCGGGGCGGTCTACTCGCCCGCCATCACCGACTTCATCTTTATGGTCGAGGGCACCAGCCATATGTTCGTCACCGGCCCGAACGTCGTGAAGACGGTCACACACGAGGACGTATCGTTTGATGAGCTTGGCGGCGCTACCATTCATACCTCCACAAGCGGCGTCGCGCACTTCAACATGGCCAGCGAGGCGGAATGCCTGCAAGGACTGCGTACGCTCTTCGGCTACCTTCCCTCGAATAACATGGACGATCTGCCGGTCCTGGCTTGTGACGATCCGACCGACCGGGCGGATGAGAGCCTCGATGAGATTATTCCCGACAATCCCAACCGCCCGTATAACATGAAGGAGATCATCCAGCGCGTTGTAGATACAGGCTCGTTCTTCGAAGTGCATGAGCAGTACGCGAAGAATATTATTGTAGGTTTCGCGCGGCTCAATGGCCGCTCTGTCGGCATCGTCGCGCAGCAGCCATCCGTGCTGGCAGGAGTGCTCGACATCAACTCCTCAGACAAGGGCGCCCGTTTTGTGCGTTTCTGCGATTGTTTCAACATCCCCATCGTCACGTTCGAGGACGTGCCGGGCTTCCTGCCAGGTCTCCAGCAGGAGCACGGCGGCATTATCCGTCACGGCGCAAAGCTCCTCTTCGCCTACTGCGAGGCTACCGTTCCCAAAGTGACCGTCATCACGCGCAAGGCGTATGGAGGCGCGTACGACGTGATGAGCAGCAAGCACGTGCGCGGCGACATCAACTACGCCTGGCCTACCGCCGAGATTGCCGTGATGGGGGTGGACGGCGCGGTCAATATCATCTTCAAAGATGAGATCGAGCACGCCGACGACCCTGAAGCGCGCCGGCAAGAGCTTGTTAACGACTACCAGGAGAAATTCGCCAATCCGTACGTCGCTGCCGCCCGGGGCTATGTGGACGAAGTGATCGAGCCGCGCCACACGCGCGAGAAGCTCATCGTCGCTCTTGATATGCTCAAGAATAAGCGCGACACCAATCCACCCAAGAAGCACGGCAACATCCCGCTCTGATTTTCACATCGTGACAAGATTTCCGTCAAACGAGATGCGCACTTGACACCACTGCCAGTAATCATGTAGCATTGCGATAATGTAGCATTGCGATACAAAAGGCGCCGCTGTAGTATGGAGCATGCGTTCGTCGCGCCGCTCTGATCGAGTCAGTGGGCGCGATATCGTCGTGAGAAGCAGCCTCTGCGCTCATCCTCGCCTTGTTCACATCTCGAAGTACGTCCAGATAGACACGTCCGTGACTGCGTCACTCTCCTAGCACATGTGAGGGACGTACCATGGCAAATGGTCTTATCGCGCTCTTGCTTCTTCCCGCAACAGGCGCTCCATCCCGCGCCTATTGGTGTTGGCGCGCTCGCGGCCCTCCACCGCAGTCCAGGCATGACCGATGCGGTGCTTGCCTGGTCCTCTCATCTTCTCCCGCGCGCAGTACCGTATCGCCGTTACGCCGAGAGAGTTTGCTCTCACCTCTCCTTTTGTAGCGATGGCTACATGTTTGGTAATTGCGCCAGCATGCTGGCGCCATGAGAGGGTCAGTTTCATGACAGTGTTTCAGTTCGGCCAGTCCGCATTTCTGCCCTTCGCGATTGGGTTCTTCGGATTGGGTACGGGATACTTCATCTGGGGTGGGCAGGCATTCTTCGGCTTCCCCGCCTCCTCGCCTGAAGTGGACCGCACCATCGGGTTGTGGGGAATCTGGATGCCCGGCTTCATGCAGTTTATTACGGGTGTCTATCTGATGGTCGGCATGACGTGGTTCGGTGTCTTTGACAAGGCCGCGCCGGTGTATTTAGCGGCGCTCGCGTTCACAGCATACGGCGTACACTGGTTTGTCATGGGTCACCGCCGCTACGTCGGCGCCAGCGCGCAGCCCGACGGCTGGATGGCCATCCCCTTTCTCATCGTCTCGATATTGGGCGTCATCGGATTCATCATGGCGAGCGACATCCCCGTCGCCATCCTGTTTGTCGGCCTGTCCCTCATCTACCTTAGCGAGATTCCCGCCCGCTTCCTCAGCTCCAAGACCGCGGCCAAGTTCGTATCGGTATGGCAGCTACTGACGGGCGTCTGGCTGATGTACCTCACGTATGCCACCGTCTTCAACATCGCACTGGGCCAGAAGTGGTGGCTCTGATCCCCGCGTGGGGCTACTCGTATGGGTAGCCCCAATTGCCCGGACTGGAGTGGGACCTGGCTCGATGGTCGCCACACCGGGTGGCGGATTTTCGTATCGTGATATACATTCCGCTCGCTGAGATGTGCCATTGACAAAGCCCGCGGCGATTGGATAGCATGGCGGCATCAAATACACAGCAGGCGGCACTTGGGCTTCTTGTTCGCACGGCAGCGCTCGTCTCCGCCGGTCACGACTATGACGGCGTCGCTCCCCTAAAACTCGTAAGGTGGCATAGCATGGCAAAGAGTCTCATCGCACCATCACTCTGGGCCGGGTGGAAGCCCTTCGGTATCGGCGAACAGAAGCCGCATCACTTCACGGAAATCTTCAAGACGGCGTGGGAGAATAAGCGCCATCCGCTCTATGCCTGGCGCATTCTCAATCGCGGCTGCTGCGACGGCTGCGCCCTCGGCACCACCGGCATGCGCGACTGGACTATTGACAGCATCCACCTCTGCACCATCCGGCTGAATCTCCTCAGGCTCAACACGATGGGCGCTCTGCCGTGGAAGCGGCTGGTCAGTGACCTCGACGGTTTGAAGAAGCTCTCCAGTAAGGAGCTGCGCGATCTGGGCCGGCTGCCATATCCGATGATGCGTCGCAACGGCGAGGCCGGCTTCCGTCGCGTCTCGTGGGATGAGGCGCTCGACACGATCGCTGGTCGCATCCGCGAGACACCGCGCGAGCGCGTCGCCTTCTATCTGACGTCGCGCGGGCTCACCAATGAGGTCTATTACGTCGCGCAAAAGGCGGCACGCTTCGTTGGCACCAACCACATAGACAATGCGGCGCGAGTCTGTCACTCGCCAAGCTCCGTGGGCCTCAAGCAGAGCGTCGGCGTCGGCGCATCCTCAGTCTCGTACAAAGACTGGATCGGCAGCGATCTGCTGATCTTTGTCGGCAGTGACATCGCCAACAACCAGCCTGTCACTACGAAGTATCTCTATGAGGCCAAACGCGCCGGCACGAAACTCGCCGTCGTCAATCCCTATCGCGAGCCGGGCATGGTGCGTTATTGGGTGCCGTCCACACCTGAAAGCGCCCTCATGGGCACGAAACTCATGGACTACTTTTTCCAGATCAACACCGGCGGCGATCAGGGCTTCCTCAACGGCACGCTCAAATATCTGATCGAGCAGGGTTGGGTAGATGCCGAGTTCATTCGGGAGCATACTGTCGGGTGGGACGAGACGGTGGCGGCGCTGGCGGATCAAAGCTGGGAAGCGCTGGAGCGCTCCAGCGGTACGACGCGCGAGAAGATGCGCGAGCTGGCTGAGCTGATCCACAACGCGAAGACGGGCATCTTCATCTGGAGTATGGGCATCACCCAGCACACATTTGGCGTGCAGAACGTGCGGGCCATCGTCAATCTGGCGCTCTCCCAGGGCTGGCTCGGCAAGCCGCATTGTGGTGTCGTTCCCATCCGTGGACACAGCGGCGTGCAAGGCGGCGCGGAGGTCGGCGCCGTGCCGGATTCCTTCCCCGGCGGCGCCCCTATCAACGTCGAGAATTCGATGAAGTTCGCTGAGCTATGGGGGTTCGAGACGCCAACGTGGAAAGGCTATCGCGCCGTCGAGATGATAGACGCCGCCTACGACGGCGCCGTGGATGTGCTCTATTGCAGCGGTGGTAACTTTCTCGAAGTGATGCCTGATCCCGACTACGTTCACGATGCATTAGGCAAGCCGAAGCTGCGCGTCCATCAGGATATCTATCTGACGACACAAATGCTGGTTGATCCGTCGGATACTGTCGTCCTTTTGCCCGCGCAGACACGCTATGAGCAGCGTGGCGGCGGGACCGAGACGACCACCGAGCGCCGCATCATCTTCACACCGGAGGTTCGCGGCCCGCGCATCGGCGAGGCGCGCTCGGAGTGGGAAATCTTTCAGGAGGTCGCCGCGCGGGTCCACCCGGAGCACCGTGAGCTGGTCACCTTCAAGGACGCACAGGCTATCCGCGACGAGATTGCTCGCGTGCATCCCGGCTACACCGGAATCGAACGGCTGCGTAAAGAGGGTGATCAGGTGCAATATGGTGGACCTATCCTCTACGTGGGCGGCCAGTTCAAGACGCCCGACGGGAAAGGCCATTTCGCCGCGCTCACGCCGCCGGAGCTGGATCTGCCCGCGGGTAAGTTCGCGCTTTCCACGCGGCGCGGCAAGCAGTTCAACAGCCTGGTCTACAAGAAGATTGATCCCATGACTGGCGCGGGCCGCCTCGCCGTGATCATCTCGAAAGAGGACGCGGACGCGCTTGGAGTGCGCGACGGCGACCCTGTGGAGCTGCGCAGCGACAATGGCGCTTCCATGCGCTGCTCCATCCGCATTGACCGTATCAAGCCGCGCAATGTGCAGGCATTCTGGCCAGAATGCAACGTGCTCATCAAGCGTAAAGTCTGTGACATTGCCGCTGGCGTGCCGGACTACAACGCAGTGGTAGAGATTGTGCCCATCCGAGAGGCCGCGCGCGAGCCGGCGACAGTCGGCGCCGGTACGGGATCAAAGGGCGGGTATCTGTGAGTGATAGCAGGGTATGGCAGTGATGATGGGTGGTCGCGGCCATGAGAAATGTATACGGCGTTGGAAGGTTTCAAGGCGCTGCCACGTATAGGCGACACGCCGATATAGCCGGTGGTCTGCTTCTTCGTGAATGCCAAAGTTCGCCTGTATGAGCTGACGCTAAGCTTGCTACAAGCAGCCGTGAAGTATGCCCGGTCGCAGATGATGTCTACCTACTGGTCGTCCCCAGTCTTCGAGACATATCCCCGCGAGCTTTAGCGCATCGCGGGGATATGTGACTTGGATATCTGGGTAAAGTGCTGTATGGCGGGCATAGACCTCTTTACCTGTCTATGCCAGAGATATCGTGTGGTCCCATAATCGTGTAATCGTGTCCGACTGGACCGTGACTTTCGGCAGCTATCCCGTCTGCCAAATGCTACGCTACCTGTAATCGCGCCATCCTTTGATTGGCGCTGCGCATCTGGGCAATCGGCCACGAAATTCCGGCAAAAATGGCACCGCACGTACTCATCACTCTACTGTCTCGTAGTGCCGTGCCACGATGGGGTCCACGAACAGGCCGGCGATCTGGGCGCGGTATTCCTGGAATTGCGGGCTGCCCCGGAACGTGACCGTGTGGTGCTCCAGCGTGTCCCACTCAAGCTGCG
>DATGEP010000425.1:0-1382 GCA_035310125.1 Ktedonobacterales bacterium
TCGCTGCGCGTCAACAGCAAACAACTCGAAGCTCGATCGAACCACCCCGACCGTGATGTCCAGTTCGCCCACATCGACGAGCAAGTCGCCATCTTCACCGCAGCGGGGGAGCCGATCATCAGCGTCGACACGAAGAAAAAGGAACTGATCGGCGATTTCAAGCAGGCGGGGTGCTCGTGGTGCCGCGAGCCGAGCGCGGTCAACATCCATGATTTTCCGGGCGACAGCCTGGGGCGAGCCGTGCCGTATGGCATCTTCGACGTGCTCAACAACCGCGGTACCGTCTACGTTGGCAACTCGGCCGACACGCCAGCCTTTGCGGTCGACGCGATTGCTCGTTGGTGGAATGACCAGGGCCGGGCAGCCTTTCCGACCGCGACGCAATTGCTGATCCTGGCTGATGCCGGTGGCAGCAACAGCTGTCGCGCACGGCTGTGGAAGGAGCGCCTGCAAGCCGTGCTGTGCGATCGGCTGGGGCTCCAGGTCACCGTGTGTCACTTCCCGCCGGGCACCAGTAAATGGAACCCGATCGAGCACCGTCTGTTCAGCTTCATCAGCGGCAACTGCGCTGGCACGCCGCTGCGCACCTGGGAGCTGTTCCTGGCGGCCATTCGTGGCACCACCACCAAGGCTGGCCTGACCGTACAAGCCGTGCTCCACTCCGACAAATATCAGACCGGCATGACGGTCACCAACGCTCTCATGCGAACGCTCAACCTGGAACCGCACCCTATCTGCCCAGCCTGGAGCTACACACTCCGACCCCGTCAACCTGTCTGTCCATAGACCTCGACTCAGGAATTTGTTCTTTGACGGCCCCTTAGCCCGGTCACGACCAGCGCGCGGCGGCACAAGCGATGAATCGGCAAGACAGAACACCAACCTGCCAGTCCGACATCGGCGCTTGATTGGCCGGGCTCACGACGTTGCCAGAGTCTGCCAGGTCTTGCTCAGCGAGGACAGCAGCCTGGTCACAGTGGTTGGTCCAGGTGGCGTCGGCAAGACTCGTCTTGCGCTCGAGGTGGCGAACAGGATCCGGGCGGAATATGTCGACGGAGTGTGGTTCGTAGACCTGTCGTCGGTGACCGAAGCGGAGCTCGTCGCGCCAACGATTGCATCGAGCCTGGGACTCCGCGTCGAACTGGACTCTGGCCCCGAAGCAACGCTCATGAACTACCTGGCGCAGCGTCAGCTGTTGCTTGTACTGGACAATTGCGAGCAACTCGTCGAGCGCTGTGCCGAGCTAGTGAAGTGTCAGGGCAGGATCGCCCAGTAGGTGAGTTCCGGTAAAGTGCGGTTCCATGAAGGTGTACCGGGTCAAACTGACCTGTGAAGAGCGGGCGCAGTTGCAGGCGTTGCTGTCGAAGGGCAAGGCATCCGCG